>JAUYBJ010000244.1 GCA_030693155.1 Methylococcales bacterium
CTTTATCCATCCCTATCGCCGCCCGACACTGCCTTTCTGTTTTTAAATCAGATAATCCCAATTTCATAGCCGTTTATTAGTCCTGTTTTATTGATAATAGTGATTATCTATTCTTATTTATTCTGGTGCAACAAGTCTAATGTAACAACAACTCTATTAGAAATGGCGGAATTAATAAGAAATATTTTTAGAAAATCCCGATTAGAAAGAGCTAAGTTTTCCTGTGAAGTGTTTTATGGGCATCTCGAAATACCACCTAAATAATTTAAACGCTTGCTAAAGGTAGTCAATCGTCACGAGAACGCTCACAATTTAAGATTTACCTAGGCAAGAGGGCTTGTTTTCAGGCAAACAACACCTGAACAGGTGATGGTAGGGGGAACTTGGCTTCTAAAAGTCGACGATTTCATTTGTTTTTAAACTGCATAAGCGTCGCAGATTATAGGTGGCTACCTTCCAGTTAAGTTGCAAGGTGGCTCGCTCTAAACCGATACAGTGTAAGCTCTTGCCACCCAGTTGCTCAATGCCTGCAAATATATGCTCAACCCGTACCCGCGTTTTGGCGATACGGGTATTGCGCCGCTGTTGACAATCAGACAAGGGCTTTCCTTGAGCACTCGCTGCCGATAGTAAACTGCCAACGGACAACAGGATGATAAACGTAATTACTTTTTTCACTGCTTGCTCTATAAGGTAAAACTATTGTCACTATTATCGTTTAACTTAAGATTGCTATGCTAATAAATACTACACCTTTCCGTTATGAATAGCTCATCATATAACACCACCAACTATATAAAACCCTCGTAATATCGCGTGATAAATACTATGCTGTCATCATTTTGTCACATAAAATTAATATGCTTGCCGCTGTTACCACCTGAATATTTTCTATCACACATTGAGAATTGATTAATGAAACTATCTTTTAAAACAAAATCACTGGCTGCCGCATTAGGTTTTACTGTTGCCGCTTTAGTTAGCAGTACAGCTGCCGTAGCCGCAGTACAAACCGTTGACGCTGGTGTTCCTGCTTATGAAAAAGCCAGTGGCATTTCTGGCAATTTATCCAGTGTTGGCTCTGATACGCTGGCAAACTTGATGACCATGTGGGCAGAAGAGTTTAACCGCGAATATCCCAACGTTAATATTCAAATTCAAGCAGCAGGTTCTTCTACTGCACCGCCTGCATTAACCGAAGGTACTTCAAACCTAGGCCCTATGAGTCGTGAAATGAAAGACGACGAATTAGCGGCGTTTGAAGACAAATACGGTTATAAACCGACTGCCGTACCTGTTGCGATTGACGCATTAGCTGTGATGGTCAACAAAGACAACCCCATCAAAGGCTTAACACTTCCACAAGTGGATGCTATTTTCTCATCAACTCGTAAATGCGGTCACAGTGCTGACATAGTAAACTGGGGCGATGCAGGTGTTGCTGCATGGGGTTCAAAAAGCATTCAGTTATACGGTCGTAACTCAGTATCAGGTACTTACGGCTTTTTCAAAGAAAACGCATTATGTAAAGGCGATTTCAAAAACAACGTAAATGAGCAACCAGGTTCTGCATCAGTTGTACAATCAGTGACTTCATCAGTCAATGGTGCTGGTTATTCAGGCATGGGCTACACTACTTCAGGCATTAAAATGGTCGCATTAGCTAAAAAAGCAGGCGAACCGTTTATTGAAGCCACTCCAGAAAACGCACTGAACGGCAAATACCCACTGACTCGTTATTTGTATGTTTATGTCAACAAAAAACCCAATACTCCATTAGCTCCACTGGATTATGAGTTTATTAAAATGGTCTTGTCAAAAACAGGTCAGCAAGTTGTTATCAAAGACGGCTACATTCCACTGCCTGCTAAAATAGTTGAAAAAACGCTTTCTTCACTGAAGTAAGCGTTTGAAAAACACCCTCAGGGGTAAATAAAAAATCACGGCTGGGATTTGTTTAACGAGTCTCAGCCGTTTTTTTTGGGGTTTTTTGTTATATTACTGTCACATTGTATTCCTATAATTCTCCTACACCTTAAACTCACTCCTTTAACAAACCTCTCTCAAGTTATGGAAAAATCCGATACTAATTACTACCAACGCTGGCGACTTGCTAAAGATTCATTAGCACGTTTCGGCGTGATAGCAGGTGGTCTCAGTGTTATCGTCGCACTGGTGCTTATCTTTTTTTATCTGCTTTATGTGGTCGTTCCACTCTTTAGACCCGCCGCCGTAGAAGCAACCAATCACTATGCCGTCCCCGAACAAACCTTAGGCAAAACCGTATTACTGGACGTAGAAGAACAAAATGAAGTTGCTGTCAGATTTACAGACAGTGGACAGGCGGTATTTTTTGAAGTGGCTACAGGCAAGCTCATTGCCAATGAAGCCATTAAAATACCTGAGGGCAGCAATGTTGTCAGTTTTTCTCAAGGCAGCCCTATCAGCGAAGGCGCAGTTATTTATGGATTATCCAATGGTCAGGCAATCGTTGTTAAACATCAATATAAAATCACTTACCCGAATAACAAACGCTTGATTACGCCGTCTTTAAAATATCCATTAGGCGAAGCAGCCATTGTTATTGATGATAAAGGCACGGCATTAGAAAAAATCGCTGTTAAAATCGGTGATAAATCAAGCACTATTGTGGCTAAAACCGCTGATAAAGTCCGTCTGCTTCAAATCGAAAAAAATCAAAACATGATGACTGATGAAGTCACTTTAAACCGTACTGAAGCGGTTTTAGAGACAACTGCGGCAAATGTTGCTGAGATTTACATTGACAAAGAAGAACGCAATTTATATCTGGTGGGCAAAGATGGTCACTTAAGTTTCTTTGATATTAGTGATAAAACTGCACCTGTTATCCGACAAAATCTGAATGTCGTTGCCGAAGGCGCGAAAATCACCGTCAGTACGTTCTTAAACGGTGACAGCTCATTACTCATCGGTGATTCAACGGGTTTAGTCTCGCAGTGGACAATGGTAAGAGACGAATTAAAACGCCCTGCCATGCAGAAACTTCGCTCTTTTAAAGTGTCTGAAAAAGCCATTGCTGCGATTAATCCAGAACCCCGCCGCAAAGGGTTTGCCGCCATTGATACAGACGGCATGATGGGTATTTACCACACCACCTCAGAACGTGAAGTGCTTAAAGAGCAAGTCACAAAAGCGTTAACAGTTTCCGCTGCGTTATCACCTAGAGCCAACTCGCTATTAGTAGAAGCCAACGATAACAATATCTATGCGTGGACAATAGATAACAAGCATCCCGAAGTATCCATTAAATCACTGTGGCAGGAAGTCTGGTATGAAGGCTATCCAAAACCTGATTATATTTGGCAATCATCCGCCTCTAACAGCGATTTTGAACCTAAATACAGCTTGACACCGCTGGTATTTGGTACCTTAAAAGCGGCATTTTATGCCATGTTAGTTGCCGTACCGCTGTCACTGATGGGCGCAATTTATAGCGCGTATTTCATGACTCCCATGATGCGTCTATACGTCAAACCTACTATTGAATTAATGGGCGCGTTACCGACTGTTATTTTGGGTTTTCTTGCAGGTCTTTGGCTCGCACCCGCTCTTGAAGAACATTTAGCGGGGTTTTTCCTGATGTTTATGCTGCTACCCGTCGGGGTTATGGCGTTTGCATTCGCATGGCATAATTTGCCCAAGCGCATTTTGGAACAGATTCCCGAAGGCTGGGAAGCTGCGATACTTATCCCCGTTATTCTGCTGACTGGCTGGTTTGCTTTTGCTATCAGCGTACCGCTGGAAACCGCTTTGTTAGGTGAACCGTTGCGTGACTGGTTCAAAAATGAATGGGGCATCGGTTACGATCAACGTAACGCGCTGGTAGTGGGTATCGCGATGGGTTTTGCGGTTATTCCTACTATTTTCTCCATTGCCGAAGATGCTATTTTCAGTGTGCCTAAACATTTAACCGTTGGTTCGTTAGCCTTAGGTGCAACCACTTGGCAAACAATGATGCGCGTGGTGTTACTAACCGCCAGCCCAGGTATCTTCTCAGCGGTAATGATTGGTTTAGGCAGAGCGGTTGGTGAAACCATGATTGTATTAATGGCAACAGGCAATACCCCTGTCATGGATATGAGCGTCTTTCAGGGCTTGCGTACTCTCGCTGCTAACATCGCCGTGGAAATGCCTGAATCACAGGTCGATAGTACACATTATCGGGTATTATTTTTAGCCGCCTTAGTATTGTTTATATTCACCTTTGTTTTTAACACGTTAGCGGAAATCATTCGCCAACGCCTACGCGAAAAATACAGTTCATTATGATGAAATTATGGTTTAAAAGTGGATCCCCTTGGATATGGCTTAATGCAGCGGCGGTAAGTACCTGTCTTATTATGGTTATTGCGGTACTGACGTTGGTATTGGTACGCGGAATGGGCAATTTTTGGCCCGCTCAAATAACGCAATTCAGTTACGCAGAAGAAAACAAACCGCTACACACTATCATTGGTGAAAAAGTCGATACCAGTATTACGCCCGCCATCATGGCAAAATCCACAGGGCATAAAATGGCAGACAACGAAGATACGCTGGTACAGTATCTAATCAAAACAGGTAATCGCGATATAACAGGTGCAGATTTTCGCTGGATAGAAGAGCGTAATATCAAAGAGCAAAGCAATCCTGAAGCGTTAATCGTGGTAGAACGTCGCGAATGGGGCAATTTTTATGGTCAGCTGCTGGAAGTAAAAGAAAGCGGTAAAACCATTGCAACAGGTGAGCAAGCAATGCCTGAACTGCAAAACAGAATCAGTGCCGCATTAGTCGTTTTTAAGAAAATAAACCAGTTGGAAAAAAAGGAAATCGGTGCAATCAACTACGGCTTGGAGCGCTTGCGTTTGAAGCAGAAGAAATTGCAATTAGAAAACAAGTGGGATAGCGAAGCAGAAAAACAGTTCGCCGCCGACAAAGCTGACTACGATGCACAATATCAAAGTCATCAAGCTGAACTTGCCGCGTTATATACAGAAATCAGACGTGATAGTCTGGTGGCTACCACTGAATCAGGTGCGAACGTAACTATTCCGCTGGCTAAAGTGGTTATGGTTTACCAACCTAACACCATGAATATCTTTGGTAAACTCGGTTTTTTCTGTCACAAAGTGTACGAATTTTTAACCGACGAACCACGCGAAGCCAACACCGAAGGCGGTATTTTTCCTGCTATTTTCGGTACGGTGATGATGGTTATTATCATGGCGATTATCGTGACTCCGTTTGGCGTGATTGCCGCTGTGTACTTGCGTGAATATGCCAAACAGGGTTTTACCACACAATTAATCAGAATCGCGGTCAACAATTTAGCAGGTGTACCCTCTATTGTTTACGGGGTATTCGGTTTGGGATTCTTTGTTTACATTTTAGGTGGTAACATTGATGCGTTATTTTTCCCTGAGTCGTCGCCCGCTCCCGTTTACGGTACACCAGGGTTATTATGGGCATCTATCACCTTGGCATTATTAACGTTGCCTGTGGTAATTGTCTCTACCGAAGAAGGTTTGGCGCGTATTCCCAAAGCGATACGCGAGGGCAGTCTGGCATTAGGGGCAACCAAGGCAGAAACCTTATGGCGCACCGTATTACCGATGGCAAGTCCTGCAATGATGACAGGCTTGATTTTAGCGGTTGCACGCGCGGCGGGTGAAGTAGCACCGCTGATGTTAGTGGGCGTTGTTAAACTGGCTCCCACCTTACCGTTAGATGGCAACTTCCCCTTTTTGCATTTAGACAGAAAATTCATGCACTTAGGTTTTCACATTTATGACGTAGGTTTTCAAAGCCCCAATGTTGAAGCAGCCAGACCTCTGGTATACGCCACAGCATTATTATTGGTTATAGTGATTGTCGTACTGAACTTATCAGCGATTATTATTAGAAATCGTCTACGCGAAAAATACCGCGCATTAGAGCACTAGAAGGTTAAAACATGACAGCACAACAAACCCGTTCACACACCATTGATATGAGTTCCGTTCTACGCGAACAAGGGCAATCGAAAGCCCCTAATGAACCTTGTCTCAAAGTCGAAAACTTAAATCTTTTTTATGGCAAAAAACAGGCATTACATAATGTAAGCATGGAAATGTACCGCAAAAAAGTCACCGCCTATATCGGGCCCAGCGGCTGTGGTAAATCGACACTGTTACGTTGTATTAATCGCATGAATGATTTAGTCGATCATGTCACCATCGAAGGTAAAATTTTACTCGACGACGAAAACATCTACGACAAATCCGTTAAAGTTGCCGAATTACGCAGACGGGTTGGCATGGTATTCCAAAAGCCGAATCCATTCCCCAAGTCTATTTTTGAAAATGTGACTTACGGACTGCGCATTCAAGGTATCAACGACAAACGTATCTTAGAAGAAACCGTCGAAAAATCATTACGCGGTGCCGCATTGTGGGACGAAGTGAAAGACCGTTTACAAGATAACGCCTTAGGCTTATCAGGTGGTCAACAACAGCGTTTAGTGATTGCCCGCGCCATTGCCATCGAACCCGAAGTATTATTACTCGATGAACCCGCTTCCGCTTTAGATCCTATTTCAACATTAAAAATTGAAGAATTAATTAATGAGCTGAAAGAAAAATATACGATAGTCATCGTTACCCACAATATGCAGCAAGCTGCGCGGGTATCTGATTACACTGCATTCATGTATATGGGCGAGTTAATCGAGATTGGCACAACCAGCGAGTTGTTTACCAATCCTACCAAAAAACAAACAGAAGACTATATTACAGGTCGTTACGGTTAAAGGGGCAAACAGTGGATAACAGCAAAATAGGACAACATATCTCTGAACAATTCAACAAAGAATTGGAAGATATACGCAATAAAGTATTAATCATGGGCGGCTTGGTTGAACAGCAAATAGAACTCGCTATTCAAGCCTTTACCACCAGCGATATGGAAATGGCTGAATTGGTCATTAAGCAAGACAATCAGGTTGACGCGCTGGAAATAGAAATTGACAAAGAATGCACGCAAATTTTAGCCTTGCGTCAACCTACAGCATTTGATCTTCGCTTATTACTGACTGTTATTAAAGTCATTAATGAACTGGAAATCATCGGTGATTTAGCGGAACGTATTGCCAAAATAGCACTTCAGTTATCAGACTCTGAAACCAAAAAAGACCAGTATTATGAATTGCAACACATGAGTGATTTGGTCAAAGAAATGCTTCACGGTGCGTTGGATGCGTTTGCCAGAATGTCTATTGATGATATTACTCTCATTACAGGTCGTGACGAGAATGTCGATAGAGAATATGACAGCATTATCCGTCAACTTATCACTCACATGATGGAAGATCCTCGGAACATTACGCGTACTTTAAATGTCTTATGGGCGGTACGAGCAGTTGAACGTATCGGCGATCACGCTTGTTATATCTGCGAACATTTGATTTTCATGATTAAAGGCGAAACCGTGCGGCATTTAAGCCAAGCAGAATTGGAAGAAAGGTTAAAATAAGACTATCTCAGCTTGGTCAGGTTATTCAACCTGCCAAGCATCTGTCTTGCCTTGTTTCATTAAAATGTTCGTTTTGTATTTATGAATAGCTCGTTGATTGTTAACATCAACGAGCTGTTTTTTTTACATACCGCGCAACGAGGTAACGATTATGAAGCACTCCGCCCTGCTATTCACTTGACTGATACTTTTTTCTACCGCACTGGCTGCGGAATCAGTCAGCTCCGAACAAATAAAAGAAGTTCAACAACGCACTCAGCAAGTTACCCTGCATGAATGGTTTGATGTGCAAATGCAAGAACACGATAACACGGTCATACCAGAGCATAGTCAGCACCATAAAACACCCGCTGAATAAGTGCCGTTAAAAATCCATCAGTTGTATATAAGAAATAAGTGGATCGCACAAGTCGAAAAATTTAACCCTCTTGAATGACAAATGAGGACAGACGATGATTAATTTAAGTGTTGAACCCAACTCCACTCAATTCTCTTTAAAAAATACTTATGCGTTAGCACTCGCCTCCAAATTGGCGTACGAGTCAGAAGAAAACATCCGTATAAAACTCCTCCAACAGGGATTTAAAGTAGTATTTATTAACAAACCAGACCCCCATAAAGCCGACAAAGATACCCAGCTTTTTATTGCCCATAGCGGTAGTGCTGTGGTCATAGCGTTTCGCGGCACTGAAAACATTAAAGACTGGCTCACCAACGCAGGTTTTGATTTTCAAAATACACCGAATGGCAAAGTTCATAAAGGATTCGATAATGCACTGAATTCCGTCTGGAATCAGATTGTTCACACCTTGAAAGAAGTTCACCAATATGGACAACCTTTATGGATTACAGGTCACAGTCTTGGCGGTGCGCTTGCGGCACTGACTACAGCACGTTTAGTGCTGGATATTGACCCCGATATTTATAAATCGGTGCATGGTTTGTACACCTTCGGACAGCCGAGGGTTGGAGACCGTACTTTTGTAAAAACGCTGGATGATGAGATAAAGCACAGATATTTTCGGTTCGTCAACAATAACGACATCGTGCCGCGTGTACCCGTCCGACTCAATCAATATCAACACGGCGGCAGTATGCGCTTCTTTGATTCAACAGGAATTTTGCATGACGATATAGGTTATTGGTTTACCTTTTTAGAACGAATTGAAGGCAGTTTTGAACAAAAACTTGATTTGATGCCATCCTTTATCGAACACCATGCTATTGATAGACATATCAGCAATATCGAAAAGAACATGAACCTTTGATAGGTAGCGGGTCAAACTTGTTACGGTCATTAATGACTGCCAGTCCTTAAAGGACTGGCAGTCATGCTTAAAACCTAAACGCCGCCAAAAACTCCGCTTCATTCATCACTTTAACGCCCAACTCTTCCGCTTTTGCCAACTTAGAACCCGCTTCTGCACCCGCTACCACGCAGTTGGTTTTTTTAGACACTGAACCCGCCACTTTCGCACCCAAACTTTCCAGCAAGGCTTTGGCTTCATGACGCGGCATCGCCATCGTACCTGTTAATACCCACGTTTGACCTGCCAAGGGCTGCGCCTGTGCAGGTTCGTGCTGTTCATCTTCCCAATGCACACCCGCATTGATAATATCGGCAACAATGGCTTGATTTCGGGCATCGTGAAAAAAATCCACAATACTGTTCGCGGTCACAGGCCCAACATCGGGTACTTGCAGCAAGTCCTCAACACTGGCAGCCTGAATTGCAGGCAAAGATTTAAAATACTTGGCAACATTCTTCGAGCCGCCTTCACCGACTTCGGGAATACCCAGCGCGGCTAAAAAAGTGCTTAATTTGGTGGTTTTGGCGGCTTCAATCGAATCCAGTACATTTTGCGCACTTTTTTCGCCCTGCCCTTCCAAAGTAGCAATATCTTCCAGCTTGATTTTATAAATATCGGCGATGGTGTTGATAATGCCTTTGCTGTACAACAATTCAATTAGTTTCGTACCGAGGTTAACAATGTTCATGCACTTACGCGAGGCATAATGTTCGATACGCTCGGCACTTTGTGCGGCACAAATCAAACCACCCGTACAACGAAACGCCGCCTGCCCTTCGGTTCTGGCGACGGGCGAAGCACACACAGGACAATCCTCTGGCATAATAATCGGTTGTCTGTCTTCGCCCTGCTCCACCACTTTCACCACTTTGGGTATCACATCCCCTGCCCGTTGAATTTCTACGCTGTCACCGATACACAAGCCTAAACGTTCAATTTCATCCATATTATGTAGCGTGGCATTGCTGACCGTGACACCGCCAACAAATACGGGTTCTAATCTGGCAACGGGGGTTAAAACGCCTGTACGCCCGACCTGAAAATCCACGCCGATTAATTGCGTGGTTACTTGTTGGGCGGGGAATTTGCGTGCTACTGCCCATTTGGGTGAACGAGCAATAAAACCTAACACGATTTGGGTCGCCAAATCGTCAATTTTATAGACGATGCCGTCAATTTCCATCGGCAAGCTGTCGCGCAACTGCTCCATCTGTTGATAATTGTCGGTAAATGCAGCGAAACTACCCGAAAACGCATAACAATGCGGGTTACGTCTAAAACCCAGCGATACCAGATAGTCGATAATGTCCGAATGACGGGTGAAGTCATGCTCACCCTGATATTCACCGATGCCGTAAGGAATAAACTGTAAATCCCGCGCGGCGGCAATTTTGGGATTCATTTGCCGCACCGTACCCGCAGCGGCGTTTCTGGGATTGACAAACACTTTAGTATTTTGCTCTCCCGCCAAACGGTTTAATTTTTCAAAGGCGGCTTTGGGCATGAACACTTCACCGCGCACTTCCAATTGTTCAGGCGGCGTATCGGTGTCGAGTTTTAACGGTACGGATTTGATGGTTTTGATGTTGTGGGTCACATCTTCGCCAATCTGCCCGTCACCACGCGTGGCGGCGTAGCTGAATACGCCGTGCTGATAATGGATAGTAATCGCTAAGCCATCCAGTTTGGGTTCGCTGAATATCGCCAGTGATTCGGGACTTACATCCAGTTCTTTTGCGGCTTTATCAAAAAAATCGAATGTCTCCTGCAAGGAAAACGCATTCGCCAAGGAGAGCATTTTTACGCCATGCTCTACTTTTTTGAATTCAGCAATCGGGGCTAGACCGATACGTTGCGAGGGTGATTCTGGGGTGACTAATTCAGGATTGTCAGCTTCCAATGCCAATAATTCGCGAAAGGCTAAATCGTATTCTGCATCACTGACCAGTGGATTATCAAGGACGTAATAAGCGTGATTCCATAGGTTGATACGCTCAACCAGTTGTTCATAATTTAAATTCAAAATTCCCCCAAACGGTTATATAGCTAACAGTCAATAAAATCATTATAAAACCGTTCGCGCTGAGCTTGTCGAAGTGTTCTACAACCGACAACGACTCCATTACAGTAATAGATACTTGTCGGCTGTAGAGTTTGAAATACAGCACAAAGCTGCTTAACGTTGTGTCCTGAAAAGTGTTGACACATCACTTTTTGGCAAACACAACCAGCACAAAACAAGGCACTATTTATTCACAGGTGTTTAATTCAAGTAAGGCGGTATTAAAATCGGCTTCATCATCTGGATTCTTTTTAATCGAGGCTTTTAAAACCATTAATTTTTCGTCAGTCGGTTTGAGAATGTTATTAAGCTCATCCAGTTTGCCACCTAATTCTTTTAATAGCGGTTGATCGTGTTTTTTATGCGCAGTTAATAATTTTACTTTGAGTTTATTTCGTTGGCATTGCTCAGGATAGACCTGTTTTAGCAGCGTAATGGCTTGTGCAACACATTTACTTTCGGCAAAAACAGGGTTTGCAAAAACCGCCGCGAAGATAAATGCACAAGTGATTTTATATTTAATAGGTTGGTTATGACGTTGTAAATTATTTTTATATGGTTGTTTCATTGTTATGCCCCCAGTTTTACCCTTGTGTAGTGTATAAAATGCAATATTAATCCTATTGCAAACGATGACTTATAATTATAGTTGTTACCGCTTTTTCTCTCGTTACCACGCGCTGCGGTATCGCATGGTAAGTTTATAATAATAGAGTTGTTGTTCCATTATAAAACAATCAGTTAGCGAGATAGAAGTTCCAAAGCCCCGCGCAGACTCCGAGAATATCATCATATAAATCAATAAGATGGTTTCTTAGTCTGTCAGAAAGAATGCGGTAACGCT
>JAUYBJ010000248.1 GCA_030693155.1 Methylococcales bacterium
AAGTATTTTTCAACACTTTTTCTGGCAAACTCTTCTAGAATAGGATCATAACCTTCATAAAATTGTAATAAATTTTCTAGCAAAAACGAACCACCCAAAGAAACACCAGTTCCTGGCAATGTCTCCATTGGAAAGTGATAGACTTCTTTCTTTTTAGAAAAAAATGACTCCTCCGTATATTGAAGATAAGCCTTGTCGCCTATTGCTCTTGAAGGGTAGTGCATATGCCAAAATACAGTGGCTGTTGTATAAGTGATCCGATTCAGGAACTCTTTGTTTCCAAAAGTTAACGCTTCGTCAACCTCTTCATATTGATCGGTACTCTTTCTCTTGCTATAACCTAAAACACCAGCTGAAGCGTCTGCACTCAGTTTTAATGCGGTAAACTCAATTTTTTTGTAAACAATTTTAGTATCTTGAGTCATTACGACATAAGATTTATCATAAAATTTATTCTCATAATCCTTCTTCAAGGGGGCAGAATAAGCCGTTTGATAACGTACAGTAGCTGACTTATACTCCCCACCCACAGTAGGTCCTTCTGCGCTGGCACCCATTTTTCCTTGTGCGATTACCGCTTGAACAGAAATCTCAGCCTTGGCAATAAGCCCTGCTTTACCCTCAGCTTTATGAGAAGAAATAAACACCGAGGTAAGGACTTTGGGCTGAGACTCTTTATCTGCCCAACATTGTAAGCTGTCTATCATACTTTTAGCGTCTTCTTTTGCAGGCTTTTGGGTAGCTCTATTGTCAATTCCTTTAGCCAGCGTTGTGCAAATATCTGCTGAACTAATATGTCCAAAAACACGCCCTGCATAACGAATTTTTTCAAAGCCATTCGTCGAATTTGCAAAATCACAGGCGCGTTTTTTCATTAGGGCTTTATAGGACGGTGCAGTAAAAAGTTCCCCTAGCATTGCTGAAACATTGGTTGTCCTTTCTTCATGGTCAAAAGGGAGTGGACAAACATCTACAGCGAAAAAGCGTTCGTAAGTGTAACCGGCTTCAGCCTCAAACCCTGCTTTTGCTTCTGCCTTAAATCCTATTCCGATTCCTTCTAGTTCCAGTGTTGTATCTCCGCCCTCTTCCTCCTCATCAAAGGTAGATTCTGTTTCCCCTGCGCCATCAGAACCGACTGTATAGGATATCCCCACCGTTACTTCTATGCCCGCTTTAACACCGCCCTCCCAATGTACACCAGCTAAACAATTAATCATGATCGGCTGAGGGATTGTTAAATTGGTTGCCCTATACTGCATTTGTGAAGGTCCACGTTGAGCAACCAATATTGCTTCATTAGATTTAGTACAGCTGCCAGAAAAACTTATTTCTGTACTCAGAAAGCCAAGCCCAAATATCTTCCCAGGATCAATGCTGGCATCCAGTTGAGCTCCACCGCCTTTTGTTTCATAACAACATTGAAACTGACCTTTGTAGTCAAGCCCTGCTCGTAAAAAGTAATGGGCAGTTGCCTGAAGTATTTGTGCCTCAGTTAACTTTGTAATTGGGGCATTAGCACCTTGCGCCACTTTAACGGCTGTTGCCCTTAAATGTTGAAAAGGTTGTTGGCTATTTTTTGGCATAATACATTCCTTATGAAGAAAAGTTAAAAACTAAAAACGACCACATCATTAAGAGCTCGCAGGGCACAATAGTGTGGTCTAAATTCATGAAAGCAACAGCAATAAATCACCTTGCCGTAGATTCAAAGAAGACCTGATTTACAAATTTAACAAGCTACCGAAAAATAGAGGTTTCGGCTTTGTCTAGCATATTCATTATGTCACTAGGCTCTGTTGACATTTGGTAAAATCGCTAACTATATCAGTAAGTTATGATTTTGCTATATATCTATAACTGGTTGTTTCTGAATGACTATTCCCGAAATGTCAACAGAACCTAACACTTTAAAATAATTTTTTCAATGCTGACAAACAACAATAAATTGCGTGCCGTTGCCGTCGATAAAGCTCGCCAGTTAAATAATGGAACTGACACCATTCTTGATCCGCGCCACCTTCCTCATTACGCTTTGGTAACAGCGGTAAACACTCAATGCGGTCTGGCAGGAATTCACTGCCTAGTTCAGTCTCGATACACGTCTGCAACGCTTTAACATCGACGTTCTCGCCAAATGCCAACAACACTTGGCGCGGGTCGGCATCACCGCCCACAACTGGCGATTCTATTAAGGCTAGATAGCGTTCACAGCTTGACAGTACGCTGAGAATTTCTTGCCGAGGATAGGTGCGTGCCGCACGACCACGCGGATAGTTGCCCAGATAATGCCAAGTGTTTAAGTAGCACGTTAAAATATGGGGCGTGGGTGTCCAAATGATGTCCCCTTTTTCTTCCGTGCCTAATGCTATGCGTCCAAAACCATCTAAACAAGGCAAATCAGGCGCGGTAATCATGCCAAATTGCCAACATAATCCTGCCGCAGGTATTGCTTCATGATGCGGTATTCCACGACAGCGCGAGGAAAAAAATATCGCGCCACCTAGGGTCGTATTCCAGAGTAAATTGCCTGAATAGCTGTCTTGTAACTGTAATTTTTTACTAAAATCTTGCCATACGGTTAAGTCGGCCGATTCAGCGGGATGGCGAAACCAATAACGCCACGATTTTTCACCACTGGGCGGATTGCGTTGTAACAGATCACGCAAGCTACGGCTTACGCCTAATACATCAATGTGTTGCTCTAATAGCCGTTCTGGATTTTTTTCCAGATCCGCACGTTCAATGTGTACCCAAGTGCCACCGCCTAATAAAACCGCCAACATCAACGCAGGTTGACTTTCCATTGAATGCCAATCGGGTGCAGCACACACTTGTGTTGGCTTGATACCTAAAGCAAAAATGTTATCGCGCAATGCACCTAAATAGAGACTTTCGGCATTGACAGCATAGGCTAAATCAGGCGTTAAACTCGTTGGGTCAAGGCATTGCGCAATAATAGCAGTGCTGGGATATAGGTGAGCTTGTCGCGTAGGCAGTGAGGATGATAAGGTGTTCGGCAGTATAATGTCCTGCCAAACTGTCGCTAGTCGATGTCGGTACAGTGAATCCATTACCAACCATTGCGGAGCGAGATGTTCCAGACGGTGATGAACAAAAGTATTGCCCTGCGGTGGCAATAGTGAGATGACCAACCCCAAGCGCAAACCAGCTAACAGAGCGGTTAGCCAGTGTGGTCCTTGTGGATGTAGAATAACCAGCGTCTCTCCAGCTTGTACGCCACATTTTTCCCATGTGGCGGCTAGGCTATTTGCAGTTTGTTCCAACTCGGCATAAGACCACGTTTGCCAATTATCATTCTCAAACCAAGTGTATGCAGGTGTCATCGCCTGACTTTTTTGTCGTACTACTAAATCGTTGTAAAAATCATAACAAGACAAAACGGTACTTTTCGTTTGCACGACTTGCATACGCTTCCAATAGGTATGTAAGCCTATCCAAAAATGCTCAGGATACTTCCAGCTTAAATCCAGCCACGCTGAATCAGTGGGAGTGCTTTGATCTTCTCGCCATAAGGTCGCCTCGATAGCGGTAAGATTGACAGTAGACCAATATTCAACGCAACTATCGGCGTTCATCATTAGGTTGTTACCTTGACTTGCCCTGCAAAGCTGATACTGATGCACCCTGCCCACATACACATCAATTTACTGTCGCTAGTGAGGGCGGGCATATTACCTATCAATACGGTGGGTTTTCCTACAATCCAAGGTGCTACTGTCGCTGGTATACAAGGCATGGGCGTTAGAACACCTAAAGCCGCTGCCGTAGCGGCTGCCACCATTGGGTTTGCTATGCTGGTACACACGCCGAACGGTGTAATATTAAGAAACGGTTTATTATCCATAATATTGGCTGCGGGCATATTGACCAATACTTTATTGATTGGTAATACGTTCAACGGTGTCGGTGCTGCTCCAAAAGAACAGCTAAGGATTGCCGTGCCAGTTACTAACTGTCCCATCATCGCCTCCTAATCATTCATAAAACTATCAACATCAATTTTCAACCAATCTTGCATGGCTTGCCATTGTGCGCTACCTCGATGATTTTCATAGGCGGATAATTCTTCAAAGTTAATCACTTGTAACTTAGCGAACGTCTCGAACGTTTTCGGAAAATAAACCATAGGGTCAAACGATGCTAAGGTTTGGTTAATATCATCTGCGACCAACGCCGCTTTAGGAAACTTTTGTTCTTGAAGCAAATACTCAAAAGCGGCTAGTTTTTTTAGTAATAGCTCCATGTGATGAGACACTTCTATTTTCAGACCACCCGTTACTATGGGAGCGGCAGTGCTTATTGTTTCTATGATAGAGTCCTCTATTTTTTCAGGCTCGACTACCTCCACTTCGGGTGGCTTATACACTAACCGTTGCAATGCTTTTAGCCACGTCTCTATCTTGCTACACACGACCACAGACTCTGTATTACCCTCAAGCTGTTGATTAATGCTTAAACGAAACGCTTCGCTGGATTTTAGTATATTACCGACTTCATCCGCACTAATGGAAGTCTGCCACTGTTGCCACAACAGGGTATTTTTCTTTTCTTCGTATTGAATTTGTTTCAGTAATTGCCGAAATAACCAGCTCAGACTATTTTGGACAATTTTTTCTCGCTTAACGACAGGACCGATAGCTTCCCAATTTTCCAAAATAACATAATCTAAACAGTCGATAACCGTTACCAAACTGGCTAAACCGTGTTCCAGCCAGTAGCCATAAAGAAAGTAACAAATCAGCCGAATGTCATAAATTCCATCAGCAAGAATAATTTCGCTCAAACGAGCGGCTTCTGCATAGTTTCCTTGCTGTACTAAGGTTGCAATTTCATCGAAGCGTGAATCGGTGGAATTAAGCCCAGAATTTTCCCTTATCGGTAAATTACGCTGTAATAAGTCAATTTTCATAGTGTGTTTTCCTTAATACTAATCACATAAATAGCCAGAAAAAATTCGAATTTGCCGAACTTGTAATGTGTCACTGAATATATTTTCATAACCTAAATAACTGTTTTTCTTCAAGCTGAGTGCGGTGCCTTGAGTGCGAATAACTAACCATATTTCTAAATCTACCCCTACGTTTCGTAACAGTGGAAAAATCAAACTTTGCAGCCGCAGGTTTATTTCATGCACCCAAGATTGACCATTAGAAAACATTTCTTCATCAGTGATGAGGGTGATGTACTTTCCTGGCACCAATAATTTTTTCCTTTTTCCAAATACGGTTTGATGCCCCAAATGGAATTTACCCAAAATAGGGGAGTTTAACGTCACGCTTCGTTTGAGTGTGCGCTTTTCCACTCTAACCTGTAATTCTGGGAAAACCAACTGCGTCAACCAGTGTAACGTGGTAATACTGTCTAATTTTAGCGTGTAAAGTGAGGTATTTTTTCTGGATTCCCAGCTCTGAGTAAACGTTTGATCGAATTCAGAATAAATGGCAAACAAAAAACGGCGTAATAACTGGTCATCGAAATAGCCAAAGAACTTCGCAAACAGTTCTGAGTCAACACCGCCATTATCGACCTGCTTAAACAAATAATTGGGCAGTACGCTTTGCCCACCTAATAGCCCTATATTAAGGGTAATAATCACTTTCCTTGGTGAGCTATGAAATTCAATACCCTCAACCAGCCTCGTTTGAGAACAATTACTAAAGTGGCTACAAAACAAAATTTCATCCATGCTATAGCCCAGATAATCCAATAACATCAGCAGGCTGATTGGATCAAATCGCCAACTATGCTGAACAATGCGGCTTTCAATCGGTGTCATAATGGAGTCTGCTTAGACAAATCCATTGCCCATAATAGCTCTTCCAATGTTTCTAATAGCCCAACAATCGTGTCTTTTTGTTTAGCATCAACGGGGAGGGCAGTAGCATCTAGCGAAAATGCGAGATCTATTTCTGCGGTTAAGTTGTTAAGCGTCTCTGACAAGCAAGAGGTATTCGAAAAATTTTCACTAATCAACCGCTGCAATTCAAGGTATTGACTGTAAATAGTGAGATTAATCTTATTCTGTGCGGGTACAGTGACAGGCACTAACGCATTTTGCCAGTTCTGGCGTAATCTATCAGGTGAAAATAGCGCGTCAAGTTTAGCGGTCATGGCTTGCCTGTATTATTTAAGTCGTCGGGTGCCAAGTGCTGGCTAGAAAAGTGAGAACACAATAAACAAGTAGCAATAGCAAACCCACACCACCGTAATAAATACGGTTTAGCATACGAAAATGTGTCCATTTTTTCGGTGCAGGCAGAGGAGGCACTATCGTAACTATGGGTTGCAAAATGATATGTGGGCGTAACTTCTCAAGGTAATCGTTAAGCCTCTCCACGTTGCCAACGTAACGACCACAAAAACCATCATGCAGGCAAAAATAATACACTTCATAAACTAAAGGCAAAGTGTCTGATTTTGCCAAGGCATTATCTAACAACTCATAAAATAAATCACCCGCATCAACGACTTGATATAACTCTTGTTGTAACGGCGGCCATTCCAACTGTTTAATATCCAGAATCATTTTTTTAACTAATTCGTCACAATGTGCTGTCAGTGGAAATAACACTAAGTAAGCATCACGCTCCGAATATCGCTCAGTAATTGCAGTGCGCAACTGTTCTAGTTGAGCGCGTAATTTACTGCGTATTTCCACCAAATCCATCGTCGCAATAATATCTGGCGAATCGGCCTCTCGCAAAGGCTTCAGACACGCATTAATAGTGACAATTATGCCCCACAGTTCCTTATTCATCATTTTTCACCTGAAAAGTGCTATCCAGTTCATCCTGACTTTCCCATCGCGTTTCAACCAGCGCGTCCTCAATCCATAGATTAAGTATCCGCCCTATATGCTGGACAAAAGTGTCGATTAACTCAGTATTTTCATTTATAGGTGGTTTAAACAGTAACGTGTAAATTTGCTTGGTGATTCGTTTTTCTACGCCCCCTAAAGATTCTTCCTCCGTGCGTAAACCAATCAAGCTATCAAATACGCTACGGAACGGACTTGTCGAAACACTACCCAACGCCATGAGCAAATCACGGGTGTTTTGAAGGTTAAAACGAGGTTTGTGCATTAGCGTTAGCAAATGAATATAGCCTGTATTACTGTTTATTTGACCGTTTTCAGCATGGGGAATGGCGGTATCTACGAGCTCCCATTTCACCCCTGCCATTTGCCGACGAAACAGTGATAAGGTGTACGTTTTTTTCAAGTATTGGTCGTACCAAGGTTGTTGCCATATCGCGTCAACGACCAGCGTACGCGGCTCTTCAAATGCCGCTGGAAAATGCGGGACCAGCCAGTATAAATGACCTTGGCCTTCTCGTAGTAGACCCTGTTCAATTTCGTAAGAACCATTGCCTCCTGCCAGTATACCTGGACGAAAAGGCAACATACCTTGTTTAGTAACTTCATACACGCCAAGCACTTTTTGTAAGCTAAAACCAAATTCTGGTTGTGGATGACGGAGCGTATAGCGTTCTTGAGTACCATCACAAATAATGGGTTGCGCAGTAGTTCGTTGATTATTGATTATTGGGACGGTAAACAATTGAAACAAATCTTTGTGTAATCGCAGTTGTCGAGGCATTGGCTCATCACAATCCAATGTGACCGTAAAACGTGTCCAATTGCGTGGCACTGACGGCAGTTTTAATTCGAGATACAGTTCTTGTTGCGGGCAATGAAAATAATAACGTTCTTTTTCCAGCGGGTGCGCCCAATCATCTGCTTCAATATCAACGGGGGGCGTACCAAGACTGAATTGACAAGGCAAACAGGGCTGGTCAGCATCATAAACACCAAACTGAACCCCTGCCGTTTTTAATGCCTGTCCTAAAAAATGAAATACTTTGAGTGACAGCGGAAAGTCATTTAAATAGTTAATATGCAGACTAAGGGTTTCTAGCTGTTCATTTAACGGATAATTAGCCTGAAACGATAACAACAGCCTAATCCCTGATCCTGATAAACGCGGCTCTTGTGTAACGGCTACCAATGCCATCGGCAATATTCGCAAGCGACGGGTAGTGCGGTACATAACCAAACCGCCTTTTTCTGGCTGCAATTCAAATTCAGTCCCTTCAGCCAAGTCCAACACTTCGGTAAGGTGACCTGTAGGCATGGCCTGAATAATTGCCATTGCCGCAAGCGGTGTCAGCAGATAAGAAAAAAATTGTTGATACAAACGGAGGTGCGTAGCATCTAAACTGCGCAGAGCCGCAAGATGAGTGCGTGCACCAAAAAAAGCTAAGGCTTCAATGATGCGTTTAACATCGGAGTCTTCCTTGTCTAATTTAGAAACAGGGTAATCCAGTGCGTAATTTAACCGAAAATCCGCTAAATCATGTAGTTCTTCAAGAAATTCTTGATACTGTGTGTCGTCTGAATTCATAAAACCTATCCGAGCTTGACCAGGCTACCCTGGATATTAGTAATCGATCCTTTGACTGTGGTTATCCCGCCGCCTTCAACATTCATCAATCCTGATGCGGCCACTTTGACCGTAGCACCTTTTAAATTGGCTGCTGCCGTCGCGGTAAGATCCACTTGCGCACCCGTAACGCTGACTTTAGTATCACCATTAATTGTGGTTGTTGCGGCTGTTACTTTTGCACTGCTGGTGGCTGTAGCGGCAATATCAGCCGCAGTCATATTTAGTTTAGAGGTGACTTTTACATCTGTATCGGCTGCTGAGGTAAATGTAGTTTTTTTCGTGCTGTCAATGTCAAATGTGCCATCGGCATGATGTAGCGTGTTCTTTGTCGATTTGCAGGTAATGGTTTCTGCATTGACATTAAAATTTTTGCATTCCACTGTTATGGTGTCAGATGTCTGGGTGATGGTACTGGTATCACTGTCACCTTTACAAGTATGAACCATGCTGGTGCCATTGAAGACCATGGTTTGCGTAATCTTGCCGTCTTTGTTGATGACCGTTACGGTAATACCATCGTCTTGGCTTAACTCAATTTTACAAACTAGACTCATCTTTCAACCGTCCTATTCTTCTGTTTGAGTTTGTAAAATAATGTAACCAACCGAAAATTGTAGCAATTCAGTATCCTTTTCCTCGGTACGCTGAATTTCCAATTTTGGCTTACTGTCCACATAAGTATGTTTGATAATATTATGACTGGTCGTTGATTTTCCCATGACCAGTTGGTTTCCTTGTGAATCCATAGGCAACGCAGTCCCACTGCCCCAATCCAAAAACTCGGAGATAACAGCACTCTTAAACCCTAATCCGACCAACACGCGTGCATCTTTATAAGGCGGAAAATAAAACTGTCCACCGTCGAAATTTGGTTGATAGGCGGCGCGTACTTTTTTATTGCTCCATAAAGGAATACTAATTTGATAATAGTTGATAGAGGTATCCTCATCGGTGTAAAACTGATAACTTGCATCAGTTTCCTCGCCTTGTTCACTGACAATTTTACCTTCTACGAAAAAAGGATAAACAGGCAATTTGTAAGAAGGTAAATCGACTTTTAGCTCCATGCTACTCTCCAGTCTTATAGAGTGTTCTATCTCATAACAACTATAACCAGAAACGTCGCCTTGTTTTGTCCAACGCGCCCGCAAGTTCCATTTTCTTACCCGATACGTTTTGTCTTGATTAAATAATGATGTATTCCACGCCGAAGAACCTAAAAAATTAACTATTTGATTGGGTGGCGTAACTTCTAATTGAAATTTTTGGTATTCCACCCATACTTCGTGCTTGCACTGCTTGAATCTCGCGGTCTCTAAATCAACGCGTGCCTGCATATCAGCGGAAATAGGATAACGGGCAATATAATCACGGCGGATTGGTGTTGCCATTTGCTCATTGCTGATGGCGGTAATGGTTGGCGACTCCGAGTAAGCATTTAAAACATTCGCTTGATAACGCAAAACTTCAGGAAAGTCGATACCAAACTGGGCAATTTCAAACGCATTTAATGATTTGGCAGTGCCTGCCTGACTTTTACTGGCAGTCAGCGAATATTGATTGGCGCCAAGGTCATAAGTGAAACTGCCATTTTGACTATCTACTAACCATAATAGGAAATCGTAAAAACTGGCTTGATTACCCTCTGCGCCCAAAGACAAAGCGAGAACTGGATGTTGAATTTGTAAAATATCCCAATCGTAAGTGAGGTCTATTTTTGTGCTAGCGTGGGCAGTAATGAGTGCCTGCAAGGTGGAATCTGTCAGTAAATCGCAAGGGTAATGTTGTTTCCATAACACTTGGGCAGGATCTGCAAAACTAAGATGATAATGACGGTATAACATTAATGTTTGCGAGGGCAAAACATTAGTCAAGGTTTGTTCGGTAAAACTGCTAGTGGTCACTAATCCTCTTAAAATAAGCGGAATACTGGTGGTTTCTGAATGCTTAACGTAACTCACCACCTGCAATGACAGTTCGATTAAATCATTTTTCGTGGTTATCGGCGTAAATAGCTTATCTGTTGTTCCTTCAACAGTGACCAAAAAACTTATTTTGCCATTAAATCCGTAAGGGTGTAAGTCAAGATCCAAAGATCTTACATCACTGGCAGGAATCTTATACACCTGACCTGCAATAGTCAGTGACAGCGTGATAGCTAAATCATCGGTAAAACTTATCATATATTATCCTCATAACAGCCGAGTATTGGATCTAAGAATAATTTCAACGGGCGTGCGTTATCGCGTACTACGCAGTCAATGCAAAAAGACTGGCGAAAAAATGTATTCTCATTGAGAGCCTCAATGTTAATTAATTTAATCCGGGGTTCGAAACGGGCAATATTTTCTGTTACTTCGTTGATTATTATCGCTGTTATATCGTTGCAGGAACTAAGATGATGGTAATCGGATAGACCAAAATCCTGCAAAAAAAAGCCATAGTCGCGCTTAGTGTTAAGTATGTTATTGATGTTTTCAATGATACTAGCGATTTCATCATCGTCACGCTCGCTCTTGTCACCTGCTAATTTACGCAGCAAAGCCATTAGACTGAACGCCAATAAAGGAAAAATTTTTCTTCCACAAATTTTGGATCGACATAAAAACCAGCTGCCAGCTCATTCAAGGCATGATCCCACTCTTCCCCTATATTTAATTGGTAAATATCTACCTCAGGGCCAAAAGAATGCTGGAACGGTGGGCGATCTATACGTTTGATAGTAATGCCTTGCAGATAGAATTTGTGCACCACAGAAATACGGGTAACAGCGGCAATTTTTAAACCATCAAGATTGATGTTTTTGTTGACCAATCCCTTCTGCACCAATAGATAAATTTCTTTTGCTTCTCGAATCGAGATTGGCAAGTTTACGCGGACAATGCCGTCCGTCAGCACAAATGGCAAGTAAGGTGAGCGTGATTGACTAAACTGTAATTGCTCATTCAAGGGGGCAATAATTTCACGAAATACTACCGCAAGTTGCTCATGGCGATAAGGTGTCGTAGCAAATTGTGGAGTGCTATTATGATAAAAGCACAATTCGACATAAAAGCTCTTTAATTGTTCGTACACATGATAGGGATGTGGGGAGATTTCTGCAAAAAGATTAGTAAGAAAACGCAGTATTTGTACGACACTTCTTTGGCATTGCTTAGCATTAACTAAATCAGTGCCAGACAAATAAATAGCCGTAATTTCTTGAGTGAGATGATAGTGATAGGCTTCAAGATTACGAACCAGCTCGGTCAATTCTTCTTTTAAAAACGGTACTGAAGTCAAGCTCATTAACGGTGGGATGTAACGGGATGACACTTGCCACGCACCATTAGGCTGCTTTGTAAAATCCACTAAACGAAAACTCTCTACGGTATCATCACTTTCTTGTTCAGTAGACAGCTCAATCGACCAAAGCCAACAAGTTACATTATCACGTTCAATTATCTGCCGACCTGCTTCATGTTCACTACTGTTTTCAGGAAGATTATTCACATGCAGGTAAACTGGCAGTGAAGTGCCACCAGACATATTAAGATTTAATACTCCGACAATTGCATTCTTTTTCAACACTAGTAATAAACCTGAAGGTAACACCAAGGTCATCTCTTCTAGTGATAACATACCTTCAATTAGCAAGGTTTCGTTCCAGCGCAACCCATAAAGCCCATAGTCAGGCACTCCACGCAGACTGGATCGCAACGCGCTATCAGCCAGCATGGATTCTTCCAGAGCAACTAAATGCTCTGGAAGCAGTGCCTGCCCCATGGCCCAGCGAACTCGTGAAAGACGATTGGACATAAATTATTAATAGTTACGAGACTTACAGTAAGGTCAATGAATCCCTGTCATGCTTTGCATAACAGGGATTCGTAATAAAAGTGTTATTCGACTTTCACACTTTATTTGGACTTTACGCCCCAGACTTTAGCAAATTTGTCGCTATTGGAAACCGCAAACAGGATGGATTGTGCCGCAGCATCCTGTGGCATAATGCCAATTTGTAGGGTGTAGTTTAATGGTGAAGGGACTTCGCGGCTTGGATCGTCAGCTATATTAATAGCCAAATCACCACCAGTCTTTAGTATTAAACCATTCAGTGCTTTTGTATCAGTATGAAAACCTAGATAATAAACTTTATTGACCTGATCGAAATCATAAACATTGAACGCAAACGTCACATCAGTTTTAGACAGATTAGTGTGTTGCAAAACAAGGACTTTCACTTGGTTTGCTGTACTAATATTGCAAGTAATGTTTATAGGATCTGCATAACCACCTGCCCAGCTGATATCAGAAATCGCAGCAACAACAGCGGCTGTTTTTAAGTCAGTTGGTAGCGTTAAAGTCAGGTCAGCTGTTAACGTGGTGTCGCCGATTTTGAGACTAACAAGATGCCCAACCAATGTTTGTGCGTCTTTTTCAAAGTTAAATGCTTGTCTTATACTGCAATTGTAAAATGAATCTGCCATGGTAATTTTCTCTTAAGTTAGATTTCAAGTGTTAAATATTTTTTGGTAGCCCTAAATACTGAGTAATTTTTCATATTTTGATATGGCGGAGTACAAAACTGGGTTTGTACTCTAATCACTCGCTTTACTAGGCTCTGTTGACATTTGGTAAAATCGCTAACTATATCAGTAAGTTATGATTTTGCTATATATCTATAACTGGTTGTTTCTGAATGACTATTCCCGAAATGTCAACAGAACCTAGAAATACCAATTTTTTTACTACTCACTTTATGGTTTATTAAGCTGTAGGTTACCTTTATGTGGAGAAATGGCTACCTAAAAGCCACGGATTAATAAGTAGTGAGTAGTTACGATTTTGTTTAAGCTGCGCCCAATCGTGCATCTAAACGCAATTCAACATCCATACCTTCAAATTGGACATGTGGCATCACAGAAATAGCACAGTCGTACCAGCCAATCATGCCAGAACGCTCCACTACCTCTACCGCTGCGGCTTTAAATGGATAGTAACGTAAAGTCAAATCATCTGGATTAACCACAGTGGTCACATATTGGAACATCCATTCATTTAGACTGTTCTGTATATAGGCTGCATCAGCACTGCTACCAATATTGTCGCGCATGATACACTTGACGTAATGAGCAACCCGAGTAATTGAAAAGGTATAAGAAATATTTGTCACTAGCTGAGAGTTTTCTGAATCTTTGGGATCTTTGAAATTCTTGGATTTCTTCAATGACTGGCAACTGAAAAAACACGCATCGGCAAAGCCTTTGCGATAAATCAGCGGCATGAAACCCGCATTGGCAAATTCGAGTTCACGATAATCAGGAATAACCATTTCCACGGGGATTTTCATTTCTTCTTCACCGCGTATATTGAACATATGCACGGGTAATCCTGTTATCAAGCCACCGCCTTTAGGACCACGCAGATATTGACACCAGCCCGAATTGGTAAAAGAACGAACCATATTTTGTGCAAATAACATCGTGGCACTGCCCCAAAGGTAATCGGCATTGTTGTCGCCGCGTACTTCCTCTTTGAAAGTGAAATTACGAATAGGGTTAGTATCTGGATCATAAGGCTGGCGCAGAATGTAGCGCGGTAACGTCAAACCAATATAGGCTGCCTCTTCTGAATCGCGAAGTTTATTCCATGAACCATAACGAGGATGGTTCATCATGCCTTCTAAATCTTTGAGAGCTGCTAATTCTTCAATGGTTTCGCAACCAAAAAATTTGGGAGATACCGCACCAATAAAAGGTGCGTGACTAGCAGCAGAAATTTTACCCATGATTTTTAGCCAGAATTCATCATCAGGGATATGATTAAATTCGTATAAACCAATGATGCTGCCATAAGGTTTACCACCGTATTGATCATACTCCGCTAAATAAACCTTCTTAAATAACGCACTACCCGTTATGTCAACAGCGTTGCTGTCAAAATCAGTAAATAACTCATCCTTGCCCACATCAATAATGTCAATCATTACATCAGCTTTGAAATTAGTGGTACTCACCAAATCGTTTAATGCACGCCAATCGGCTTCCATGCGTTTAAAGCTTTCATTGTGAATGATTTGATTTAATTGCGCATTGACCAACTCATCAATATCGGCAATTAATTTTTGTACTGCGCCCCTGTCAAATCTATCTGCCGTAAAATCAATATTCATCAATACGGCAGCCATCCCTGAAATAAACCGATCCTCATCGCGAATATTTTCAGCAATGGTTTCTAAATTGTTAGAAACCATGGGAATCAAATCAGAAACTTCAGAGTCAAGTCTCATGCTTGATAAAAAACGTTTTAAATCCAGTGCTTCACTTGTTGCAGGTGCAGCACTTTTAGTTGCTTTAGCAGTCGCAGGAAGATCAGTCGTTTCAGTAGTCATATATCACCCTTTAATAATCTAGTTGTTAAGGTTGTGCTAATCAGCATCAGCAGCACTTGGTAACTTGAAGCCCTCAAAGCCTTTGAGATCGGACAAAATTTTATCTTTATTCTCAGCGTTGCTCATTAGCTCATTCAGTAATTTATTCAATTCCTTGCGATTATTGACGTTGGTTAACATCTCGCCAACTAACTGCTTTAAAGTGAGTAAACCTTTAAGTTTAGGCACATGTTTAGCGACTTCATCAGGAGAAAATGATTTCATTGAGTTGATAGGGAGAGATATTTCTAGTTCTGCTTCATTCTTAGGGTCAATCTTGTTGTCAACGGTGAAATTCAGACTCATCCCCATGTCTTTCATCATCGTATTAGTGTTAGTTCCATCCAAATTGCGCACCCGCCGCTCATCCAGATCCAGTTTTCGGTCAGGGGAAGAGCCTTGTGAAAAGTCGCCGAGGATCATTAGTCTCATAGGCAACGTTATGTCCGCAGGTTGTCCATTAACTTCGGTTTTATACCGTAATGTCAATCGTGATTTTGGAATTTCGTCTTGTATTGCCATTTTTTTCTCCGAAATACAGTGAATGATGGATGGTAACGTTGGTTTGCAAATTACCGTGGTTGAAATCCTACACTTTTATACAATTTAAATAAATAATATTTTATATGTGGTATTTTTCTATGTCAGATATGGTGTTTCGTATAGAGATTTGGAGGAAATATTTGTCGAACGAAATGTCAAGGTTGACCATTCGACATTAAATCGTTGGGTAATCAAATATTCATCATCGTTAGCTTTGACTGCAAAGAAAAGTAAACGAACGGTTGCTACTTCGTGGAGGATGGATGAAACCTACCTCAAGGTCAAAGGACAGTGGGTGTATTTATACCGCGCGGTTGATAAATTTGGCGACACCGTTGATTTCATGCTGTCCAAGAAACGAGATGAAGCAGCGGTTACCGCGTTCTTTAAGCAAGCCATAGATAATAATGGTTTTCCGAGCAAGGTCGTTATGGATAAAAGCGGTGCCAACTATGCTGGGCTGGAAAACATTAACCTCTTGTTGATGCTTGCCGGGATTATTAGTTTTGTTGAAATTCTTCAGATCAAATATTTGAACAACCTCGTTGAACAAGATCATCGTTTTATCAAGAAAATCACAACGCCGATGATGGGCTTTAAAGCATTTCATTCCGCCAAAGCGACTATCGCTGGAATTGAAACCGCGCATATGATTCGAAAGGGACAGTTGTCCGAAGAAAACATTCCTGGTTACAAGCAATTTATTGCTTTAGCAGGATAGTTTTGTCTCCAAGGTAGGTATTTTCTGGCTTTGGTCAAACTTTGCGACAGAACCTTTCTAATGTGTGATTGCATCAAAACCAGTCTTTATCCTCAATAATTTCGACTTGGCTAGTTGGCGTTAAATTAATGTTGTATTTATTTTTAAGGGGTACGGAAAGCAGTTTTTTCCATTGCGTACCTGGTTGAGTGAATAAAAAATATAAGGCGACCGCCCCCTGTGCAGGTAGGCTAATACTGTATTCCTGTTTTGTGCCAGGGACTATTGAAAATACGCCTAATACGCTTGGATCTTGCGGATCAGAGAACGCTTTATTGGCAACGTCTTGATAACCTTCAAGCATAAATTGTTTATCGTTAGTGGTACGCACGACGAAATAAAATAAACGACTATTGTTAGTCTGATGATTCGCTGTGATTTCAAACCCGACTGGTGGAGGCGGTGTCGGATCGCTAGCACAAGCTGTTAATAAAATCGCTAAGATTAGCGATGAAAAAATAGTCCAAAATGAGAGGGGTATCATTAATTAACTTCCTGCAAGATTAGTGAATACTGCCCAAGGGCTGTTTTGAAAGGTGAACTCAAGGTTTAACTTTTGTTTTGGAAAGTTAGGATGGGCGAATGGCCATTGGTAACGGGTATTGCCCGTCGATTTACCTTGTTGCAATAGCCTATAAAAATTCCAAGGCGAATCAGTCACGGTAATGTCGGCATAGACTTGAGTTGGATCAGCATCTTTACGAAATTCTACGCCAGCCGCTGCGGGCTGTGCTGTCCACCATTCTAAGGGTAATTTATGCCAGGTTTCTTGTTGGTTGAAGCCTAATACTGACGCACTACCATTGCGTAAATAAGTCAAAGATACCAGTGGCGGATTGGGTATTTGTTTGCTGTCAAAGGCAGGCATTAATCCTGGCTTAACTGATAATTGTAGCGGCGTTGGATTGCCCTCTTTATCCCATAACTTAGCGGTGAGTTGTTGTGTAGCGTTGAGCCGTTTTAAATAGGCTGTAGGTAACGCTAAATTATCGGACAATTCTTGACGCTTGACCCAGACTCCGTTACTAAAAGTACACAAAGGAGCTAGGTATTGCTGAAAAGTAACCCAAAAAACGCCCTGTTTCGGATGGAAGGTTTTGATTAAATCATCGGTAGTTAATTCTTTATCTTTACCTGCGTCGAGCTGGAAAGGAAAATTAACCAATAGTGGTTGAACATTAGAGCTCCATATATCTGTCCATAAACCGTCGATGGTTTGTTTGATTTCGGCAGTACCTAATTCCGCGACTTTCTGTGTAGGTGCTAGGAATGGTTGTTGTTCTTTCTTTGGAATACCCGCATTTTGCAACCAATTTTTGACCAGCTTTGAATAAGAGCTATCGTCATTGACTAACATAGACCACGCTCCACGTCCCATCGGCGTTAATGCACCTTTCAAGCCCGCTGCATCGCCATCAGTCTTTTGCGGCAAGTAAGGCTCGTGTGAATTCAGGTCGTTTTGCATTTGTGCCATGATGACCTGATATTTTTGAAATTCAGGGTAAACGCCCTCTTTTTCTGCCATCAACTGTTTGATATAACGAAATGCCATCAGCTTTTGTGCGAACGGTTGAAAATTGGGTGAGGCAGATAACACCAGCGTGGTGTTATTTTTTATTTGTAGCAATGTTTCTAATAACGGGGAATTAGGTTGCTGTATTTGGTTCAGAACATAGTCCAACTCCCAAGGAGAATTGATGCGCACCTGAAGTTGCTGAAAGTAGTTTAAATAAGCACTCACATAGTTATCAGAATAAATACGCAAATTGGTCAGGACAAAATCATTAAAACGTCTTTTCTCATCGGTATTAATCGGTAGTTTTGCAACCACATCTGACAATGCCATGATGGTGGGTTTAACTTGTTTCTCGAAAGCATCGGCAGACAAACGACCGTCAATACGCGCCTTACCTGCGAACAGGGCTTCGCCATTATTACTGCCGTTCATCTCCACATTAGGGTAATTGGATATTGAGTCGAAGAAAACCCAACCATTATAATTTTTATGGCTAAGCATAATGTTGCGTAGCATTGTGACCACGCGGCTGCGCGTCAGTAAATCAATCCATTCCGTATTGGAATAAGAAAAGAACTGGTCATTCAAACTAAAGCTCATGGTTAAAGGGGTAAGATTTGTTTTGTTATCAGCGACTACTTTTACCTGTTCAATGCACTGGTTTATGGAGTCAGTTGCCGCGCAAGCATCAGTATCGTTAAGGCTAAGATTATTAACCAACCTCAGTAATTGCTCCAAAGGCTTCTGACGGAACATAATTTGTTCATCGATATAATATTGTAAATCTATCACCAAGCCTGTGTTCTGCAATAACCAACTCATCATAAATTGCTCATTCTTGTGGCTATCAAGCTCGTCAATGAATTGAAGGAACGTAGTACTTTGTTGAAAAATGGTGGTTAATTCTGATTCAGTAATCGTCTGTTTTTTAAAAAATTGCGTGAATTTTTGGAGCAGCGATAATAAATCCGTATGTTTTGCTTCATAAAATTCAGTCAAGTTATAATCAATTTCATTAAGGGGAAGATTTAATTCATCAGTATATGAGTTATTCGCTATATAATCAATGATAAGCAATCTATGCTTAATCATGTAATCCGTTGGTTTTTCTTGCAATTGCGTCAATATTAACCTGCCCATGTCATTGTCGGGCTTTGCATACAATATAGAGAGCAATTTAATGGTTTTAAAAATAGTATCTGGTTCAAATTGTGCTTTTTTTACTAACGGTATTAAATAATAGGCACGTATTTCACGAAGCAGTAAATGATTGCTGTATTCAACCATATGATGGAAAAAATTGGGCTGAAACGTCAATAGTGGGTTTTTATTCAAATCCGGACTAAAATCTAGAAATAACGGACTAATCTTTTCTGGATAGAGATCTATTGGTGTGGTACGAACCGAGTTAATATTTTCCATTACCTCGATAAGTAGCGACTTTTGATAATAATAACTGCCGATGAAATAGCTAAAGCCCACTAATAATAAAATGAGTGCTGCTTTGGCATGATAGCTCAAAGTAAATGGTGATTGTGCTATAAAACTGGCGGGTAGTGCGAAAGGGTTGCAATCAAAGCTATGGATTTGTTTCGACAACAGGCAAAGCCTTATGACAGGTGGAAATAGAGAAGATGCCGCCCCTCGATGTAAACCTGCTTGATGTAAAAACTCGGATAAAACCCTTAGTAAACGTGGTGCTTCATCAAGAAATTTAACTATTTTAAGGTAGTCTTGAGCGGGACAGCTGACTAATGCGCGGCTCAGATATTGCTGAAAATCGTCTAAACAGGACTCGAGACGATTAATACCATCCCCTTCTGGAAATTCTATCTGTAGCGGTATACCCGCCGTTTCTAAAAAAGTACAGAACTCAACAAAACCATGAACATCTTCCATGTGAGTTAGAGCCAGCGTCAGCGGCAATGGCTCGTTTTCTAGCTCACCAAATACTTTCAGTTTACCTAATAATGCCCGACCCGACAGACGTAGGCGTTCTGGTTGTGGATTCAGTAAGGTTGTAGCATCAATCACTACCACAGCTTGAGGGTCTGTCGGTAAATGTCGCCACAATTTCCTCATCGCATGATAAGTGGCACGATTGGTGTCGTAAAGCAATGATGAGGAAAATTCTAATACTAACGCCGCCGAGCCTTGATAAATTTGTAGTAACGGATCGCCAATAGCACTGGGATTAAAACAAAAATCCTGTCCATGCCATTCAGCATATTCATCAATGATTTCAGTTTTTCCGCAACCTGCTTCGCCAATAACCAAAGAAAGTGGGACAGACAACGCATCGGAACGTAATCGCCACGGAATGGAATTAATAAAATTACGCCATATTTTTGATAAGCGGTTTGAAGCCAATAACGGCTCTGCAAGAACAATGGGTTTACTGTTGTCTTTGGGGTGTTTGCGTCGCCAAATAAGGAATGTCAAGACACACAGCAACACCAGCACAATCGACAGCCCAAGCCAACTCAACGATGTTATTATCATAGTCTTTAAATGCCCTTAAGTTTTTGAATAACTGCGTTTAAATGAACATTTTCGGCATCCTCTGAGGTGTCGTTTTCATCAACACAGGTAAATACCAATTCACCGTCAGTTATACTGATTACAAGCTGTTGCTCATCACGCAATTCGCCTTTAAGAAACAGCTCCGCTAGCGAATCTTGAACTCTCGTTTGCATAATCCGTTTTAGCGGGCGTGCGCCATACAGCGGATTGAAGCCCCATTCTGCGAGTGCGTCAATTGCCTCATCACTGACAGTGAGTTGAATGTGACGTTCTGCCAGCCGCTTGCCTAAATGCTTGAATTGCATATCTGCTATAGGGCGCATAGTATCTAGCGTCAGCGGGCGAAACACTAAAATATCATCCAGACGGTTAAGGAATTCAGGACGGAAATGCCCACGCACTATTTCCATAATTTGCGCCTGCATTTGTTGTTGCTCTTCTTCGGTTTCCACAGGTTCAATATATTCAGAACCTAGATTGGAGGTCATGAGAATTAAGGTATTAGTGAAATTAACCAACCGACCTTGGCTATCGGTTAGGCGACCTTCGTCCAACACTTGCAAGAATAAGTTAAACACGTCAGGGTGGGCTTTTTCTACTTCATCAAACAGAATCACACTGTATGGCTTGTTACGCACTTGATTGGTTAGCACCCCGCCTTCTTCATAACCAACATAACCTGGAGGCGCGCCCGTAAGACGAGAAACCGAATGTTTTTCCATAAACTCACTCATGTCGATACGCACCATCGCCGTGTCGTCATTGAACAAAAAATACGCTAAGGCTTTTGCCAATTCGGTCTTGCCAACGCCTGTAGGGCCTAGCATTAAGAAAGAACCCAGTGGGCGATTAGCATCTTGAAGATTGGTGTGCGCCCGACGAATTGCTCTGGACACAGCAGCAATCGCGTCTTCTTGTCCAACCACCCGTTCGCGTAAATGACTTTCCAGTTGCAACAGTCGTTGCTGCTCAGAATCGAGCATTTTTGAGACAGGAATACCTGTCAAGCGTGCAACTGTATTGGCAATATCCTGTTCATCAATCGCGTTTTTCTGCGGTTGGATTTCACTGGTATCAATATCAGCGTATTCAGCGAGAATTTTTTCCGCTTCTGGAATCACTTTGTACTGCAATTCTGCAACACGCACAAAATCTTCCTCACGAATTTTCTGCTCTATTTCGCGACGTGATTCTTCTAATAACTTACGCGCGGTTTGCACCTCGGTCATTGCTCGTTTTTCACGCTCCCAGCGTTCCGTCAATTCGGCACTTTTTTCACGCAGTTCAGTGATTTCATTTTGTAACTGGTCTTTACGCGTTTCCGCCACTTCATTTTCGAGTGCAGACAATTCAATTTCCAGCACCACTAGACGGCGATCTAAAATTTCTAATTCAGGCGGCTTAGCAGACAGAGCGATACGCGCCGTTGCCGCTGTTTGGTCGATTAAATCAATTGCCTTATCGGGTAAAAATCTATCAGCAATATAACGTCTGGACAAGCGAACCGCCGCCAATAAAGCTGCTTCAGTGATGCGTATGCCGTGGTGCATTTCGTATTTTTCTTTGATACCACGCAAAATCATGACCGCGACTTCGTCAGTGGGTTCTTCTACGCGCACCACTTGAAAACGGCGATTCAATGCCGCTTCTTTCTCAAAATATTTACGGTATTCTTCGAGGGTAGTTGCACCAATGCAACGAATTTCTCCGCGTGCCAACGCGGGTTTAAGCAAACTGGCAGCATCTATCGAGCCTTCTGCCTTGCCCGCACCGACTAGATTATGAATTTCATCAATGAAAATAAGCACATTACCTGCATCGGTGATTTCTTGTAACAAGCGTTTGAAACGTTCTTCGAACTCACCACGAAACTTAGCTCCCGCAATTAACAAACCCATATCCACGGCTAATACTGAACAGCCGATTAAATCCTTGGGAACATCCCCTGCGATAATGCGCTGCGCCAGCCCTTCAACAAGCGCAGTTTTACCCACGCCAGGTTCACCGATAATAATGGGGTTGTTTTTAACTCGCCGACACAATACTTGAATAGAGAGATTAATTTCATCTATGCGACCGATAACAGGATCCAGTAAACCTTGCTTAGCCAACTCGGTTAAGTCACGGGTATATTTATCCAGATATTCAAATTCCCCTGTACTGACACCATTTTTATAGCCGCCTTTAGGGAGTTGTTCCAGCATTTTTATAAACGTTTCCTTGTTCCCCCCCACTTCCGTTAGCACAATAACGCAGTCCTCATATTCCCACAGTGCGACTAATAAATGGTTAATGCCAATGTATTTATCCCCCATGTGTGTCGATGTTTGTTCGGCGTGAATGAACACGCGTTCAAGTTCACGGTTGATCGGGGTTTGCTGGGCATTTTTTAACGCCTTAGGCTGGGCGAGTAATCGCGTGCCAACGGCGGCATCTAAGACGACTAAATCAATATTGGCTTGCTCTAAATATTGCCGCCCTATGCTGTTCTTTGATGCTAATAAGGCATATAAAAAATGCCAAGGCGTAACCACTCCGTGGTCATGTTCAACCGCCAACCGACAGGCATACTCAATGGCAGCTTGTGCTTTTAAATTAAATTTTTCAATAATCATAAGTCTCTTTGTATTATTATTTTATTGTGCGATTAAAGGCAGTTTGGAAATATCCTCACAACCCAATATAAATTAGAAAAGCGTTGTATCGTTATATAGCTAATGTAGTTTTTGTGATTACAAAACCGTTCGTACTGAACCTGTCAAAGCCTGTCATGAGCTTATCGAATGGTGTGAATGTAGTTCAACTCACCACGAACGAAATCATTTTATTGTGTTTTAGCTATAGAGGGCGGCGCAGCTGCGTATGGCACCCCATAATTACCCTTGTTTTTCACATTCTCTCAATTATGTTAACCACCCATAAAAGTAATATTTAAAAAGACCGTCTCATTTAGCAGTGTATGTTGGGTTGCCTTTTTTTGCAACCCAACATACTATAGAAGTTACGCATTGACGGCGGATTCAAATTGAGGGTTCAAATGTTGCATGGTTGGCATAAAGCCGGCAATGAAAGACGCGATGACCTCGTTAAACAAATCTCGCTGTAGTCGATAGCAATTGCTAATGATTTCCATAGCGCGTAATCGCTGTAATTGCACATAGCCACAAATCGCCGCGAACAGGTGGTTTTTGATAGCCACCTTGCTGCGTACTTGGAAATGTTCGATATGACAGACTTGTTTGATAGCACGGTGATACTGTTCAATCATCCAGTGTTGGTCATGCACTTTGGAGAATTCTGTGCGTCCAAAAGAGCTGAGCAGTTTATCGTTGGGCAAGTGGACAACATAATGGCGCAGTTGGTCTTTTAACTGCGTCCTGAACAGTTTCACCCAGCCAAACTGATGTGGCTACATTAAACAGGACACTTTTCTATAAAATCACTGAAAAGACCTGAGAGAACTTACATGACAACCCAAGCCAAACAAAAATACACTGCCGAGTTTAAAGAAAACTCAGTTAAACGTGCGAACGAATCGAACAACATAGCAGAACCGCCCGCGAACTGGGAATAAAGGAGAATACGCTGTATAATTGGGTTTAGTCAGTATAGCCGCCACACTAAGCCTGATAAGGCAGTGCGAACGGATGAACATATATACGATGAGCTGAAACGATTAAAGAAAGAGAATGCGCGTTTGACGGAGGAACGCGATTTATTAAAAAAGGCGGCAGCGTACTTTGCCAGAGAAACACGGTGAAGTACGCATGGATTCTGGAGCAGAGCGTGGATTATAGTGTGGCATTATTGTGTTCAGTGTTATCTGTGAGCCGCAGCGCATACTATGCATGGACAACAGCGGCTGAAAGTCGCAAAGCCAAGCGCGATAAGGAACTGAAAACAGTAATTACCGCCGCATTTACCCAAAATCGTGCTGTTTATGGGACTCGCCGTCTCAAAAAAGCGTTGGAAAATCAAGGCGAATATGCAAGTCGGCGACGGATTGGGCGCATCATGCAGGAAGCACAGTTGCGCTGTAAAACCAAGAGGCGATTTAAGGCGACGACGAATTCCAAACACAATCTGCCTGTCGCTCCCAATCAACTTGATCGCCAGTTTAACGTCAACAAACCTGACCAAGCCTATGTCGGTGACATCACTTATAGTCACACGCAACAAGGTTAGTTGTACTTGGCTGTCGTGATAGACCTCTACTCGCCGCAAGTCGTGGGCTAGTCTATGACTGAACACATGAGAGCAACGCTAGTGAATGATGCACTGATCATGGCAACCTGGAAACGCAAACCTGCCAAAGACTTACTTTGGCATACTGACCGAGGCAGTCAATACGCCTCCGACAGCCATCGAAAACTGCTTAAACAACACGGCATTCAGCAAAGCATGAGCCGCAAAGGCAACTGTTGGGACAACGCCGTCTCCGAGAGCTTCTTCCATACCCTAAAAACCGAATGCGTGAACCATGAAAAATATGCTACCCGCGAAGCCGCCAGAAAACCCAT
>JAUYBJ010000271.1 GCA_030693155.1 Methylococcales bacterium
ATCACAGTTAAAAGGCGGCGGTTTAGCCAGACTTGCCGCACCTGCTCAGGTTCACGCGCTGATTTTATCCGATGTGTTAGGTGATGATTTAAGCACTATCGCCAGTGGTACAACCGTAGCCGATAACAGCACTTACAGTGACGCGATTAGTATATTAAAAAATAAAAACGTGTGGTCGAATGCGCCTGAATCGGTGCGTCAGCATTTACAACAAGGCGCACAAGGGCTGATTGCCGAAACGCCCAAAGCAAACGACCCAATTTTTAAACACACCAGTTATGTTTTATGCGCCAGTAACACCGTGAGTTTAAAAGCCGCGCAACTTGCCGCCGAGCAACTAGGCTATCAAACGCTGATTTACAGTGAGCAGTTATGCGGTATTGCTAGAGAAGAAGCAGAGCAACTCGCTCGCTATGCTACTGAGGTGGGAGCGAATTTATTCGCGCCGAACGCGATTAAAATCGCTCCCACTTCTATAAAACCATTGGCAATACTCGCAGGCGGCGAAACCACCGTAAACCTCAAAGGCAACGGTAAAGGCGGACGCAACCAAGAATTCGCTTTAGCTTTCGCACTCGCTGCTGAAAAGCACGGCTTAACAGGGCAATGGGCATTACTCAGCGGCGGTACAGACGGACGTGACGGCCCGACCGATGCCGCAGGTGGCATGGTAGATGCTAATAGTTTACAGACGATGATAAGTGCGGGTATCAATCCACAAGAATTCTTGGACAATAACGATGCCTACCACGCCTTAAACAGCGCAAACGATTTACTGATAACAGGTGCGACAGGTACTAACGTCGCCGACTTACAAATTTTATTACTACACCCCTAGGAGACACCCAATGTTTGAAAAAACCATGACTATCGCTGGCTTTGATGATGACTTATTTACCGCAATGGAAGAAGAACGCCAACGCCAACAAGATCACATCGAACTCATTGCCTCAGAAAACTACACCAGCCCGCGTGTCATGGAAGCACAAGGCTCACAACTCACCAATAAATACGCCGAAGGCTATCCGGGCAAACGTTATTACGGCGGTTGTGAATTCGTCGATAAAGTTGAACAACTGGCTATTGACCGCGCCAAAGCCCTATTTGGTGCAGACTACGCCAACGTACAAGCCCATTCTGGTTCACAAGCCAACATGGCGGTGTTCATGGCGTTAGTGCAACCGCATGACACTATTCTAGGTTTAAGTTTAGCCGACGGCGGACATTTAACCCACGGCGCAAAACCCAATTTCTCAGGCAAAATCTACAACGCCGTCCAATACGGTCTAAACAAAGACACAGGCGAAATTGACTACGAACAAGTCGAAGCCCTAGCTTTAGAACACAAACCCAAAGTCATCGTCGCAGGTTTCTCCGCCTATTCGCGTATCTGGGATTGGCAGCGTTTTCGTGACATAGCCGACAAAGTGGGCGCGTATTTTGTCGTGGATATGGCACACGTTGCAGGTTTAATCGCCGCAGGTGTGTATCCAAACCCCGTACCCTTCGCCGATGTTGTCACCAGCACCACCCATAAATCCTTACGCGGGCCACGCGGTGGTTTGATTCTGACCAACAATGCTGAACTGGCGAAAAAAATCGACTCGGTGATTTTTCCGGGGATTCAAGGCGGCCCTTCTATGCACATTATCGCCGCCAAAGCGGTGGCGTTCAAAGAAGCCATGCAGCCCGAATTTAAAACCTATCAAGAGCAGGTCGTTAAAAACGCCAAAGCAATGGCAAAAGTCTTTATCGACCGTGGTTTTGATGTCGTTTCAGGCGGGACAGACAATCATTTGATGCTGGTGTCATTAATTCCAAAAGGCATCACAGGCAAAGCGGCAGACGCGGCACTCAACAAAGCCCACATCACCGTCAACAAAAACGCCGTACCCAACGACCCACAATCCCCGTTCGTCACCAGCGGCATCCGTGTCGGCACACCAGCCCCAACAACACGCGGCTTTAAAGAAGCCGAAGTCACCGAAATCGCAGGCTTAATGTGTGATGTCATGGAAAACATGGAAGATGAAAGTGTGTTAGCGGCAGTGCGTGAGAAAGTCGCTGTATTGTGTGCGAAGTTTCCTGTTTATAGTTAAATAATTTGGATTTGTGTAAGTTGGGGTTCGCAAGCTCACCCCCAACTTACCAGCACGAGCTACAAACTTGTATTTGGTCTCATGTAAAAAGTAGCGCGTTATTGTATTGATTAATTAAAACCAACAAATATAGATAATTAAGGATTAGTTTATGAAAAAAATAATATATGTATGTATATTTGTTTTTATTATTTCAGGATGTGGTTCTGAAAGTGGTGTTTTAAAAGATACTGAGTTAAAGGGACGTACTACTACAAATTTAGATTATAGAAATGAGATTGCTTTTGCGCCTAATGAAAATGTACCTTATACAGGTAAATTAGAAAAATATTATTCAAATGGAAAGAAACAAGTTGAATCAAACTACAAAGATGGCAAGCTAAATGGATTATTTACATCGTTTTATGAGAATGGACGAAAAAAAGTTGAAGCAAACCACAAAAATGGAATGAAGAATGGATTGGCAACATTGTTTGATGAAAATGAACAGAAAAAATCTGAAATGAATTATAAAGATGACGAATTAAATGGATTATTTACATTGTATGAAAATGGACAGAAACAAGCTGAATCAATTTACAAAGATGGAAAAGAAATAAAGGAAAGTGTGTATGAAAATGAGACTCAGAAAAACGCAAATGACTCCATGCAAAAAATAAAAAATCGTTGCCAAACTCAAACGGGAGAATATGGTGCGGCAATGGTCAAAGCCTGTATTGATCAAGATTTGGAGGCAGTTAAAACCATTAATATATATTTTAACAACCATGGAAATATTGTTATCCGCTGCCTTGAGCAAATGGAAAAATATGGATACACAATGGTTAAAGCCTGTATAGAGCAAGATGTTGCAGCTGAAAATGCGTTGCGTAAATATTAATATTATTGAGTTTTGCTATGCCATACCTAACACGCAGCTAATAACATAAAGTGAAGTATCTTGGAGTAAGTGGTTGTGCATTTAGAGCTAAAAAATATATCTGGTCACATGAAAAAGCTTGGTCTTGGTGCTTTATCTCATGCAGTGTGGCACGCACTCTACGACAACGGGGGAGACGACAAATGGTCGGAGTTATCTGTGCTGCAAGCAGCACACGCTGCTGAGATATTGATTAAAGCGAGGATTGTTCAAGAACATCCGCTTTTGATTTTTGTCAATCTTCCACTCGAAAAAAAATCAACCAATGAGTTATTGAACTTACGACAGTTGCTCAAAGATGGCAAAACAATTGAGTATTCCAACCTTCCAAATCTTCTTTGGGCTTCAACAGGAATTAAAACTCCCAATCTAAAGATTTACGAAGATTTTGGAAAACTAAGGAATATGATTCAGCATTTTTCCTCACCTGATGTGGGAACAGATTGCACTCAGAAAACCATCGAGTTTATTTTCAGTGTTATTGATCCTTTAATTAATAAATTTTGGGGACTATATGCGGTTGATTTTATTGATGGTGATGTATCTTATAATGAGCTTATGAATAAGCTGTTAGAGCGTAACATCGACTTCCTAGTATCAGAAGAAGCTGCTTTGCGTTTCGATTCTGCTAGCGTGAATTGGTCATCATTTGAGCAAAATTACCAAATCGAGATGCAAAAACGAATTGATTATGCAATCGATAAAAGTACACCAAAGCAAAAACTGGATGCGCTAAACGAAAAGAAGCACCTTGAGAAAATTTTAACGCGATAAGGTGCGCTACATAGGATGTGCTGAGGTACGAAGCGCATCGTTCGAATTGATACGAATGATGCACATCCTATCGTCGGCATATCTTATTACACAGCATAAAAATAAAACAAAAACCGCCATAATGGGGTAATAATGATAACCAAAGACGATTTAAAACAAGAAATTGAACAACTCGATGAGGGTTACTTAGAATTAGTATTTAAGTTATTACAACAATTCCCGCATCAACAAAAAACCAAGCCAATAATAGACCCATTAAATTATTCTCGACCTATTGATTATGAGGTGGATGATAATAACGAGCAGGCATTTACTGATGTTGAAGATGCCGCTAGTTATGGAAAACAATTAAGACACTCCAGTTGGCAAAGAAAAAATAACGATGTCTGAGTATTTGCTTTGTGATACCTGCGTCATTATTGATTTTATGAGCGGACGTAGCCAAGTATTAAACGATTTACTGCATAATAAAACCACAGTGTTTATTAATTCAATTATTGAAATGGAATTATTACAAGGCGCACGCGATAAAAACGAATTGCGTGTTATTGAGAAAAAACTGCATTCATTTCGACTGTTGACTATGCAACAAGATATTTTTGATTTAGCAACTGGTTATGTACGCAATTACCGCTTATCACATAATTTAGCTTTACCAGATGCAATTATTGGTGCGACAGCTATTTATTATCAAATGCCGCTATTTACTTATAACCGTAAAGATTTTAAATTTTTACCTAATATTCAATTAGCCATATATTAGGTGACCAAACCGCTTTATCGTGTACCAATAAAAGATAAGCAAAAACACCTACCCACCCTAGATTTATTTCCCCTCTCACTTAAAAAGGAAAATCATGCCCGTTGATATTTTACTTGCCATTATCGTGGTATCAGTCATTCAATCTATTTTTGGGGTTGGGATTTTATTATTCGGGACACCGATTTTACTGTTATTGGGTTATGAATTTGTTGAAGCATTGGGCGTGTTGTTGCCTGTGTCGATTGCGGTTAATGCCTTGCAGTTTGTCAGACATTATGACGACCTTGATACCCGTTTTTATAAAAACATTCTGCTTTACACCGTGCCGATGGTGGTGGTGTTTTTGTGGCTGGTGACCTCTGTCAAAATGAATGTCGGCTTTGTGATTGGCGGCGTGCTGATTTTTGTGGCATTAAAAAGTTTTTTACCAATTATCGAGCGATTGCTTAAGTCGATAGTGGTACATGAGAGGATGTATTTGCTGGTTATGGGCGTGGTGCATGGCATGAGTAATTTAGGCGGCTCGATGCTGACTATCATTATTTATGCAAAAAAATACACCAAAGATAAAACCCGTGTCACGGCGGCGGCGAGTTATGCGACGGTGGCAACCTGCCAGTTAATCACCTTGTTATTGCTCGGTACGCAATTCACGGTCGCTTTCGCCGATAAAGTGACGTTTGTACAAATCGGTATTATTCTGTTTTTAGCGACTGAAGAGCTGGTATATAAAAACATTGATAATGAAAAATACAGCAAGCTATTTGCCGTATTCTTATTTATATCGGGTATTTTGCTGATTTTAAAATCGTTATAACATGAGAATTTTAGGCATAGACCCCGGTTCACGACTCACAGGTTACGGCATTATCGAAGAAGCGGGGCGTGGTTTTAAGTATATCGCCAGCGGCAGTATTCGTATTGAAGCCGATTATTTTCCTGATAGATTGAAACAAATTTTTGATGGTATCGTACAGATTGTGGAAATGTATCACCCCGAACAAATGGCAATCGAGCAAGTATTCATGCACAAAAACGCCGATTCCGCGCTTAAATTAGGGCAAGCACGCGGCGCGGCAATTTGCGCAGTACAAACCAAAGGTTTACCCGTGTTTGAATACGCGGCGCGGCAAGTCAAGCAAGCGGTGGTCGGTAAGGGCAGTGCCGATAAACTACAAGTCCAACACATGGTGAAAATATTGTTATCCATACAAGGTCAATTACAAATAGATGCCAGTGATGCCCTAGGCATTGCTATTTGTCACACGCATTATCAAAAAACTGCCCTGCGGTTACAGACTGGATTATCAAAATGATTGGATTTTTACGCGGTAAATTAGTGGTTAAAGCTCCGCCGTTATTGGTGCTGGATGTACACGGTGTCGGTTATGAAATCGAAGCCCCGATGACCACTTTTTATGAGCTGCCGACGTTGGGTGTGGAAATCACCTTGCACACGCATTTAGTGATTCGCGAAGATGCGCACAGCTTGTTTGGCTTTGCCACCGAAGCCGACCGCACGATGTTTAGGACGCTGATTAAAGTCAACGGTGTCGGCCCCAAACTGGCATTGACCATTTTATCAGGGCAGAGCGCGGAACAATTTCACCAGTGTATTCATGACAACGACATTCAAGCCTTAATGCGCTTACCAGGGGTCGGCAAAAAAACCGCTGAACGCTTGGTGATTGAAATGCGCGACAGACTACCCAATTTAGGCGAGTCTGCCACGCTCATGCCCATTGTCGGCAATGCCAAACAAGAGGCGGTCAGTGCCTTATGTTCTTTGGGTTACAAACCGCTGGATGCCACCAAAATGGTGCAGGGCATTCATTCAGAAGGCAAAAGTTGTGAAGATATTATTCGCTTGGCATTACAAGGTGCGGTTCGATGATAGAAACCGATAGACTGATAACCGCACGCAGTCACAGCGACGAAGAACGCCAAGACCGCGCCATTCGCCCGAAACGCTTGGCGGATTATGTCGGGCAAGTGGAATTGCGCACCCAAATGGAAATTTTCATTCAAGCGGCAGTGGCGCGACAAGAAGCCTTGGATCACGTCCTGATTTTTGGCCCACCGGGTTTGGGTAAAACCACGCTCGCCAATATTATCGCCGCTGAAATGGGCGTAGCGATACGGCAAACTTCAGGGCCGGTATTAGAAAAAGCGGGTGATTTAGCCGCCTTGCTCACTAATCTGGAAGCCCACGACGTACTATTTATTGATGAAATTCACCGCCTCAGCCCTGCGGTAGAAGAGATTTTATACCCCGCAATGGAAGATTATCAGCTGGATTTAATGATAGGCGAAGGCCCTGCGGCGCGTTCCATCAAACTGGATTTACCTCCGTTTACTTTAGTCGGTGCAACCACTCGCGCAGGCTTACTGACCTCGCCGTTACGCGACCGTTTCGGTATTGTGCAACGCTTAGAATTTTATACAGTGGAAGAACTCGCCAGTATCGTACTGCGTTCTGCCAGAGTATTAGGTATTGAGATGGCAGACAATGGCGCGTTTGAAATTGCCCGCCGTTCACGCGGCACGCCCAGAATCGTCAACCGCCTACTGCGCCGTGTGCGCGATTATGCCCAAGTCAAAGGCGACGGCACAGTCACCGAAGCAGTCGCCATCGCCGCACTCAATATGCTCAAGGTCGATAGCAACGGCTTCGATGCCTTAGACCGCAAGCTATTAATGGCAATGATAGAAAACTTTGCAGGCGGCCCTGTCGGATTAGATACCCTAGCAGCGGCAATCAGCGAAGAACGCGGCACAATTGAAGACGTATTAGAACCGTACTTATTGCAACAAGGTTTTATCATGCGCACCCCGCGCGGACGCATAGTCACGCAACACGCCTACACCCATTTTGGCTTGCCGATACCGAAACAATTGGGTGTATCGGTGGATTTGTTTGAATAACAGCAATATCTTTAGTCCTTGCTCAAGTATTTTATGAAAGTGGCTGGCATTACCGAAACCGAACTGTAAAACAATAGGTTGCCAAGAATAATAGCGAGTTTTTATGAGTGATAAAAAATTAGATTTAATGGTATGCACAGCGTACTCTACTTGACTATAGCCGATGCAATAACCGCTCACCACGAACGATTATTTTATTGTGCTTTAGCTATAACACACTCAGCCTACGAAACTTGGAGCATCATCATGTCATTAGTTGCAATCAAAGGAACTTACCAAAACGGACACATCACCTTAGAAGAAAACATTGCGACTAAAAAACCTATCGCGGTGATTGTCACTTTTTTAGAAGAACAAGCGTCAGAATCGACAACTAGCGAGTGGGAACAGTGGTTTGCATCCATGTCACAGTTTTCCGATGACTTTATGGCAAACGGACGCGAACAACCCCCCTTGCAAGAACGAGATTGGAGCGCGTTTGAATGAACCGTTATTTGCTAGACACCAACATCTGTATTTACCTGATTAAAAAACATCCGCCTGAAGTATTAGCGCGTTTCCAACAGATTCACATTGAACAGCTACACATTCCAACGATTACCGTGTTTGAGTTGTACTACGGCATCGAAAAAAATAATTCACAGCAACGTAACCAAGCGGCATTGGAAAACTTTATCGCCCCTTTAACGATTGTCGATTTTTCACTGGATGCAGCGAAAAAAGCGGCAATCATCCGTAATGCCCTAGAAAAACAAGGCACACCGATTCGCGCATAAAACATTCAAATCGCGGCGATTGCATTGTCGTTAGACATGACCTTATTGACCAACAACACCCGCGAATTTGAGCGCGTGCAAGATTTAAAACTGGAAAATTGGGTATAAGTATTATGCAATATCGCCGTGATTACACGCAGGGAGCGAGTTATTTTTTTACCGTTGTTACGTTTCGGCGCGTTGGGTTTTTTAATACCGATGAGGCGGTGAATCGTTTGCGTAGCGCGTTTAAAGAAGAAATGGCTCGCCGTCCGTTTGTGATTGATGCGATTGTGATTTTACCCGACCACATTCACAGTGTATGGACATTGCCACAAGCGGATGCCGATTATTCGATGCGGTGGCGAAATATTAAACGGTCTTTTACTCAACAAGTGGCAGTGAGTGACCGCCCTGCGGTGTTTGCCAGTCGCCGTCATAAAGGCGAACAAGCAATATGGCAACGGCGGTTTTGGGAACATCGGATTCGTGATGAACAGGATTTCAGTAATCACATTGATTACATACATTACAATCCCGTTAAACACGGTTATGTAAAACGTCCAGTTGATTGGGCGCATAGCAGTATTCACCGATACATTCGGCAAGGTATTTTACCCGCGACATGGGGTGGTGATGGTATTGTCATACACGACAGTATCGGGCATGAGTAGGTTGGGTTGCGGCTTTTTGCAACCCAACAAACACGATGAACAAATAACAGTTACAATCATAATTGTGCGTGGTTGTGTTGGGTTGCCAAAAAGACGGCAACCCAACCTACGCTGCTATCTTTTGTATCAAAACTCACTTATGAAAATAATATGATAAGAGCAGACATAAAAGAATTTATACAAAGCCTTCCAAAATTACGCCGACAATTTAAAAATAAATACTTTGATACTAAAAATATAGAAATGATTTTGGATGCAATTGATTTTAAAAAAATAGCGCGATAGCATCACAAATCTGGTTGTGAAAAGATGCAAGCGTAATCTACGCAACTGTAACGACAAATACACACAAAGGTTTTTATGAGCGATAACAAGAATTTGCCACAGAAGAAAGACAGTGCGGGGGTGGCGTTGCAGAAAACGCAGCATGGAATGTATTTTGAAAATTCTAAAGAAGCTCATGAGTTTGCAAAGAACACCGCTATAAATAATAAAACATCTGTTACTGTCATAAGTAAAGATAACGGATATTTTGTTAAGATTCTGGAGAATATAGCTAATAAAACGCTGGTGGTGAGTGATGATGCGTGGCTGGATGAGTTGATTGCTTGGGCGGTTGAAAATGATATTCCAGATTATTATCTGAATGATGAATATGAATGCTGGTGTGGTTTTCCGCGTGATAAACAAACTATTCTAGCTTTGACTGAGTTGAATTTAGGACGAAACCAACTCACTGAACTGCCAGAATCCATTGGCAAACTGACTAATTTGACTCATTTGAATTTAGAGAGTAACCAACTCACCGAACTGACTGAATCTATTAGCAAACTGACTAATTTGACTAAGTTGAATTTAAGTTTCAACGAACTCACTGAGCTTCCTGAATGGATTGGCAAGCTGACTAATTTGAAAAAGTTGTATTTAGGGAGTAACCGATTCACCGAACTGCCTGAATCCATTGGCAAGCTGACTAATTTGACTAGTTTGTATTTATGCAACCAACTCACCGAACTGCCTGAATTTATTGGCAAGCTAACTAATTTGACTACGTTGTATTTAGAGGTCAACGAACTCACCGAACTGCCTGAATGGATTGACAAGCTGACTAATTTGACTAGGTTGTATTTATCGGACAACCAACTCACCGAACTGCCTGAATCCATTGGCAAGCTGACCAACTTGACTAAGTTGCATTTAGATGACAACCAACTCACCAAACTGCCTGAATCCATTGGCAAGTTAACTAATTTGACTGAGTTGAATTTAAAGATAAACCAACTCACCGAACTACCTGAATCCGTTGGCGAGCTGACCAACTTGACCGAGTTGGATTTAAGCTATAACCCCATCAAATCCCTGCCGCCTGAATTAAGGCATCTTCATGACATCATACAATCCAACTACGTCTTATTATTTGACGACGACTTTGACGACGACCTCCCATTCTAAACCCACCCCCATGCCCAACACCATTCTAAAACGCCTAGACATCATCAAAAACGCCGTCGCAATGGAGGATGATGAGCTGATTGCCATGCAGGTCGCCAAACTGGAAGAATTGCCACTGGATGCAAAGGTAATGCAGATTTTGGCACTTATCAGCACTAAGCGTTTCCAGTATGTGATTCAATTGATTGAGCAGTATAAACACGATAACAGCGGCGTGATGGTGTTTCAAGACCCGCAGATTCAAGGGCTAAAGCTGGAATTGAAACTGTTAGAAAATCGCTTGAATGAGTTGACCGATACCCAAGCGGACTTGGAACGGCAAATCAATGAATTCAACAGCGAGTATATGCAGCGTTTAGGCAGTTTGATTGAAGCTATTTTGAAAAAACGCGCTGAGTTGTTAAGCGATGATTCTGTTGAACAGCAAGAAGCTAAACAGGATTATGAGAACTTTGAACAGAGTTTCAAGCAACAAATCAAGGACGCACCGCAGACTTTAACGCCAGAACTGCAACAGCAATTAAAAGCCGCGTACCGCAAAGCCAGCCGTTTATGTCATCCTGATAAACTCACTGATGATTTTAAAGCACAAGGCACGGAGTTTTTTAAAGCCCTCAGTGAAGCGTATCGCCATCAAGATTTACCGCGTGTTCTGGAAATTTTACACACGCTAGAAACAGGCACGACTTTAAGCACGGTCTCGGATAGCATTAATGACAAGGCGATTTTACAAAGCAAAATCGCCGCGTTACGGTTACGCATTGCTGAATTGGAAGCGGCTGTTATCGCGTTGCAAGCCAGTGAAAGCTATGAGTTAATCCAAGAAATTGACGATAAAGAGGCGTATTTTGAGCAATTGAAAACCCAGCTTGAAGCGGAATATGAATGTTTAGTGCAGGAGCTTGAGCAGTTAAAACCTAAGGCGGCTGATGATGTTTTTTATGAAAGTCGTGTTTCAGAAGTAAGCCAACAAGACTGGGAAGCCTATCAAGCCATGCTCAGGGAAGATGAAGAGGATGAAAGTTATTGGCAGGATGAGTTTTGATGAAGGAGAAAATCAACGCATTTTTTATGGTGTGGGGGATTATCTTAGTTGTTAATCAGCTTTTTATTTTTCATGGCTGTTTTTCACCGTCCTGTTTATTAGCCGCTTTACCGCATACGGGGATTATTGCTTTCTTTTTAGTTAGGGCGGGTAATAAAAAGAATGAAAAGCCAGCCGATAAAGCCGATTTATCGAGAACAGAAAAACCGCCGATAAGCGAAAAAATAGTTATTCAGCCGCTACCGATTAAAAAGGTGGTGATAGAGACTGAAAATAAACCCGCAGAACCCGATTTTTTTAAACAAAAAGGCGATAAATATGAGAAGTTTATCGGCAAAAAATTTGAAGAAAAAGGCGGTTTGGTTATTTATAACGGTTTTATTAATGGCTATGCGGATCAAGGCGTTGATATTATCTGTATTTCTACCGCGTCAAAAACTATTCATTTAATTCAGTGTAAAAACTGGACAACTATGCGCATGACACTTGCCCATTTACAAGCGGTTTATCAAAAACTTGAGGATTATAATTTTGATTGTTTTAACCTGTCTGTTGAAGCTATCAATAAACATCAAACTGCTTATGCGGGTAATGTGCGTTTAATGCTGGTTAATACTCAACATAATCTCGCTAAATTTACGGTAAGAAAAACCTTATATCTTGCTTCGGAAAAAGTGGTTGATTTAGAAGTTGGGCGTTATTTAACGATGATGTCACCGACGATTTTTAAGTATAAAGATATGAAAATTGTGATGAAAGCGGGGTAGCGTAATTTTTTATTGAAATCCACAAAAGTTTATTGTCTGAACGTTTAGAACAAGAGCGTATTGGCTTTAGTACACTCATTGATGTACTGAATATGTTAAGATTTTCTCCGCTAACCTGATTTATTTGAACAATAATGACAGTAAAAAACTTTACTTACCCCATTCGGGTGTATTACGAAGACACCGACGCGGGTGGTGTGGTGTATCACGCCAATTACCTGAAATTTTTTGAACGGGCAAGAACTGAAATGCTTCGTGCGCGGGGTTTTGAGCAAGATGACATTCGAGCCAATGACGGGGTTATTTTTGCTGTGCGTTCGGTACAGGTTGATTATTTGCGCCCTGCCTTGTTTAATAACCTGTTACAGGTGAGCAGCGATGTCACCGAGGTTAAAAAAGCCAGTTTAACGTTCAGTCAACAAATTAACCGTGACGATGAACTGTTATGTACTGGTATCATTCGTATCGCCTGTTTAGACGCACATACCCTGCGCCCCAAAGTAATTCCTGAATATTTATATGAGTCGTTAATCGCATGAATACTGATTTATCCATCCTCCACTTAGTGCAAGAAGCCAGTTTTGTCGTTCAGTTTGTGATGGCATTATTGATTATTGCCTCGCTTGCTTCATGGACATTTATTTTTTCCAAGCGCAAAGAATTAAACCGCGCGATTGAAATTACCGATGAATTTGAAGAACAATTCTGGTCAGGTATGGCATTGACTGAACTGTATCGCAAGTTAGCCGCGAAAGATTTTGAACCCGAAGGTATCGAAAAAATATTTTTGGCGGGTTATAAAGAATTCTCCAGAATGCGCCAATCAGGTACGGTTGAGCCATCGGTACAAGTGGAAAGTGCGCAACGTGCCATGCGCATTGAATTATCACGCGAACTAGACCGACTTGATGAGCATTTATCATTTCTGGCAACTGTTGGGTCAACCAGTCCTTACGTTGGTTTATTCGGTACGGTGTGGGGGATTATGAATTCCTTTATGTCATTGGGTAACACCAAACAAGCCACGCTCGCCCAAGTTGCCCCCGGGATTGCCGAAGCTCTTATTGCGACTGCTATCGGCTTATTTGCCGCGATTCCTGCGGTGGTTGCTTATAACCGTTTTTCTACCCGTTTGGACAGATTGACAGGACGTTATGAATTATTCGTAGAAGAATTTGTGGTGTTATTACAAAGACAGGCACACAACAAATGAGCAGACGCACGAAACGCCGCAAACCAATGGCAGAAATCAACGTCGTCCCTTATATAGATGTCACGCTGGTATTGCTGATTATTTTCATGATTACCACGCCCATGCTACAAACAGGCGTACAGGTTGATTTGCCAAAGGCAAATTCTGCTCCCGTCGAACAAAAAGAAGATACTCCGCCGATTGTGGTGTCGATTAAAGCACAGGGCGAATATTATATTAAGGCGGGGAGCGAAGACGATGAACGTATTCAACCCGAAGAAATCAATGCGCGTGTGGTTGCTGTCTTAAGCAACAAACCCGCAACTCCTGTATTAATCAATGCTGATAATAACGTGGCTTACGGCACAGTGGTGACTGTTATGGCGGCATTAAAAAATGCGGGTGTCCCCAACGTTGGATTGATGACCAAGTCAGACGAAAAATAAACCGTAGATGGACAGTCAAAGAAAATTGTCATGGCCGTTTATTCTGGCCTTAGTGTTACACCTGATACTGTTAGGCTTGTTTGGTTTGAGCGCGTTATTCAAACCCAAAGCCAGCACCCCAGACGCGCCTGAAATCATTCACGCGACCATTGTTGATGCTTCCCAAATGCAGGCAGACGTTGAAAAAAAACAACGGGCATTAAAGCAAGCACAACAAGAAAAAGCGCAAGCCGAAGCGGCTGAGCGTAGCAAACTCGAAGCAGAAAAAGCACAAGCCGACGCTATTGAACAAGCAAAAATCAACGCGGAAAAATCTCAAGAAGCGACAGAGCAAGCCGAAGCGGAATCAGCGAAAGCCGCCGAACGTGCTAATGCTGAAAAAGCTAAGGAAAAAGCCGAAGCTGCCGAACAAGCCAAAGCAGAAGCAAACAAAGCGAAAGCCGAAGCTGCCGAACGCGCCAACGCTGAAAAAGCCAAGGAAAAAGCCGAAGCTGCCGAACGCGCCAACGCTGAAAAAGCCAAGGAAAAAGCCGAAGCCGCTGAACAAGCCAAAGCGGAAGCAAGCAAAGCGAAAGCTGAAGCTGCCGAACAAGCCAAAGCAGAAGCAAACAAAGCGAAAGCCGAAGCTGCCGAACGCGCCAACGCTGAAAAAGTTAAGGAAAAAGCCGAAGCCGCTGAGCGTGCCAACGCTGAAAAAGCCAAGGAAAAAGCCGAAGCTGCTGAGCGTGCCAACGCTGAAAAAGCCAAGGAAAAAGCCGAAGCCGCTGAGCACGCCAAAGCAGAAGCAGTAAAAGCAAAAGCCGAAGCCGCTGAAAAAGCCAAAGCGGACGCAAAGAAAGCGAAAGAAGAAGCGGCGGCTAAAGCAAAAGCTGATTTACAGGCTGAGATGGAAGCAGAAGCCAAAGCGGAAGCAGATGCCGAAGCCGCACAAGCAAAAGCGGCAGCTCAAGGAGATGAAGCTAAAAAGGCAGAAGCCGCTATTCAGAAGAAAGTAAACAATAGTTGGATACGTCCTGCTGAATCTGCTGGCAGTTTAAAATGTACTATTCGTGTTAAATTAACCTCAGACGGCTCAGTCATGGATGTGCAAGTAGTCAAAAGTAGCGGTAATGACATTTTTGATCGCTCAGCAGAAAATGCGGTTAATAAAGCATCGCCATTGCCCGTGCCTAAAGATAAAGAGCTTTTTAATAAAGAGTTCAAGTCGTTTACATTTGACTTTAATCCAAAATAACGATGCAGAATTTTTATAGTTCTCACACTTCCGTGTCAACAGTTACATTCCAACGCCAGAACGTATAAGCGATGTTGCTGACCAAACGATGATTTTTTAAGTTACAGAGGTAAACCAGTGAATTTTTTTAAACTAATTTGTGTATGTGTGATGCTGGGTTTTAGTATTTCCAACAGTCATGCAGAACTCACCATTGAAATTACCGAAGGCGTTGAAAGTGCTTTACCTGTCGCCGTTGTGCCTTTCGCTTCTCAAGGTGTGCCTGTTGATATTCGTAATATCATCAATGCCGATTTAGAGCGTAGCGGTTATTTTAAAATGATGGCAGAGCAGGGGATGCCAAGCCGTCCAAGTACACCTGCGGAAGTTGATTTTAACAGCTGGAAAGGGGTCGGACAGAATTACCTGACTATCGGTCGTGTAACCAATAACGGAGGGCAGTATAGTGTTGAATTCCAATTGCTTGATGTCTACAAAAGCGAACAATTGTTGGGTTATCAAATCAACTCATCGGCGGCAGATTTGCGCAAAACCGCGCACACTATCAGCGACATGATTTTTGAAAAATTAACAGGCAAAAAAGGCGTGTTCAGCGGACGCATTGCTTATATCACCAGTAACAGCTTAGGCAATAAAAAATGGACATACCAATTGCAGGTTGCCGATGCCGACGGGGTGAATCCACAAACCATTGCCACCTCTAATGAGCCGATTATGTCGCCTTCGTGGTCGCCTGACGGTCGGCAAATGGCTTATGTATCGTTTGAACGTAAAAGATCCGCTATTTATGTACAGACATTAGCGACGGGTGCGCGTACTCGCGTCGCTGAATTTAGTGGCATTAACGGTGCGCCTGCGTGGTCGCCTGATAGCACACGCTTGGCGTTGACGCTGTCTAAAGACGGTAGCCCTGATATTTATGTGCTGAATTTAGCCACTCGCGCGTTGACCAAAATTACCAACAGTTTAGCGATTGATACCGAGCCAACGTGGTCGCCTGATGGCAATAATATCGTTTTTACCTCAGGCAGAGGCGGCAAACCGCAGTTATATATGGCATCCAGCCAAGGCGGCAATGAACAACGCATTACCTTTACGGGCGATTACAACGCGCGTGCCAGTTTTTCACCTGACGGTAAGTATTTGGCGATGGTGCATGGTAACGGCAATAATTACCGTATTGGTGTGATGGATATGGCGAGTCGTGCGATTAATGTGCTTACCTCGGGGCCTACTGACGAGTCGCCCAGCTTTGCACCGAATGGCACTATGATTTTATACGCGTCCAGAAAAGGCGGTGCAGGATTTTTATCGGCGGTGTCATTAGATGGTAAAATGCAGCAGAAATTAGTTTTTAACAGCGGTGAAGTTCGTGAACCCGCGTGGTCGCCCGCACCTTAATTGTCAGGTAAAAACCCCTTATTTTTGGAAGTAGCAGATGAAATTGAATAAAACATTAATTGCCTTACTGATAAGCACCAGCCTGTTGACTGCGTGTAGTGATGATAAAAAACCGATTAGTGCCGCCGATACGGTGAAAACGGGTGCTAATGCTGGTCTTAACGGCGCGTCTACTAGTGGCTTGAATAATGCGGGCGGTGTGAATGCGCAGGGTTTGGCGGGCATGAATGGCATGGGAGAGGGTAGCGGTGAATATAATGACCCCAACAGCCCACAGGCTAAAGTCATTTATTTCATGATAGACAGCAGTGACGTACAGCCTGATTTCGTGCCAGTGGTCAACGCTCATGCGCAATATCTGGTCGCCAATCCCAGTATCCACATTATTCTGGAAGGCAACAGTGATGAGCGCGGTTCGCGTGAATACAATGTTGCTTTGGGTGAACAACGTGCCAGATCAGTTGCTAATATGATGAAAGCGCAGGGCGTTTCCGACAGTCAACTGCAAACCGTGAGTTATGGCGAAGAAAAGCCAGCGGCAATGGGCAGCGATGAATCAGCGTGGGAACAAAATCGCCGCGTTGAAATTGTGTATGTAAGGTAACATCATGAAAAAATACAGTTTTCTATTAATGTGTCTGTGCGGTTGCGCAATGGCAAACCCCGATGAATTGCCGCCTGTTATTGACAACTCATCGTATCCGACTGCCGCGCCGCTGAACAATCCTGTTGCCGCGCCTTCATCCTCTGCCATGTATGAACTCATGGGGCGATTAGATAGATTGCAAGCCGAAGTGCAACAACTGACAGGCAAAGTAGAAGAGCAGGGGCATCAAATTTCTGAACTGAAAAAAAGTCAGACGACTATGTATTCTGACTTTGATGAACGCTTGCAAAGTGTGGAAAAAGGCGGCAACACTAATCCTGCTGCCGAATCTGCTACACAATCGCCCGTATCAGACGTGCTTCCAGCACCCTCCAGTAACCCATCAGGCGCACCTGACAGTAGCGTTGCCGAAACAACAACGCCACCTGTTGCGATACCTGTGGAATCAGGCATTAAAACACCGCCCAGACCACCTGCACCCAAACAGCCCGAAGTACAAGCATCAGGCGGTGAAAAACAAGCCTACCAACAGGCGTATACCGCGCTCAGAAGCGGCAAAACCGATCAATCAATCGAACAATTTAAAAGCTATCAAAGCCAATTTCCAACAGGCGGCTATGCGGATATGTCGTATTACTGGTTAGGTGAAGCCTATCGCGTTAAATTGGATAATGATTCAGCACGTCAGGCATTCAACACCGTGCTGGAAAAATACCCAAGCAGTACCAAAGTAGCGGATGCCCTGTTAAAGCTGGGTTATATTGAAGCAGATCAAAAAAATGTTCCCAAAGCGCGTGAGTATTTAACGCGCGTTACCAGTGAATTCGCCAACACCCCCGCCGCGCGTTCGGCAGAAAGAAAACTCGCTCAGCTTAAATAAGTAATGGAAAATTCACTACGCATTACCGAAATTTTTTACTCCTTACAAGGTGAATCCAATACCGTGGGCTTACCCACGGTATTTATCCGCCTGACAGGTTGCCCGTTACGTTGCGTGTATTGCGATACCGCTTACGCCTTTACAGGCGGCAAAAAAATGACGTTAGCCGACATTCTGGCTGAGGTGGATCAATACGGTTGCAAATACATCACCGTCACTGGCGGTGAGCCATTGGCACAACCCGCTTGCCTTGAATTAATGACGCAATTATTGGATAAAGGCTACACCGTTTCCCTAGAAACCAGCGGCGCACTTGATGTATCTGCCGTTGACCCGCGTGTCATTAAAGTCATGGATTTAAAAACCCCCAGTTCAGGCGAAGTAAGCAAAAACCTTTACACCAATATTGACCATCTCAGCGCACACGACCAAATTAAATTTGTCATCGGTAACGATGAAGATTATCACTGGTCAAAAGCCCTACTAACCGAATACGACCTGCTCAATCGGTCTCAGATTTTATTTTCACCCGTTATGGGACAGCAAAATCCAACCGAATTGGCTGAAAAAATTCTCAGCGACAGACTCCCCGTTCGTTTTCAAATTCAACTTCATAAACTGCTTTGGGATGATGCCCAAGGTAAATAAATACTATGCAAAAAAAAGCCATCGTCCTGCTATCAGGCGGACTAGACTCCATTACCGTACTCGCACTTGCTAAACAGCAAGGCTTTCAATGCTACGCCCTCAGTTTTGACTATGGGCAACGGCACAACGCCGAATTAATCGCCGCCGCAAAAATTGCCACAGATTACCAAGTAGCAGACCATAAAATTATCAAACTGGGCTTAGGTTCAATAGGCGGTTCAGCCTTAACTGACGAACACATTGCCGTACCGCACACTCTGCAAGCAGGCATACCCGTTACTTACGTCCCAGCCAGAAACACCATATTCTTATCATTTGCCTTAGGCTGGGCAGAAGTGCTGAATCTGCACGATATTTTTATCGGCGTAAATGCCGTTGATTATTCAGGCTATCCCGATTGCCGCCCCGAATTTATCGAGAGCTTTCAAAAACTAGCCAACCTAGCCACCAAAGCAGGCGTAGAAGGCACGCAGTTCTCCATCCACACCCCGCTGATACATTTAAGCAAAGCCGACATCATCAAAACAGGCATCGCCTTAGGCGTAGATTACCAACGCACCGTATCCTGTTACTCAGCCGACAAACACGGACACGCCTGTGGACAATGTGATGCCTGCCGCCTAAGAAAAGCAGGATTTATTGAAGCAGGTATTCCAGATAACACACGTTATCAAAAATAATTAAAAAAGTGTTGCACAAGCTGTAAAAATCGTTATAATAAGTCTTCTTTGTTGGGTCGTTAGCTCAGCCGGTAGAGCACCGCACTTTTAATGCGATGGTCGCGCGTTCGAATCGCGCACGACCCACCACCAAAGTATAATAAAATCAAGCCCTTACGATTAGTCGAAGGGCTTTTTTTATGTCAGTTTAAAAAATGTCCCAATTTTGTCCCATTTCTAAATAAACACCCACAATAAACCGCAACAATTGCCGTTAAAAGTGGCGCGTATCAATGCCCCTGTTTTTCACTCAAAAACATCACCGCAAAGAATTATTCAAAGTCACTTGCTCATTAACTTTATGTGCAGGTATCGGTAATGGAATGCCTGATTTAATCCAGTCGCTGCATTGTTTCATTTGCTTGAACATCTCCACATAGTCATCACCTGCTTTATCGGGGTGGGTTTTTTGCATCAATGCCTTGACCTGCATTAACAGCGGTTTGATTTCATCGGCGGGTAAGCCCATATCCATAATCGCACCAAAAAAGTTAATGCCATGCTTAGCCTTTTTCACTTTGTTAAAAACAGCCTCACATTCGGCTATTAGCCAATTACGATACACATCACCGCTCAATTGATACCTGATAACCCAACTTGGCAGATTACCGTTATAGCCGTCTTCTTTAAATCGCGATCCGACAATAAGCCCACCCTGCCATAATTCCTTTAAGGTACGGTGTATTTGCTGTTTATTGGGGATTGTTTTCATATCCTGATAAATGCCCGTCCATTTGTAACTAAAGGCACTCTCTAGCGCGTATTTAACATTCCATGCAGAATGCGGCGGCGGGCTATCGTAGGTTTCTGATAAAGCGGCTAGTATCAACTGTCTGTTAAACGTCATTTTCATTTTATACCCTGTTCGTGTGTAGACTACCGATAGTCTACAACTAGAACGAATGGATAAATGGGGCATTTTTCTACAGATTACCCATTGGTGTACGCGCCATGTGTAAGTTTTGGCGTGACTTTTTTACTTGTGCTTATGGCGACTACTTTCATAAAAACTGATCGAATGCCGTGCTTAACTTATTACCTATTAACCGTTACATCATAAGCAAAGCTGCCATTGATTTATTAACGTGTTCATCATGCGCTGTTACTAGGCGGTGATACGTTTTCCAGTGCATTCCTTTGGGTTTGCAACCATTTCCATTGAGAATGCCCGCTTCCCATTTGAGCGTATCTCTGAGCTTGTCAGCCCTACTCGCTTTTCTATCACAAAGTGGTTTTCGTTGACTACGATAGGCGAGTTGATAACAATGCCGACAGGCGAAGATTTTATTACCTAGATACAACAATGCTACTCGACGACCACAACCCATAGCAGGGCAAATAAACCAATATCGCACTCCACCATAACGACAAGGCGTAGTTTGTAGCTTCACGGAATAATCTAGCTTTTCCCATTCACTGCCTTTTTTTCGATAAGAATAAGATAATCGCACTTGATCTAGTTTTATTTTCACATTGATGGTGGCAGTTACTTCACCACGACATGACCATGTGCGATTAAAATCTAATCCTACTCGCAAAAGATTATCACGCTGCCAGCGTCTAATATCAATGGATAGGCAGTCTTCTGTACATTTTATTTCTGATCGTCTACCGCTGTTGTAATTACCCATTTTTTTCCGAAATCATTAGTCAATTTAACAAGTTGATTATCATCCGTGTGCGTTTTGCGCTATTGCTAACCCGTGCGTTAAAACAGTATTCGCCATCATGTCAAAAATTGCACCCTCATCAATGTACTTATCTTCATACAACTCTCGAAAATGTTCACGCTGTTCATAGGCTTGTTTGATTGATGCTTTAATCTGATTTTTTACCGTATCATCTAAGAAAATCCGCCTATCTTTGTGATAGTTAATCGTTGCAAGGATTTCTTGATCCGCCTGTTTTTCCTCGCAAATTTCCCGAATAATGATTGCTTCCTCATCGGTGATTGCATAACGTGCTTTAAGTTCTGCTAGCGCATCACCAATGGTTGTTTTAGGCGGTGGTGTAGGCGTGGTATTGCCGCCTTTTCCAGATATTTTTTTTATGTCTTGCGGTGTAAAACCAATTTCACCTAAAAAATTGACCGCTGCTTTACTCAATAACAAAGTGCTAATATCCATCATTAACTCAGATTCTGAACCTTCCTTAATTAATTGTGAGCCAATAGCCTCAGCAAAAAATACGAATTGTTCAATCTGTTGCGAGTATTTATAAAAGCTACTGAGAAAATTAAAGGCTTTTACCAGCTTGGCAAGCTGATAAACATAATCTTTTTGGTCGGCAATCGTTTCATAAAAGAATCTCAGTCGTTCACGCAAAAGATTAACCTTTGACGAAATATCTGCACCATTACCAATTTTTAATAAAGCTAGAAAATCAGCGGCATCGGTGTCGGTAAATAAACCCCTATCAATAATATCTTGATAAATAGTATCGACTTTTTCTTTAGTTGGTTCACTGGCTTTATAAGGCGAACCTTTACGGTATTTATTAAACGCCTTAATAATATTATCTGTGTTATTGGTGAAATCAACAATTACAACTTTATCCTTGCCTTCATAACAACGATTTAAACGCGATAAAGTTTGTACTGCGTTCTTATCTAACACGGGTTTATCTAAAAACATTCCTGCTAATAACGGCTCATTAAATCCCGTTTGAAACTTACTGGCAACTACCATCATTCGATAATCATCCTGTGCAAAACGGTCTTCTATTTTTTCGTTTTTTTCTAAGCCATTAATCGTATTTTCTCTGATTTCTTCATTGGTATCTCGATGGGTAAAATCAGAAAACGCATACAGAATTTTATAGTTATATTGCTCAGGATTCGCCGCGTGTTTTTCAGCAATTTTAGCTTGCAGAATATTAAAATATCTTAACCCTGCTAGGTTCTGTTGACATTTCGGAAATAGTCGTTAAGAAACAACCAGTTATAGATATATAGCAAAATCATAACTTACTGATATAGTTAGCGATTTTACCAAATGTCAACAGAGCCTAGTCTCGATGATGTTACCACCATGACCTTAGCTTTATCGTTAATTAATGGCTTTATCTGCTCTTCAAAAGTACGCAAAATAATTTCAGATTTATATTGAATTAATCCTTCATCTTCAAACGCTATTTTTTTTAATAACATAGCCATAATACCTTTAGGATAAAGCGTCTCCTGTTCTTCCTTATTGGGTATTAGCGGGCTTTCCAAGTGATACAACGTATCGTAAGAAATGATTTGTTCAGCAACATCAATAATATAACCTTCCTTAATGGCATCCTGTTCGCTATAAGTATCAAACTCTTCACCAAACAGTTGCGTTGTGCCTTTAGTTGGTGTCGCAGTAAAGGCAACAAACAATTGATTTGGTTGATAGGCTTTAAGAACCTGTTCAAAATCTACAGTAATTAAGTAATAATAGCAGGATGAGAAAAAAATATCCGAGTGACATTAGTCGAGAACAGTTTGAACAGATTCGTGAACTATTGGAAAGTGCGCGCAAGAAGACGCGCCCGCGC
>JAUYBJ010000250.1 GCA_030693155.1 Methylococcales bacterium
CCTTTCCATGGACGGTTTAAGTGAATTTTTCCCTGACACTCACCATCGTCAATTTCCACGTCAAAGCTGCCTGCAAGACAAATCAGAAATTGGTGCAGTGTTTTGTGAGCATGAGCACCACGATTTTCCTCGGTTGGAATATCATAAAGGTAAAAAACACGTTTTATATCAAAGGGAATATGATTGTTACCTTCGACAAACGTCAGGTTACCTCTCGGATCAGTGACTTTTGGCAAAGCAAGGACTTTACAGTCATTGATTGTTTTTTTTTGTCTCATGCGAGAGTTTTCCTTGAAAAATTGCCTTTGTAAAAAGGTACATAATCGGTACAGATATGGTGACCACGACTAATGGTGCGATTTCTTTGGGAAGCTTGACGGTCTCAATGAGATACCAAAGCATCACCACTCCAAATAGGTAATTAAAACCATAAGACAGTGGGTAAACTGTTGCGGTGCGGAGGTTGGCGGCTTTTTTAAAAACCCATTTGGTATTTAAAAAGTATCCTAATACAATACCTATCGCATAGGTGAGTGAATATGCCCAAACATAAGGCATTAACAATAGCAAACCGAGATAGATAAAGTAGGTTAGCAAGGTATTTAGAACACCTGCAATCAGAAATTTAGAAAAAATCATATCACCATATTTCCTCAATCACCGTTTCAGGACGTTTATTGGTTTCATCGAATATCCGCCATAAATATTCACCAATGATACCGAGCATGATGATAATCAGACCCAGTAAAAAAGTAACCAGCGCGACGACTGTTGCAAAACCTTTAACGGGGATTTGGTGAAATAAGGCACTCGCTACCACTAAGCCGCCATATAAAAAGCTGCACAGTGCTACGATTACACCAATTCCCGATATAGCTCGAATAGGTGTAATTGAAAATCCCAGCATAACATCAAGAAATGCTGTGAACTTTTTTGCAAACGTCCAACCTGATTTTCCGTGTTCGCGCACTGGTCGATGGTAGTGAATAACATCTGGTTTGTAGCCTAGCCAGTAGGCTAAAAGAGGCGTAAAAACGCTTTTAGAGCTGTTTATTAAATGAGGCAAAAATGCGTTGTCCATTAAAGCCATGTCATACCCGCCTTCGGGGTAATCACGAATAACAAATCCACGCAATAACTTATAGTAAATTTTAGAATAGATTTTTGAGACAACGGGATCATTTCGGGTAATTCGTTCACAAATAACGAATTTAGAACCCGCAAGCCATAGATCGACCATGTCAAGAACAAGTTCTGGTGGGTCTTGCAGATCAGCGGCGAGAATCATGAAAGCATCGCCAGTGACAAATTTTAAAGCAGTTTTTGAACAATGTACCGCACCAAAATTGCGCGTTAATTTGATAACTTTTGTTGCGGGTCTCCGTGTTTTGAATTCCAGCAGCCGTGCTAATGATTCGTCTTTTGAACCATCATCAACGAAAAATAGCTCTAACTGCACCAAGCGTTCTGCTAGTTGCGACTCAAGTTTGGTGAGTTCATCAAACAGACGAGGTAAGCTACCCGCGTTAAAGTAAACTGGCACCACGATTGAAAGCTTTTTGTTATTCATTCGTCTAACCTCAATTCATAAAATTCATGCGCGACCCCACCACCACCAAACTCTGATTTATAGCGATACAAGCCATCGTTTAAAACCTGACCACCATCTTCATTACTTGTGCCAAAATCGAAATAACGAACATCCATTCGTTGTGCTTCGATTATCGCAGCATCAAAAACAGCATCCAGTGCTGAAATATTGTATGCACTTTCACTTGCAGCAATATATTGTGCGTGCCATACAGAGGATGAATTGAAAAAAATAACTCCAGCTTCAACCCGTCCTTCTATCAATGCGCATCGAGTAGTAATTTGATCTGGAAAGTATTCTTTAAGTAAACTAAGTTCGGTCAAAGAATGCACTGGCTTGGCATTGTGCTTACGCGCCAAATTCTGTTCGATGACAGCCCATAGCTCTGTCAACAAATTAGAATCGCTGGATAAGGTAACGACCTTTTGTGCCTTTTTCAATCCTCGTTTCCGACGTTCACTGAGTGGCTGGCGGTTAGCCAAATCTATCGTACACGAAAGATCGCAACGTATTCGCTCTGCACCTAAACGAAACAACGCATACAAATCATCCTGTGCAGGAGTGATTGCATAGATGAAAGGAACTGCTTTATATTGCAGGCGATGATAGCCTGTTTTCTGGTAGTGTTCAGACAAGGCGGTTAATACTTCAAGCATTCGTATTCCACTCAAGCGTCCCTGATGTACAATCCCACCATAAGTAATACCAGGATGACTAATTACTAAGTGAGTATCAGTTAACGATTCTGCCGCTGGAAAAACACCTACCAATTTCCCTGAGTCCATTATTAGCACAGACAAGTCGTTGAATCTTTCACCGTGATAATTCAAAAAGCGGCGGGTATGTAAAAAGGTTGCGTTCACCGCGCCTGCGCAAAATTTTTCCCATGCCGCCTCATAAAATTGGCTGTAAGAAACAATTTCGATACTCATGCAATCAACTCCGCCACACCAAAACCTTGCTCACCAAAATTATTACCGTTATAAAAACAATACGTTTTGTCACCAACAGAAATAACTGCCGAATACATAATCGCATCAGAATCAAACTCGCCTGATGTTACGTCTAATCCCATTTCATCATCCTTACGAGTCCAATTAATACCATCCGTTGATTCGGCATAGCCAAGACGATATGCAGCGAGAGAACGGCGACGGATTGAATAGAATAGTTGGTAATCATTAACGCCACGTTTGACGACCCAAGGACGACCAAAACCATGTTCATCTTCACCTGTAATTGCCATGGAAAGTTTGCCCGTATCAGCCCAGTGAATACCATCTTTAGATTCTTGATAACGCAAATCATAAATTGGCATTTGCTTTCCATTAATTTCAGTCCATTCACTGCCCGCTACATACCAGAGCTTAAACACTCCCTCATCAAACATAACGAAAGGGCCGCACCGAAAAAATAGTTCGTCATTAGTGCGGTCAAGTACAGGGACTCGGCTTTGTCGCTTAAATGACATACCATTATCTTTGCTAACAGCAAGACCAGTGAATATGCGGTAAGGCACATGGTGGCATAACTCAAACCCAACATAGTACATAAATAGAATGCCTGGCTCCGATTCCAACACACATACTGACATTACCCCGTTATCATCAAAGCATCCGCGCTCACCAATCTCTAACAAGGGCGTTTCAGAAACAGAAATAACATTACGCGGGTTTTCTGCTGAAACATCTATGTAACTGGGGCGACCACAGCCATTGACATCCATAGATGTAAAAAAGACTCTTATAATCTCATTATTCAAAACATAGGGAGTTGGAGTCGCCGCGTGACTCTTTGCCCACGCCTTGTCACCATCTGGTACATAAACAACTCCAAGTTTTTTCCATCGAGATTGATACATTATATTCTCATTCAATTACAATATAACTTCTATCTGGCAAAAATTTAGATCGGCGAATTGTATGATTTCTAGTCTGAAGTACCTCAAATACAGCCTGTGTCTCTCCTGGATAATTAGGATGACATAATTCATCGAACACCAAAACACTACCTTTTATAAGTCGAGGGAGGATAGCTTCAAGACAGTTCTTTGTTGGCTCATAAAGTGCCATATCGAAATATGCCATTGCTACAATAACTTCTGGATTATGTTCGATAAAATCTTTGCAAGTTATTGACGCATCGCCTTTGATTAACGAATGTTTTTTTATATGCGCCATTACATTTTCTTTTTCGTGGTAGTCAAGTAATTCTTCTAAGTAATGCTCATAACCTTGACTTACACTATATACACCATCAGAAATTATTTCCGATGGTATATCTTTGTCACCAATTCCTGTATATCCTGAAAATGTATCAAAACCAACTATCCTTCTTTGATAATTGTACGGCTCATAAACAGCTCTCAAATTTTCAAATGTAATTGTGCTTTGACCCATCCAAACACCAAATTCACAAATTATTCCAGGAAGATCAATAATTTTTTGATACATTTCATTGAGAAAAAGAATCTTTGCTAAAGACCCACTTCGCATAAACATTGCCAAATTCACAAGCAGCTCATCATCTTTCATCGGTCTTTCTTTAAATAACCGATATAGGTTTTCTCTGGCTTGAACTGCACTTTCCGAGGAACGATTTTGGGAGGTAATCGTTGTAGACATAAGTTTTCTCCTTTTTATTTAGTTAAAAAATTTCTTAAAATCAAAACACCACAATCCTAATTGGTATATATCCAAGCCGAGTCCAGTTTGCGCCACTTCATTCTTTCACCTTAAAAAAACGTAATGCGGAAATTTTTGCAGGCTCTGGTTGCTCTCCCTTGAATAGTTTGTTTTGTTCAGTATTACGGGTGATGGTAACGCCAAGACCTATCCAATTATCTTCACCGACAGTGATATTGTTTGCCATCGTCGCATTAACACCTATAAATGTATTACGTCCAACATCACAAAATCCTGAAATGACAACGTGGGACGCAATGAAACAATTATCTTGAATAATTGAATGATGTCCAATGTGGTTACCACTCCATAACACAACATTATCACCAATCTTAACGAAGGGCTGAACAGTGTTGTCTTCAAAGATAAAGCAATGTTCGCCCAGTTGGACGTTATGCCAGACAAAAGCCCGACTGCTGATGTAACTGGCTGGACGGTATCCTTTACTCTTGGCAGCCTGATAAAGACGTGTGCGCAGACGGTTAAGTTGGCTATAAACCAAGGCGGCATAAAATTCCACGTCGGATGGATTAAAGTGTTGTTCAATGTGCTCAAAAGGAATAACTGGCAAACCAAACAATTCATTACTTTTTAGATAGGCAGATTCAACTGAGAACCCTACTACGTCATATTCTGAGTCATAGGTAAAATATTCATAGGCAATCTCGGCGAAAGCACTATCCCCGATAATTACTAGCTTCTTTGTTTTTATCATGTTTCTATGGGCGTGTGATTAGAATATCTTCTCGGCGGTTAGCCATAGGGAGTGTTGGATTCTGGGGAATGACATAAGCATCGAAGCCTTGCGTTCGCGCCCGTTGAAGTAAAGCAAACACCACGGCATCATCAATCTGATCATGTTCTATCCGGTTGAATGCAACATTAGGTAATTCGGTCGTTTTCATAAATGCTTGGTGAAAGTGAATCCCCGTATCACTGGCGAAAAAACGCTTACGCTTGGAAATATTGGGAATATCACCAATCAACATTTGTCCACCTGGTGCCAGTAATGACAGCGAAATATCAAGGAATCTAAAGAATGCAGTGTCAATCAAAATATAATGCAATACGCTATAGCAAAGGATAACATCCATTGTGCCTTGGTGCTGCGCTATGAATTCAGGGCAGTTCGGATAAAGCGCGGCCACCTTTTCGATAAACGGCTCACTGGGTAGTAAATCCAGCATTTCCTTGTTATCAATGAGTGTAAGTTTATGGTTGTGCGTTCGACACAAGTCAATCAGCATAATAGGTAAGTCACTACATCCAGGACCAATATCGACAACGCTTCGTTTGTTGCCCTGTAGATTGGTCAGTTTTTGAAGAATGTCTGAAAAAATGGTCGCTTCAAAATCTTTACGGTATGCGTCAGGAAAACCAATTCGCTCATATTTAGAGAGTGTTTCATCAGTCGCAAGTTGACGAAAATCTTCAAAGCCAATATTGGCAAATGGATTGGGTGTAGACATCGGTGACTCCTTATTTTGAAACGTGTGACCAGTTGTTCACAGCCTGAATAACAAGTTCCACATCCTTATCTGTCATTTCAGGGTAGCAAGGCAACGTGAGAATTTCGTGAGTAAGTGTTTCTGTATTTTGCAAATAGATACTTGAAAATCGGTTTTCAAACACTGGCTGACGATAATCTGGAATTGGATAATGAATATCGGATGCAATATCTGATTTACGCAGATGTTCGCGTAATTCATCACGTTGCTGACTACGAATAACGTAAAGATGCGCCACATAATCTGCCCCACCCTCTTTAGATACCGAAACTTTCGGATGACGAATATGTGCGCTGTAGTGAGCCGCAATATCGCGTCTTTTGGCATTGTCTTCATCAAGGTGGGGTAAAAATTCAGCAAGAACAGCTGCCTGTATTTCATCAAGGCGGCTATTTCTAGCCCCTGACACTTCCACCTTATATTTAGCCGTCCAGCCGTACTGCCGCAACAAGCCAACTTTTTCGGCGAGTTTTGGATTGTTGGTAGCTACCGCGCCACCATCACCCAGTGCGCCAAGATTTTTGGTGGGATAAAAACTAAAACTGGCAGCATCACCAAAGCTACCTACGCGTAGCCCGTTGATTGTTGCACCGTGTGCTTGAGCGCAATCTTCTAGTAGCAAAATACCGTTATGAGCGCAATAGTCAGCAATTAACGCAATTTCTGGTAAAGCAAGACCATAGAGATGAGTTACGACTACCGCTTTCACGCCTGCCTCAATTGCACGAGTGACTTCGGCAAGTGTCGCGCCTCGTGTATCGAGATCGACATCCATAAAATAAGGTTCAGCACCAATTGCCAGTAGAGCTGTAGTTGTGTACATACCCGCATTAGCAACCGTTGCAACACGGTCGCCAGAACTTATGCCCATAGCTTTCAGAGCTAGTTCAATAGCATCTGTGCCATTAGCGAGACTCACGCAATGGTTTACGCCAAGAAAAGTGGCGAACGATTGCTCGAATTGCTTGACCTCAGATCCTAAGACCAACCAGCCACTGGCTATTACTCGGTTAATTGCAGCCTGAATTTGAGTTTGATGCTTAGTAATTTTGGCGGAGAGATTGTTTATTTGTAACATTAGAGGCTGTCTCGCTTAAAACACGAACGAAAATTTAATATGAAGAGAGGTGCGAAAATTAACCACGCGCGGCCACTACTGTTCCAAGTACAATCAATGTCACACCCAGCACTCTTTGAAGTGTCACGGGTTCGTTCAATAGCCAGCCACTGAGTAACAGTACCACAACAAAATTCAAGCTCATAAATGGGTAAGCGTGACTCAAATCAAATTTTGTCATAGCAGCCATCCACGCGAGCGATGCCAGAAAGGCTGCAAAAAAACCAGAAAAAATGGCAGGATCAAAGAGAAGTGAAATTAGAAATTTAAGCTTTTCAAATGAGTCAGTTGGCAATGCACCAAATGTAGCAATACGCCATTTAAGAATTAACTGTCCGTAAACGGTAAAGCCTATCGTGGCAAGAATGTAAAAATAATCAAAAAAACGTGCCATTAACCTTGCTCCACTATCGCTAGGTCAAAGCCTATTCGTTTAATAAGGTGAGTAATATCTAAAAACAAAAAATAGTCGCGCATACAGTCTACTGTTCATCAAGTGATGCTGAAATAACTTGTTCTAATAACGCGCTAACACTTAAGCCTTTTGCGGATGCTGCTGCTATTAGTTGCGCTTTAATTTCTGGCTCTATGCCTTCTAGCTGACCAAAATAGCGTTTCCGCATACTGCCACCACGAATACCTTTGTGAGGTAAGTCAATATCCATAAAAGGCATTGAATTTGCAATCTCAAAATCAATGACATAAAAGCAATTTCCTAACACCCAAGTCAAATTAACATTTGCCGCGATGTCGGGCAATAAAGAAAGTGGCGGCTCTAAAGCCCATAATCGATTATTACAAATTGCCATCTTTCCGTATTCATTTTCTCTTAGCCAAGGCGCGACCCCTTCATCACCAATGACTACTTTGCCACCATGATACGGCAACATTGAAGCATTTGATACACTTAGATAAATATTTTTTCTATCCACTGAGCCAATATCAGTCTCATTAAGTCTTCGTGCCGTTGCCGCAACCATTACATCTGAAATATCTTGCGCAAATAGCTCACCATCCGCGCCAATTTTAGGCAAAATACATTGAATGTCATCGCCTAAACCACAACCCGTTACCAGTACACGATCACCTTCTTTTAAATTCAATTTTTCTATTAAAGAATTTCTGAAGCTTATGTCATCTTCATTAAATGTTTTAAAAAGCCAGGTTAAGAAGTTTTCATAGAAAAATTCAGCATCCACTTTTTTATACATTGCCTGAGAAATAGCATCACCACCTGATACTAGGTTCTGTTGACATTTGAAAGTTACATCCCCAAAACATGGCGATTTTGGGATGACATGAAAAATCGAATAGAACTGAGTGATGAAGAATGGCAAGCGATTTATAGCGTGTTACTATTGAATCGACGGGTTTATGTA
>JAUYBJ010000024.1 GCA_030693155.1 Methylococcales bacterium
CTCGCAGACGGTTTTATTTTCATAAACCAAGGTCTTATCGATCTACCTTTCCTCTGTTTTCATTAGCTCTCCTGAGCTAATCAAAACTCATTATGTTGCCTTATGTTTAACATACAAGGTGTTAAAAACCTCGCAGGTTTATTTGTTCTATGAGCTAGTACAGCACAGCACCCGCGAGTTCCATTGCTTCTTCGATAGTCATGCCTGTCGCGGCAAGTGCGATTTCTTCAAGGTCTTGCGCTTCAGGCGTGTTGTGCATTAAGGCAAACGCACAGCGTTCGATTACTTTTTGTTTACTTTGCGGCACTTTAACAGTGACTGCCACCAACTCTTCATCTATGGTGACTTCTTCTGAGAGTCCGATAAACTGTAAGCGTTCAACACTACGGGAATCATTACTATAAGCACCATTCACATAAGGTACCAATTTGGCATCTACTTTTAGAATATGTTCGATTAACCAATCACGCAGAAATTGATGTAATTTTTCTTTATCCACTTTCTCCATATCAGTTTCAAAAACGCGCCGCACGGCAAAAACCACTTTTTTTAACTGTAGATGTAAAGTCTTATGCTGGGTGTAATAAGGATAGGCTTTTTCGCGCATTAACATTTCTTCGCGGGCAAAATGCGCACCGACATATTTATCGAGAAAATTCAGGGATTTTCCCAAGTCTTCGGCACTCATACCGCTTTGCAAATGCTCATTAAAGCGAGCAACTTCCCTGAACAAATTCAAATGATCGGCATCAATTAACGGTACGCCGATTTTGTATTGTTCAAACCACTCATTATCAAGCATTTATTTTTTCCTTAGGTATTAAAAGAGTAACTCATTATTCAAAGGTAAAATTTTCAGCAAAAGCCAGAAAGTCAGTAGACGGCATGGGTTTGGCAAAATAGTAGCCTTGAACTTCATCACAGCCCAATTGTTGAACTAACGCCAGTTGCACTTTATTTTCGACACCTTCGCACACCACTTGATAACCTAATTCATGAGCGAGTTTAATAATAGCGGTCACCATTTTTTTATCATGTACGTCCGTCAGTATATGGGTAATGAACGATTGGTCTATTTTTAAGCGGTTTATTTCAAATAATTTTAAATAAGCCAATGACGATAACCCCGTACCAAAATCATCAATAGAAATTGAAATACCCAGCGCAGATAATTCAGTAATTGTGCTAATCGCGGTATCAATACTCAACATGAGTGCAGTTTCAGTTATTTCCAACTCTAAAACGTGTGGATCAAGCTCATTTTCTACAATGAGCATTGTTATCTCGTGCAAAAAAGCAGGTGTGCAAAGCACTTGGGCGGAAATGTTAACAGCACAACTATACTGATGATGAGTATTTTTTTGCCATTCTTTAACGATAGCGCAGGCTTTTTTTAACGTCCATAAAGTAATGTCTTTAATTAAACCAATCGTTTCCGCGATAGGAATGAATTCAGCAGGCGAAATCCATAGCCCGTCAGTATCCTGCCAGCGAATCAAGGCTTCTACACCGATAATGTGCTGTGTTGCCAAGCTGATTTGCGGCTGTAAATAAAGTTGAAACGGCATTTCATTCATGGCGTTATGCAGTTTCTGTACAATCAAAGCTCGCCTATGCAAATTTTCGGTAAATTCGGTTTTGAAAACTTGATAACAGCTACCGATGTTATGTTTTGCAAAGTGCAGCGCAATGTCAACATGATCAAGCAATTTTTCAACCGTATATTGTTGCGAATCAATTTTTAGTAAGCCAAACGTAGCCGTTAAAAAAATATGATAACTGGCAACGTGTAGCGGCTGGCTGATAAGCGTTTGAAGGTGTTCGGCGATTTGTTCCGTTGATAATAGTTCGTCACGCACAGGCGCGTAAATTATTTTTAAATGGCGTAATCCGCACCGCACTATCAAACTTTGCAAGGGTAATTTATCAATCAGTAAATTGTTTACTGCGACAATGACATCTTTAACACCGTGTACACCAAAAATATTAACGTAGTCTGTTAAATCGCCCAGATAAAGAGAAATTAAGTGGTAATTGCTTTTTTGTTCTTTCAGTAAATACGCTAATTTGTCGTATAAATAATACGCATTAGGCAGTCCTGTTTCCTGATCGAAAAATGCCAGTTGAATAATGTGTTGTTCTTTGGTTTTTCGTGCGCTGATGTCGCGAATGACGGCAATAAAAATGATGCCTTCATCCTGCTCTACATCGGTAATGGTAATATCGGCAGGAAAATTCTCTCCGCTTCGCCGTTTGGCGATAACTTCACGTCCTTGTCTGGGGATGCGCGGTTGGCGGGTTTCAATATAGCGTTCCATGTACAGATGATGATGCAAACTGTCTGGCATAGGCATCAATAAACTGACATTCATCCCCATGACTTCCTGACTGAGATAACCGAACATTTGCTCGGCAGCAGTATTGAACATTTGAATATTACCGACCGCATCAGTAACTACCATCGCATCAATAGCGGTGGCAAAAATGGCTTCTAACTGCAATACAGCATTTCTCATCTACTTTATTATGGTCATGGATTATTGTGCGACACCTGTTCTTTTTTTGTGGAAATAGTCTCATATAATCGCTGCATATCCAATTCATTTTCCCACTTGGCCGCAACTACGGTAGCCACGCCATTACCGATTAAATTAGTCAACGCGCGAGCTTCTGACATGAAGCGATCTATCCCCAAAATCAGCGCGAGTCCCGCGACAGGAATAGTCGGCATTACTGATAAAGTGGCGGCAAGCGTAATAAAACCACTGCCTGTGACACCCGCCGCGCCTTTTGAGGTTATCAACAACACACCCAGCAAGGTCAGTTCCTGCGTCCACGTCAACGTTGTATTGGTGGCTTGTGCGACAAAAATCGCCGCCATTGCCAGATAAATAGACGTGCCGTCGAGATTAAACGAATAACCCGTGGGAATGACCAAACTGACCACCGATTTGGAACAGCCCATATTTTCCAGTTTCACCATAATACGCGGCAGCACCGATTCAGAGGATGACGTACCCAATACAATCAGCAACTCTTCTTTAATATACACAATGAATTTGACGATGCTAAAACCTGTAAAACGGGCGATTAAACCCAGCACAATGAAAATAAACAGTAAGCAGGTCAGATAAAAACTGCCCATTAATTTTGCCAGCGGCAACAATGAACCCACGCCGTATTTGCCGATGGTAAATGCCATTGCGCCAAACGCACCCACAGGGGCTAATTTCATAATCGTTTCGACGATACCGAATAACACTTGTGAAACTTTGTGGATAAACACCAGCACTTCTGCCCCAGTATCTTTCATAGCCGCCAGTGAACAGCCGAACAGCAAGGAAAACAACAGCACTTGCAGCATTTCACCTTTAGCAAACGCATCCACTACGCTGGTCGGAATAATGTTAAGCAAAAAATCCACCGTGTTATGGGTTTTCGCCGCCTCGGTATAAGTGCTGAGTCCTTTTATATCCAGTTTACTGGCATCGACATTCATACCCACACCCGGCTGAATAATATGCACCACCAACAGCCCGATCATTAACGCCAGCGTACTCACCACCTCAAAATACAACAGAGCTTTCACGCCCACGCGCCCGACTTTTTCGATGTCCTGCATCCCTGCAATCCCCGTCACCACCGTGCAGAAAATAATCGGCGCAATCAGCATTTTAATGAGCTTGATAAAACCATCGCCTAACGGTTTCATCGACACCGCTGTATCAGGATAAAAATGCCCCAGCACAATGCCGATACTGATAGCGATTAGTACCTGAGCATACAGATGGTGATGAATTTTTTTGCGGGGCATTAGGTAAATCCTCTAGGTGGATGGATTGTTGACATAGATAACAGCGGTCAATATAGTGCAAACCTACTTTAAATCCGCAGGAATAAAAAGATTATGACCACCACCATGCCGTTCAGCTATGCGATACGCCGCAGTGCGCGGGCGACTAAAGTGCGCATTATTGTCAGCGTCAATAAAGTGGAAGTGGTCGCGCCTGTTAAAGTTGCCGAAAAACACATTCATCAATTTGTTATCGCCCAGCAAGCGTGGATTATTGCTTCATTAACTAAAATTGCCGAACGCCACCAGCCGCATCCAGAGCCTGTTGTCTATGGCGAAGGCTCAATGATTGTTTATCAGGGCGAATCTTACCCGCTGACACTGAAACCGTCGTCATTAAAGCGCGTAAAAATAGAGTTTACCAATGGTTTTATCGCCCATATTCCCGACACCTTAACAACACAGCACAGTGAAGCAATTAAACCAGCGTTATTAAACTGGATGAAAAAACGCCTGCTGCATGAAGCTACACACTGGGTCAAACAGCACGCAGCTAAACACCAGCTCATACCGCGCACCATCAATATAAGAAAGCAAAAAAGCCGCTGGGGCAGTTGCGGCATTCACAACGACATTCAAATCAACGCGCTGTTAATCATGGCACCGCCCGCCGTACTGGAATATGTGGTGGTGCATGAGTTATGCCATATTAAAATTCGCAACCATTCGCCGCACTTTTGGGCGTTAGTTGCGGAACATTTACCCGATTATAAAATCCCGCACCGCTGGCTGAAACAGCACGGTAGTCGGTTGATGCAAGGATAATGTGTGTGTATACCCTTTATGACCACTTGCTGATATAGTGGTCAATCTTTTACCCTCACACGTTCAGGAGCGACTATGCGAACCATTAAAAAAACCATGACTTTATTCCTCTTTCTCGCCGCGTTTTCCAGTTACAACACGGTATTTGCTGAAACGGCAGAAACTGGCGATCACGCAACCGCCGAACACCATACGCAAACCAGCCTTGATTTAACCAATGTATATCAGGGTTTTCTGCCTTGTGATGATTGTAAAGGTGTAAAAACATCACTTGCCCTAAGCAAAAATAATACTTATATCTTACTCACCCAATTCGTCGGCAAGTCAGACAAAGAGCTGGTTGAAAAAGGCAAATTTGTGTGGGGCAGTCAGGGTAACAACATTGTGTTAACGCCACGCAACAGCACCGAAACACGGCATTATTCAGTCGGTGAAGGCACACTGACTCAGCTTGATAATCAGGGTGAACCTATTACAGGTAAACTTGCCGACCGCTATGTGTTGCGCAGTATTAAAGCCACCCCACCCAAAGCAACAACCAGCCATCATTAAAAAAACGGTAGACCTAAAGAGTAAGTGATTTTTAGATTTGGACATCGCGGAGTACAAACCTAGGTTTGTATTCCAATCACTCTATTTTTAGGCACTACAAAAAAACAGACGAATGGAGTAAGCACCATGAATACCACTTCCAACTGGCTCAGAATCAAATGTGCAATTGTCTTGATTATCTTCATGATTTTCAGCGTCAGCCCCATTCCGATTACCAGTACAATTGGCTTATTCGTGGTTATTTTTCGCCCGCACTGGTTTAAAAAACTCGTCGATAATATCTATGCGGACAAGAACGACTGATTATTTATACAGGTTGCCATTCATTGTCCGCTACAGAGGCTTTATTGAATAACAACACCCCATCAATATCTCCTTCATACTAAAAATGGATATTTTTAATACCCATTTTCTACCCATTAATACTCCATTTTAAGTTGTTGCCCCTGCTATTTTTCTGGGTGACAATTTAAAGAGCACGCAACATTTTGTTGTGTGCTTTGCAAGATACACTCGACTGTAAAACCGTCGCAGTTAACGAAACTTAAGTTAAAAGTATCGGAGTACATTTTATGAATCATATTCAGTTTGTCATTATTCTGGTCATTTTTCTGTTGATGGGTTTTTCAGTAGCCGCAGAAAATATCTCTGGCGCGGAAATAACAGTAAAGTCTCAGCAACGCCTGACCGATATGCGCGAGGAATTGGGTCTTGATGAGAATCACGCCTTTCAAATGCAAAGTTTACAGCGCGACCCGCTTGGACAGACGCATATTCGCTTTCAGCAGTATTATCATGGCGTGCGTATCTGGGGCGGTGAAGTCATCACCCATACGCAGACCGACGGGCGTGAATTGCCGCCCACTACACTCGCACTCAAGCATAAAATTCAGGTTGATATAAGCCCGAAACTCTCAGCGGATGCCGCGCTGGCGGTGGTTAAAAGAGACCTCGCACTGAGTTCTGAATTCTCCAGTAAACCCACTACCGAGCTGGTGATTTATTCCGATAAAGTCAGGCGCGTAGCAGCAAACAAGGCAACGGTGCTGGCAGGCAAGCTGAATGCCGAAGATTTCATGACCGAGATAGCAGGCTATCAACTCGCCTATTACATACACACCGAAATCAATAATCCCAATGACACCCGCCATACCGATTATCTGATAAACGCCCACACAGGCGCGATTATTGAAAAATGGGATAGTTTGCTCAGTGAGAATGCCATCGGTAACGGCAAAAGCCAGTACAGCGGCGCGGTCAGTCTGAACACCAACAGCGTGGCAGGCGGTTTTGAGTTGCGCGATTTGACCCGCCCTGTCAGCGGCGGCAACGTGATTTACAATCTGGATCATTCCACCTCAGGCACAGGCACACTTTATACTGACCCTGATAATACTTGGGGCGACGGGGCGAATTTCAAAGAAGACCCAGAACCTACCACCTCCGCCAATGGACAAACGGCGGCAGTCGATGCCGCGTATGGCATACAGGCAACGTGGGATATGTACAAAAATGTCTTCGGACGTAACGGCATTAATGGCGACGGCAAACCGACCTATGCGCGGGTGCATTACGACAACGCCTTCGACAACGCTTTTTATTCCGACTCCTGTATGTGCATCACTTACGGCGACGGCACCAAACTGCAAACCCTCACCTCATTAGATGTCGCCGCCCATGAGTTTGCGCATGGTGTGTGCATGACTACAGCAAAGCTGATTTATAACAAAGAATCGGGCGGTTTAAACGAAGCCAATTCTGACATTATGGGCGCGATGGCTGAGTTTTATATGCGCGGTGCGAACGGTAAAGGCAGCGTTATTCCCGACACTGGCGGAACGTGGACGCAAGGCGAACAAATCACCACGCCCGCGTTTCCGCTGAAAATGCGCTTTTTATACAAACCCAGCAAAGACGGCAAAAGTGCCGATGCGTGGAGTCCTACGCTGGAAAAACTCAATGTACATTACAGCTCAGGGCCGATGAATCGGGCGTTTTATTTTCTCAGCCAAGGCGCGACCAAAACGGGCGAAACGTCTACCACTTATTTACCCAATGGCATGACAGGTATCGGCAACGATAAAGCCGCGAAAATCTGGTTTCGTGCCTTGACCACCTACATGACTCCAGACACCAACTACGCAGGGGCAAGAATCGCCTGTATTCAGGCGGTGCGGGATTTATTCCCCGTGTCAGGTGCGGAAGAAATCGCGGTATGGAATGCCTTTGCGGGTATCAATGTCGGCAATCCATGGAGCGGAGCAGACGCGCCGCCGACGGTGACAGTCAGTGAAGCAGGCGACAAAGGTACGCTGACCTTTAGTGCCACAGCGACCGATGACAACGGCGTAGTGAAAGTTGATTTTCTGCTTGATAGTGTACTGGTGGGGACAAGTACCGCAACTCCCTACACCATGAGCTATGACTCATTGATGCAGGATGACGGCAGCCACACACTGGTTGCGAAAGCCACCGATACCACAGGTCAATACACCAATGCCACGATGGATTTTACTATCAACAATGGGCAGTTAGTGCGCAACGGCAGTTTTGAAAAAGGCTACGGTGTGGGCTGGTCAAACACCACAGGTATGCAGATTGGCACTATTTTGGGTCAGACCGCGTTTGACGGCACCAAGATGGCGAAATTCTGCGGTACGGGTTCAAAAATGAGCGTGGGTTTGTTTCAGTCGATTACCATTCCTGCCAATACACCATCAGCAAAATTAAGCTACGCACTGCATATCGAAACCAAAGACACCTCCACCAGCGTAGCCAGTGATACCTTTGCGGTACAAATTCGTAATGCTTCAGGAGCTGTCCTTAACACACTGGCGACTTACAGCAATCTGAATGCGGCAACAGGCTATAAAGTTTACAATTTGGATTTGTCCGCTTACAAAGGGCAGACGGTGCAACTGTATTTTCTGGGTGCGGAAGACGGCGCATTGGCAACAGGTTTTATCTTGGATAAAGTCAATCTCATCGTGAGCGGCGGTGGCGGAGATTTGCCGCCTACTGTCAGTGTCAGCGAGAGCGGCACTAGCGGTACAATCAGTTTTTCGGCAACGGCGACCGATGATATTGGCGTGACCAAAGTGGAATTTTATGTGGATAACTCCCTGAAAGGCACCGATACCAGCTCGCCTTACAGCATGACGCTGGATTCGCTGAGCTTAAAAAATGGCACTTATACGCTGGTCGGTAAAGCCTACGATGCCGCAGGTAATATAGGCACGTCCGCCAGCATCCCGTTCACCGTCAATAATCCAGAAACGCCCACCACTTATAAGGAAGTGGAAAATAACAACACAACCCAGACCGCCAACCTTATCGCCGATAGCGTCACTAAAATTAGCGGCTACATAGGTACTTCCAGCGATAAAGATTATTTCAAAATCAACGTCGCAGCAGGTCGTAGTATCACCATCAACATGACAGGCCCTGCGGCAGACTATGACCTTTATCTGCTCAACAGCTCAGGTGTCACACTGAGAACCAGTGCCAACGCAGGTGCAAATGAATCAGTAACTTACAAAAACGCCAGCGCAACAACCGCAACCTATTACATAAAAGTAGTACCGTTCGGCGGGGCTTATACCTTAACCACACCTTACAGTCTTGCGCTTAGTCGTTAATATTGGATGATGTTTCGAGGGACGCGTTTGCGTCCATTCGGATTTTGGAGAATGTCTCGTTCCCAAGCTCTGGCTTGGGAATGCCTACCTTCAAGCTCTGCTTGACGTTTAAAAGCGTAAAGATGAATTTGTTTTGTTCATGGATACACCAAGCGGAGCTTGGCAATAGGCATTCCCAAACTGGAGTTTGGGAACGAGAAAATTTATTAACCCAATAATTTGTGTATAGTTTTTATCGTATGGGCGATGCACACGTCTTGTTGCGTGCATCGCCGATTATGCGGATTTCGTGTGTTCCGTGTGGGCAAACGATAAAGCCGTTTGCCCACCCTACAGGGCTAAAAAACTCTTAAGACAGGTAGTAGATTTGTAGGTCGGAATAAGACCGTCCAAGCGGTAGCGCAGGACGGGCGTTTCCGACATCGCATAAGTTTGTCGGAAACGCCTTATTTCGCTCCCGCTCAATAAGGCTTATTCCGACCTACAGGGCTGGAGTCAAAACTCATGAGTTTTGATTCCAAAATGTCTCGTTCCCAAGTTCTGGCTTGGGAATGCCTGCCTTCAAGCTCTGCTTGACGTTTAAAAGCGTAAAGATGAATTTATTTTGTTCATGGATGCACCAAGCGGAGCTTGGCAATAGGCGTTCCCAAACTGGAGTTTGGGAACGAGAAAAACATTAAAAACCAAAAAAGCCTCTGGGGCGGTTGCGGCATTCATAATGACATACAAATCAACGCCCTGTTAATCATTGCTCCCCCCGCTGTGCTTGAATATGTGGTCGTCCATGAATTATGCCATATTCAAATTCGTAACCATTCGCCGCAGTTTTGGGCGTTAGTCGCAGACCATTTACCCGATTACAAAACCTCACATCATTGGTTAAAACAACATGGCAGTCGTTTGATGCAGGGGTTTTAGAATAATGAAGTAGTAAAACAGAGTACGCTGTGCATACCGAAAAGGTTGTTAAATCCACGGTGTATAGTGGGTATTCATGGATAAGGTATGCACAGCGTATCCTACATGGCTATCAAATTAGAAAACCAAATTCTCCATAGTTTTATATTTTAAAATAAAATTATTAGAAAATGACTGTTTTTCAATGCCTGATAAATCAACAGTTTTAGGAAAAACCTTTTCTAGCGGAATGTAAAAATAAGGAATTTCATATAAAAAAGAATCGCCGTCCAAATGTGAAGGAACAATTATTTGATATAACCAGTTACCAAAGCTAATTACGAAAATAGCATATGGTACATTTTCTATTTTTTCTTTTCTTCTGAAAAGAAATACAAAGCTATCGGTAATATCTTTTTCCATAAATTGAGTTTGCATTTTTAAAGGTAGCAAAAAATGTTTTGAATGGTCTTTTTCCATTATCCATTTTATTGTTATTTGAAAAGCCTCTAGCTCTTTTTCATCTTCAATTAACGATAACGCCATTTTTACCAGAGTTTTGTAAACAGCAGCAGGTATATAAGGTTCAAAGTCTATAGGAATCTTTATTGAGTTATGTGTTTCATCCATTTTGCTTCCAACAGGAATAAATATTTCAATATCCTTGTCTTTATCAACTGATATTCTGGTTTGTTCATCTTTGCTTTTATATGTTGGAATTTTTTTCTTGCCTTTTATGCGAGCAAAAGTTCTATAAGGCTTTGTGTATTTATCAAAATGATCCTCTAAGTTTTCTGAAAAAAACTTGTTACAAATATCACATTCATCGCAGAGAATAATTATTTTATTCCCAATAGATTCAGGTATAGCATGAGATTTATTTGAAAAAGTAGTTTCATTTTTATCTTTTTTGCAAAATCTACAGTGATTCCCATTTCCTATAAACTTTTTTTGTCCATAACGATATTTGTGGAAGCTAATGATGTCATAATTTTCTGTAAAAAATAGATTATTAAGTTCGCTCATATTTCCTCTAAAGATATTTTATTTTTCATCTTTTAAACTCCAAACCCAACCATGCAATGATTCAAGCAGTTTAATTCTTTCAATAGACATTTTTTCTCTTCTTTTTCTTTGTGTTGAACACCATTGACCTAGTGTATAGTTGTGATATTTCATTCTTCTAGGAACTTTTGCTTCACCATATTCTAAGACATATTTTTTTAGATATTCAAATCCTTCATTCCATCTATCATCTAAAGCATTCCAAGACCATTGAGGTAGTGATTCAAGTAGTTTCATTCTTTCATCAGAAATAGTATTTGTAACTTTTGCTTTTCTTTGAGATGAAACCCATGAGCCTAAATTAAAATTGTGATATTTTAACTCGTCAGGAACTCTTGAATTACCGTATTCTGCAACGTATTCTTTTAAATACTCAAAGCCTTCATTCCATTTTTTATCGTGAATATCCCAATACCACTCAGGTAATGATTCAAGATTTTTAATTCTGTCATAACTAAGGTTTTCTTTTATGCTTCTTTGAGTAGATACCCAAACACCCAAATTAAAACCTTCATATTTAAATTTATCAGGCACAATTGAATGTCCGTTTTCTTTTGAATATTTTTTTAAATATTCAAATCCTTCATTCCATCTATCTTCAATAACATCCCAAGACCATAAAGGTAATGATTCAAGTAATATAATAGACTTGTTGCACCAGAATAAATAAGAATAGATAATCACTATTATCAATAAAACAGGACTAATAAACGGCTATGAAATTGGGATTATCTGATTTAAAAACAGAAAGGCAGTGTCGGGCGGCGATAGGGATGGATAA
>JAUYBJ010000025.1 GCA_030693155.1 Methylococcales bacterium
CAATAATCACAGGTTCTATGCCGTTATCTTTGAGTAATTGAAAGGTTTGTCTGGATTTTCCACACCGTGGATTATGATAAATAGTTACTTTCATCGTGCGAATCACTGAATATAAAGCGGTTATAATAGCACTTAACAAAACTCAGGCGGCAAAAAAGGTCACATAATGATGGAACGAGTAATAGACAGAGCCAAGCAATATTGGTTATTAGCGCGGTTTGATCGCCCTATTGGTATTTTAATTTTATTATGGCCGGCATTATGGGCGTTATGGGTTGCCAGTGATGGTAAGCCCGATAAACTGGTACTCACGGTAATTTGTGCAGGCGTGATATTAATGCGTGCGGCGGGTTGTGTGATTAATGATTATGCCGACCGTGATTTTGATCCTCATGTAGAACGCACCAAACAACGCCCGATTGCCGCAGGAAAAGTCACCCCGAAAGAAGCATTGATTTTTTTCATCGTATTAACGTTAATAGCGTTTGCCTTAGTATTATTATTAAATACTTACACCATTTTATTATCCTTTGGCGGTGCATTTTTAGCCGCCAGTTATCCCTTCATGAAACGTTATACCCAATTACCGCAAGCTTATTTAGGTATTGCGTTCGGTTGGGCAGTACCGATGTCATTTTCCGCACAAATGAATGCTATTCCTGCCGTCGCGTGGGTAATGTATTTAGCGGTGATATTATGGGCATTAGTCTATGACACTATGTATGCAATGGTCGATAAAGACGATGATATAAAAATAGGCGTTAAATCCACTGCGATATTATTCGGACAATATGACCGCCCTATTATGGCAGTATTACAAGTTATTATTATTGGTTTATTAATCACCATCGGCATAATGCAGCACAGCGGCTTGGCTTATTATATTGGATTATTAGCTGCTTCTGGATTATCGGTTTATCAGCAAGTATTAATTGTCAATCGCGACAAAGCCTTATGCTTTAAAGCTTTTTTAAATAATAACTGGTTTGGTTTGGCGGTTTTTATTGGCTTGGCTGTTGATTATGGGTTGCGTTAAGCGGTCGTCGTTGTACACCTTATTCAAACCTGTCAGGTTTATTTATCTATTTATTCAGAACATAACTATGAAAAAATCATTCTCTTTTATACTATTACTCGCACTGTGCCTAAGCAATACCGCTTACGCTAAAAAAATAGCTGATAAAACTATAATTGGAACAATTACCGCATTTGACATTGGCGATAATTTTTATTTAACCATTGTCGATAATAATGGCAAAACACATAACGCATTATGTATGGCTGATTTGTGCGATAAATTAATAGAAGCCACCGATGAAAATTTAGGCGGTTATAAAGGCAAGAAAGTAAAAGTTGTGGTCGGTAAAGGCAATCAAACCGATGCGGCAGGGAATATCATGGGAACAATGGATGCGTTTATTAAAATAGAGTTAATAAAATAAATCACCTCAGCGCATAAATTCACTTTCAGCATTTAATAAAATAACTTCAATTTCTTCGGTAATTTCTTCTTGCCGATAAATCTGTGATTTTCGATGCAGATTAATCATTTCATCATCTAAATGTTTTATCGCGCCGTCTAAATGTTGCAGGCGACTGTGATTTTCTGCCATTAATGACAGATAAAACACTTCATGCAGCACCGCCAATAAATATTGTTCGATTAAATCAGTCAGAAAAACGGCAGGTTCTAAATTCAATACGGGCGGGTAGCCATAACGCGGTGTGGCTGATTTTACCGAGGCAAACGGCGGAAATAGTTGCCGTTGCCTGATTTGATTCAGTTCGATGTCGTGGTAAACAATGGTTAAATGTGCTTCATTCGGTTTCGCGGCTGTCAGGATGTCAATCAGGTGGTTAAGAATAACGGGAATTTCTTCGGCAACGTTCGCGCCTTCCAGCGTAGTTGTTAATCGCTTATTATCAACCAGTTTGTCACACAAGCGGTTGCCAATCGCAATAATGCCCGTGTAATTTTCCTTGCAGATTGCCGCTAACAGGCTGTCATTAAAATCGCCACAAAAGCCGCGCTCTGCACCCAGTACAATACACAGGTTGTTTGCATTCACGTTGTCCGTCAGTAAATCGGGATAAAAAGACAGAAAATCGCTTGCCGCGTTTTCGATAGCAGTAACAACCTGTCCTTGCATGGTTTGAAAGCGTTGCAGTTTGTGAACTTCCATCAATGCCAAATTTTTCATGGCGTTCAAAATACTGCGTATCTCACGCATTTGTGCGATATGCAGTTGTAATTCGTGGCTTTGGCTCATGATGACGATAGCCACTGGCTGATGGCGTGTTGCCATTGTTCGTATGGACTGTCCATCGTCAAGGTGGTGCTTTCAACGCCGTGTTCAATCCGCTTGAGTGCATTGGCTAACTGTTTTATATCAACGTCATTCAGCAAACCCGCATTAAAAGCAATCAGCCACGCCAACTGAAACGCATGACTTAACGGCATCAATCGCTCTTGTTTGAGCAGTTCGCGTAACAAGCGACCGCGTTTGATACGCGCTTCCATCGAGGCTTCCAAACGTTGCCCAAAACGAGTGAAGGCTTCCAATTCCAAAAACTGCAAATAATCCAGTTTCATTTGTCCCGCCTGATTGCGAATGCTGGTGTGTTGCGCTTTGCCGCCAATGCGTGACACCGATTTGGTAATGTCGATAGCAGGACGAAAACCCGACACGAACAAATCCTTATCTAAATAAAGCTGCCCGTCGGTAATAGAAATCAGATTGGTGGGAATATACGCGGCAATCTCGCCTTGTTGCGTTTCCACAATCGGCAGGGCGGTCATGCTGCCGCCACCGTGTTCGGCATTTAAACTGGTGGAACGTTCTAATAAGCGCGAATGCACAAAGAAAATATCACCTGGATAGGCTTCCCGACCAGGCGGGCGGCGCAGTAATAGTGATAACTCTCGGTAGGTTCTGGCGTGTGTGGATAAATCATCGTACACAATCAGCGTATCACGTCCCTGCGCCATCCAATATTCTGCCAACGCACAGCCTGCAAACGGCGCGATATATTGCAAACCAGCTAAGGCATTGGCTTCGGCAACCACGCACACCGTGTAGGCTAACGCGCCTTGCTGGCGTAAGGTGTCGATAGTGCTGACGATAGTGGAGCGTTTTTGTCCAATCAGCACATAGACACAATAGACGTTTTTGTCTTTCTGATTGACCACCGTATCAATGGCTATCGAGCTTCTGCCCAAGCCTTCATCACCGATAATCAACTGCCGCTGTCCTTTGCCGATAGGAATCAGGGTGTCGATAATTTTAATGCCCGTGTACAACGGTTTATGCACAAAATCACGGCTGATAATCGCAGGCGAGGCTTTTTCTATATTCTCACGTCCCGACGGTGTGGGCGGTTCGCGCCCATCGAGCGGCGCACCCAGCGGATCAACCACCCGCCCTAAAAATTCATCACCGACTGGAATACTGAGCGAATGTTTGGCAAGTTGTACCGTCATGCCCGCTGTCAGCGTATCCGCCTGATACAACAAAATCGCACCGATACGATCCTGATTCAAATCAAACACCATGCCCTGACTGCCATCGGCAAACAGCAACACATCCTCAATAGCCGCCGATGCCAGCCCTTTAATCCAACTGATACCATCGCCAATAGAAACCACCGTGCCTTGCTCAATGATACGCGGCGCGAATTGATACTGCGCCAACCAATCGTGTTGTTGATTTAATAAAGTAGTCATCATCAATAATTAGAGTTGTTTCAAATACAGTAATTCTTATCCTACCGCACTTTATTAACTGATGTTACGCACAAGAAATTTTTGTCCACGAAAGACACGAAAAGCACGAAAAAGATTAAAAAATAATGATGTAACCGTTGTTGAGCCAACCCTGTGTTTTTGAAATGGTTTGCTTGCATTTATAGGAGCTTGAACTGCCAATCATTCGGAGTCCAAGTCATACCTTTGACTCCGAATGACAGATTTTTATTTTTCGTGTCTTTCGTGCTTTTCGTGGACTATGGCTTTTTCGTACATAACATCAATTATTAAATATTATCGAGATTAAAATCTATTCAGCGCGGGTGTGCAGAGAATGGTTTGCTGGAAACGCTGGTTTTCGCTTACACTCAAAAAGGCTTATTCCTACTGGTAGGGCAGGGTTTTAATGTCATTGTTATTTTTTGGAGAAAACAACCATTATGGAATTGCTTTGGGTCGGTGCTGCGTATAGCGATATAGGCGCGTTGTTGATGGGCGTTATGCTGGCTGGGCATAGCGATATAGAAGAGTTATCTGAAAAATTATGGGGCTTGAAAGAACTCTTTTTAGTCGCGTTTTTTCTACAAATCGGCTTAAGTAATTTACCCAGCTATGACGAAATGCTACAGGCATTAACGCTCATCGTATTATTACCCTTACAAGGCGGCTTATTTTTCGTGCTGTTTTTATTAACAGGATTACGCGCTCGAACCGCTTTTGTATCGTCATTAGCCTTGATGACCTACAGCGAATTTGCCCTGATTACCTCAAATGCGCTGGTTAACGCCCAGCTATTACCGCCTGAGTGGAAACCTATTATCGGCTTGGCGGTCGCGCTGTCGTTAGCCATTGCCGCGCCGTTAAATTATTTTTCTCATCTGCTGTTTTCTGTGCTGGAACATTTTCTAATTCGCTTTGAACGAAAAATGGAACGTACCGACCGTCTGCCCAGTAGCATAGGTGTAACGGAATGGCTGGTTATCGGTATGGGGCGCACAGGCACGTCGGCGTATATTGCGTTTCATCAACAAAATATTCGCGTGTTGGGCTTAGATGCCGACCCGACGGTATTGGAACAGTTAATCGCAGACGGACGGCGCGTTATTTATGGCGATGCCGAAGATACCGAACTGTGGGAAAAAATCCCCTTGGCAAAAATCAAAGGCATCGTCCTGACCATGCCAGAATTTGAAGTCAGAGTATCGTCGATTAAACAATTAAAAAACCGTCAATTTACGGGGCATATCGGAACAGTGTGTTTTGACGATGACGAAGAAAGCAAGCTGTACCAATTAGGCGCAACCTTTGTCATTCATCCGTTAATGGAAGCAGGTAAGCAATTAGCCGAACAAATGTTGGATGCGATACCCAAAGTGCAGTAGCTGTGTAACTGTCGCTAATAGAAACCGCCGTGTCTTGCTCAATGATACGCGGCGCGAATTGATACTGGGCTAAGGAGTGGTTTTGTTGCGCTAACAGATTATTCATAAAATTATGCCTGATTTGGAAAATCCCGCTCAATGACTCGCATTAATCCCCATTGTCCGATTTCTGCTATGCGAGTTTTGGCTTTTTGCAAATAATAGTCGGCATTTTTGGAGTCCAAACTCATGAGTTTGGATTCCGAATTAAGGCAGATTTGCGCGGCGAATAAATCCAATTCAGCATCGCGCAGGTGATAGCCTGTTTCTTCAATGAGCTGTTTGGCTTCTTGGTAGTGGTTTAAAGCGGTGTCAAAGTCAGCGGTGGCAAGGCTGTAACGTCCGTGTATTAATAGGTAATCAACTTGATACAGTTTCATGCCACAGCGTTCGATGATTTCCCACGCGCTGTTTAAATCGGTTAGTGCTGGGGCGAGTTGGTTTTGGGTGAGGTAGAAGTCGGCGCGAGCTAGATAGAATTGAGGCGTATATTCTATTCTATTTGCATCTTCTATGGCTTTTATAGCTTGGTCAAAATAGACCGTAGCGTTAGCATAATCATTTAACGAAAAATAGGATTGAGCAATAATAAATTTACCAAAAGCTTGGTCTAATTGAACTGCTAATCCAGCACCAGAAGGAACTATATGTTTTTCTAAAATATATTCACCTCTTTTAATAATTTCATATAAAAATTCATTGTTAGAAGTGGAATCTAAAAGAATATTGCAATATCTAAAAGCAGGCACTGTAATTAAATATAAAAAACCATTTCCTTCGTTTTTCCATAATTTTTCTATATTTTTACAGTATTGCTCTGCATCTCTTAAATTTCCACTAAGATGCAATATGCTTGCTAAACGACAGTCATTAAGTGTTTGTTCAAATATGTCATCTTTTTGGGATTCTCCTAATTTGTAAAACCTAGAATATTTCGCTCCTTCTTCTGCAATAGGCAATGCTTTTAAAAGTTCACCTCTAGGTTGATATAGATTCACTAAACCTCTAGCAATACCAGAAGCATCTTGCCAATTTTCTAGTTCTTTAGCTAATTTAAAACTAATTAATGCTATTTCAGCAGCATCTTGTAAGCGTGCTAATGACGTAAAAAAATGACTGATATGTTTTAACAACCAAATTTGTTCAGCCTTTTTTAAATCGTACTGCTCAAGCTTTTGCCAATTAAAAAGAGATAATGCAGTTATATTTTGTATATAAGCTCCCAAGTTAAATGCACTGTAATTTTTTTTGCCTCTTTGAATTCGTTTATCAAAAATATCGAATAATGCTTCTCTGTGTTTTCCTGCTAAACAACCATGCACCACAGCCCGATAAAGCGGCAACATTTCATCCAAAGTATCAGGAAACTCTTTTTCAGGCAGTTTTTGGTAATAATCAAACAAAACTAAATGTGCTTGTTTAAAATTTTCGAGATGATTTTCTTTAAATTTCTCCCCAAAATAAGCACGAATAATCGGATGCGTATCCCATTCCAAACGCTCAAATGTGCCTTTTTTACCTAACAACAAACCGCTTTTTTCTAACCGCTGCTCAACCTTTTTCCATTCTAAATCCGTTAAAGCGCGTAACGGTTCAGCGTGCTTAGCATTGGCAATCAAAACCGCTTTTTCTGCCGAGTTCATCGGACGGTCAAACAAACCCAACAACTGCAAAAAACAGCGTGAGGCGGCATCTTGCAAACTATCGTAATAATCCAATACCCGCAACGCATGACGACTGTCTTTTTCGGCATCACTATCGCCGTGCGCCGAAGTCAACGGTGGCAATTCCTTGGCATAACGGCAATCGCCTTGATGATGTTCACTTAACAAATGTCCGAATAACACCAAACTCAAGGCATGACCGTTTAAATCTTGGCTAATCGCTTGCCGTTCTGCCGCCTTGCCCGTTACGCCTAACGCTTGCAACAAATCCGCGCCATCCTGATGCGGCAAGGTTTGCAAATCCAATGATAAATAATGCTCTGCCTGCCATTTTTTCAATTCCACCAACGGTTGACGCGACGATAACAACACAAAACTTTTCCCCGCCGTTTGCCGAAAACAGGCGATAAATTCTTTTAACGCGCTGTCTTGTAATTCGCCATTCATGGATTGCAGATTTTCCGCATATTGCAACGGCTCTAAACCATCGAGTATCAGCAAGCAGGGATATTCACACAATTTTTCTACTAGCAAACGCGCTTTCTTGATTTCATCCTTTTTAATTTCATCAGGTAATTCTGTTACACCCAAAAACGGCAATACCGCACTGAAAAACGGCTGTGAGTTGGTAAAAGTATTGTGCGAACCTTGCGAATAAAACGACCAGCCAAACACACGGGTTTTGCCGTAATAATTTTCTTTGGAAATTTGCGTTAGCCATTCATCGGTCAAAGCGGATTTTCCAATCCCACCTGCGGCGACAATAATCGCTAGGCGTTTATTGGGATTTTTAATCGCTTCGGTGAGTTGGGCGAGTTCGGTTTTGCGACCGATTAAGGCGGTGGTGGGTTTGGGGAGGTGATATAAATCAACTTCGGACGTGGAATCCAAACTCATGAGTTTGGACTCCGATTTTGCGTAATGGTGATGGTGAATTTCAGTTTTAAAACTGTCTATGATGGTTTCAGCACAAGTGATATTCTCAGCCGTACTGTTATTTACATTTTGTACTTTAACGCTGGATTGCTCTTTAATATTTTTAACTTCGGTCGCAATCCCTGCTTGTTTTTCATTTTTACTTTTTTTAAGCCAATCAAACATAAGCCACCTAGCGTAAATAATGACTGCCAGTCCTTTAAAGGACTGGCAGTCATTGCACAAAACTATTGAATATCCACTTTCGATTTACCGTCTATTCTGTCAACGGTAATATCGTGATTATCGCCTTTTTTGATTTTCACTTCGGATTCATTCGTCACATTGGTTGCAGAAACTTTGTTTTTAGCCTCCTGCTTACTGGCTTCAAAATCAAGCTTGTTTTTGCTCAGTGAAAACTTAAGTTTGCCGCTTACCGCTAAGCCAACAATCACTGCAATCGCAATAAAAGCACCTAAATAAATATAAGTCGCATCCATCATCTATTCCTGTTTAGTTAGATATTTCAAAAGTTTACTACAGAATGGTATTTTCTATTTAATTCATCAAAGTGGTTACAAAACCAAAGGCGGTTTTTTATTGCCTGTCCATATTTAAGATTTACCTCACAGTAACTTATACGTTACTATTTACCCATGCAAATAACAGAATATATCCGAGAAGACGGCTCGAATCCTTATCAAAAATGGTTCAATTCATTGGATGCCATTGCCGCTGCAAAAATCGCTGTTGCCAAAGTAAGACTGGAATTGGGTAATACGTCAAACATTAAATGGTTTGATGGTATTGGCGAATATCGTATTGATTGGGGCGCGGGCTATCGAATTTATCTTGCTCAAGACGGACGGCAACTGATTATTCTGTTCGGCGGCGGCACGAAAAAAAACCAGCAAAAAGACATTGATAATGCAAAAAGGCTTTTCGCTGAATACAAATCACGCAAAAAAATAGGCAAGATATGACTATCACCCAAGATTACAAAAATACCCTAACCGAGCGCGTAGCAAATGATCCTGCTTTTGCCAAGGCGTTATTGGATGAGGCGATTGCTTTGTTTTTAAACGGCGAGCCAGAGGTTGCCCGTTTAGTGTTACGCGATTTAGTCAATGCCACGATAGGCTTTGAAACCTTGGCACAGGAAGTGAAAAAACCCAGTAAGAGCTTGCACCGTATGCTGTCGGCTAAAGGCAATCCGACAATGGATAATTTAACTAAAATACTGGGCATCCTTAAAACCCAGTTAAATGTAACCATTCATGTTGATAGCACATTTTGTACGCCTGAGATTTAAGCAACAACTATTTAACAGCACAAGCAAGCTCAGCAAACCCAACCAATTCATGTTGCAGGTTGGCATGTAATATCCATGTTCCCATGTCAATACATAAACCTGCGATTAACGCGGCATCTTGGGCGTAATGAAAATGCAGGGGGCGGGTTATTAAGGTGCTGAGTTTTTGTTCTATGGTTTGTTGTTGTTCTGCGCTGAGTGGGTAGACGCTGGTGACGTTGATGGTCAGGGCTTTTTTCACGTCTTGTGTGGGGATTTGCGGTAAGGCGGTTAACTTGTCCAGCAACAGGGTTAGTAAACGCGCTTCTAATTCAGGGGTAGCGGCTTGTTGTAATAATAGGGCGGCGAAGTGTGCGCCGTTTTGTAAGGCTTGTTTTTCAAGCTGTTGTTGAATTTCCTGTTGCTGATGGGTGAGCGACTGGCTTATTTTTTGTTTTTCCTGTTCCAGTTCGACGGCGAGTTTATCCAGTTGCGTTTTGCGTTCCACGGCGATTTGCTGTTGCAGTGCGTTCAACGCCGTTTGTTTTTCCTGCTCCCAGCGTTGTTGCCGATTTTCGTACATAGTGCGCTGTTCATCGGCTTGTTGCTGGATGACGTTGGCATCGTTCAGCGATTGTTCAATAAACTGTTTGCGTTTGGCAATAATGCTCAGCAGGGGTTTATAAAACAGCCGTTGTAAAATCCAGAGTAAAATCAGGAAGTTGATGATTTCCAGAATAAAGGTGGAGAGGTTGAATTCCATGTTATTTATTCACGATGTATTCAAGCAGCGGATTTTTAAACAGCACGATGAGAATAATCACCAAACAATAAATCGCTAAGGATTCAATCATTGCCAAGCCGATAAACAGAGTGCGCATAATCGAGCGTTCGGATTCGGGTTGTCGTGCCAAGGCATTTAACGCGCTTTCTATGGCTTTACCCATTGCCAACGCGGGCAACATGACCCCTAAGGCGATACCGATAATCGCCGCTACGCTGGAGCCAAGGACTATCAAGGCAATATCAGACATAATTATTCCTGTTCATGGTGTTGTTGGGATTGGATTGCGCCCGCTAAATAAATCAGCGCGAGCATTCCGAAAATATAGGCTTGTACCAGTGCTTCAATGATGTGCAGCATTAAAATGGGGATGGGCGCAAGAAAACCCGCGACCAACAAAATCAGCATGGCGGCAATTTCCAGACTCATGATGTTACCGAACAGCCGCACGGCTAATGCCAGTGTGCGGGTGAATTCGCTGATGATGTGAAACGGTAACAATATCGGGCTGGGGCTGAGGTAATGATGCAGGTATTGTTTTATGCCGTGGGTTTTGATGCCGAACCACGGCACGGCGAAAAATACCAACACGGCTAAGGCGGAAGTCACCGACAAATCACGGGTCGGGGAATGTAATTCGGGAATTAAACCCACTAAATTGGCGACTACCAAGAACAGCCAGATGGTGGCGATAAAGGGTAGCAGTTGTCGTCCTTGTTCGGGAGCAACGGCAGTAATCGCGTCGTCAATGGCGGCAACGATGCCTTCGGCGGTGGCTTGTAAGGTGCTGGGAAACAGCGACAAATGTCGTGTTGATAGCCACGCCAACGCCGCAATCACTAACATCACCGCCCACGTTGTCATCACCGATAAACCGATAGTGATGAACCCCACAGTAAAAGAAAATCCGCTGTCCATTAGTCTTTAATCAGAAAATATACGTTGAACATCCCGACCACTACGCCCGTCAGCAATAAACTCAGCGTCCAGCGCGTGGAATACCCTGCTATCAAACTATCCAGCCAATGCCCTAAATACACGCCGCCGACAATAGGCAATACCATCACTAGTCCCAGCGTACCGATATAAACTGTTTGTGCTAATAAATTGGGTTTATCACGCTCAGCTTGTTTCATGCGCTTAATCTGACTGACAATTTTTTTCTGTAAGTCCCGTTGATTGCTCATAGTGTATTGCTCATTCAAAACGATGTTTAAGATGTAAGAGTCTTTTAAACATCGCTTGTTCCATACGCTGTAAACTTTCGCGGGTGGCGCGTAAATTATTTTCTTCCACCAGCAATTGTTGCTCCAATAAGCCGCTGATACGCTCAAAATCGGTATCCATTAAAAAATGGCGGGTGCTGATGGTTAATTCATTGGCATTGAAATACAACACCGCTTCAGGCAGTGCCAAATAATGCCACTCATTGCTGAGTAAACGAAACCGCGCCAGACCAAATACCAGCGTGGTCATAAAGCGGGCATGATGCGCGGCAATACCAAAAAATCCCGATGCGTCTTCACCGATAAACAAAGTCACACCTGTGATGTGTTGCTCTTGCGTGGCATCAAATAAGTTCAGCGTAAAGTCACTCATGGTTTATCCTGCATAGAACCGCGCATATAACATTGCTCCTCGCTCAGGTCGTCATACTGTCCTGCTAAAAAGGCTTCGCAATCAGTCAGTGTTTGCGCCAAGGGTACGGAAACGCCTGTTTGTTTGGTGTGTTGTTCCAAGACGGAAAACGGTTGCGTTAAATAGCGTTGTAATTTGCGCGCCCGCATGACAATGGTTCTGTCCACTGCGGATAATTCCGCAATACCCAGCATGGCGATAATATCTTCCAGTTCCTGATAACGCGCCAGATGTTCGCGCACCGCTTCGGCAATCGCATAATGACGGTCGCCCAAGGTGTGTCTGTCCATTAATTTACTGCTGGAACGCAAGGGATCAATAGCGGGATAAATGCCTTTACTGGCTTGATCTCTGGATAAAATAACGGTGGTATCCAAATGGCTGAGAATGGCACTGACCGCAGGATCGGTCATGTCATCCGCTGGCACATACACCGCCTGTACCGAGGTAATCGCACCTTGGCGGGTCGATAAAATACGGTCTTCCAGTTCCGCGACTTCGCTGGTCAGGGTGGGTTGATAACCTACGGTGGCGGGCATCCGCCCCAGCAAACTGGAAATTTCACTGCCCGCCTGTACAAAGCGGAACACATTATCCACGACAAACAACACTTCTTTGCTGAGCGTATCGCGTAAATATTCAGCGTAGGTGAGGGCGGATAACACCACCCGAAACCGTACCCCTGGGGATTCATCCATTTGTCCGAACACCAGCAAAGTATCATCCATTACTCCCGCTTGCTGCATTTCGCGCCATAATTCATGCGCTTCCCGAATGCGTTCACCCACGCCCGCAAATACCGAGATGCCTTTATGAATAGTTGCCACGGCATGAATAAATTCCATCACCAGCACCGTTTTACCGACACCCGCGCCGCCGAATAAACCCGTTTTTCCGCCTTTGACAAACGGGCATAATAAATCAATGACTTTAATACCCGTTTCTAAAATGCCGCTGGTGCCTATGGCTTCCGATAACGGTAACGGTTTGGCGTGGATATTACGAAACGTCTCTCTGGGCAATGGCGGCAGACCATCCAACGGTTCACCGAAGATATTTAATAACCGCCCCAAACACTGCACCGACACAGGCACTTGTAACGGTGCGCCCGTATCGTACACGCTTAAGCCGCGACTTAAGCCCGCCGTCCCATGCAGGGTAATGGCGCGGATATGGCGTTCATCGAGGTGTTGATGGACTTCAAAAAAATACACCGTGTGGTCAAAATAAGTGCATAACGCCTGACGTAGCGGCGGCAGTTGTGAGCAATCAATAATCACCACAGGGCTATGCACTTCAACAATAGTGCCGATGGGAGTTTGCGTTTGTGGGGCTAACGGGAAGTTATTCATGGTCAGATAATGTAATTGTTACTCACCCATGCGAATACAATCATTATAATACGCCATACATTACCAGATTACCTTGATAGACTGACATAACGGTAAAATGGCTAAATACATTAATTGAGCAGGGCAAAAACAGTGCATATACACATTCTCGGCATTTGCGGTACTTTCATGGGCGGGCTTGCGGTGTTGGCAAGACAACAAGGGCATGAAGTCAGTGGTTCAGATCAAAACGTCTACCCACCGATGAGCGACCAACTGGAGCAACAAGGTATCACCTTAATGGAAGGTTATCGGGCAGAAAATCTGGCGCGTACCCCTGATTTAGTGATTATCGGCAATGCCTTATCGCGTGGTAATCCAGAAGTGGAAGCGGTGTTAAACCAAGGCTTGCCGTACACCTCAGGGGCGCAATGGTTGGCGGATCATGTGTTACAGGGCAAGTGGGTGTTGGGCGTAGCAGGTACGCACGGTAAAACTACCACCACCAGTATGCTGACGTGGATATTGGAGCATCAAGGTTTACAGCCCAGCTTTTTAATCGGCGGCGTACCGCTTAATTTCGGCATTTCCGCACGTTTGAGTGATTCAGAATTTTTTGTGCTGGAAGCCGATGAATACGATTCAGCATTTTTTGATAAACGCTCAAAATTTGTCCATTATCGTCCGCGCACCGCGATACTTAATAATCTGGAATTTGACCACGCTGATATTTTCCCCGATTTAGATGCCATCAAAAAACAGTTTCATCATCTGGTCAGAACCATTCCCAGCGAAGGCTTGATTATCAGCCCTGCGGCGGATGCCAACATCAACGACGTATTGACGATAGGGTGCTGGACACCGACAATGCACACTTCTATCAATGGCAATGCGACATGGAACGCGGTATTGCAGCAAGCGGACGGCAGTCGGTTCAGCGTAACGGTTGATAATGTGGAACAGGGCGTGATCGATTGGACATTGACGGGTGAGCATAATGTTTACAACGCGCTATCGGCTATCGTCGCCGCGCAACACGTCGGCGTATTGCCCAGTGCGGCGATTGCCGCGTTGAATCAGTTTAAAAATGTGAAGCGGCGCATGGAAGTGATAGCAAAAATTAACGCGGTGACTTTATACGATGATTTTGCTCATCACCCGACCGCGATTCAAACCACGCTGGACGGGTTGCGTAAACAAGTCGGCAAAGAACGCATTGTGGCGATTGTTGAGCCGCGCTCTAACACCATGCGTTTAGGCACACACGTTGACACTTTGGCACAATCGTTCAGCAATGCCGATTTAGCGATTATTTATCAGCCGTCCAATCTGACGTGGGATTTAAGTCAACTCTGTCAGCAAGCGGCTAACATTGAAATCTACAGTTCGCTGGATGATATTATTGCCCGCTTACAACAAGAGGCTGAGGCAGGCGGGCATTTTGTGATGATGAGTAATGGCAGTTTTGGCGGTTTGTATCAGCGGTTGCAAGCGGCGTTAGCTGAGTAGCTTAACTCTCGTTCCCACGCGGCGCGTCACTGCCATTAAGTTAAGAAAAACCGCGATTAAAAACAATGCTTTTTCTCGCGTTTCTGAAAACTCAATAACGTTCGGGCAGAGGACTCTTTGCGTGGTGGATTGCGGTGTTGTGGCTCTAAGCA
>JAUYBJ010000052.1 GCA_030693155.1 Methylococcales bacterium
CCTACATAAACCCGTGGATTCAATAGTAACACGCTATAAATCGCTTGCCATTCTTCATCACTCAGTTCTATTCGATTTTTCATGTCATCCCAAAATCGCCATGTTTTGGGGATGTAACTTTCAAATGTCAACAGAACCTAACAAAAAATGGGCAACGCGTTTATCGTTGCCCATTTGTCAAATGAATAGTTGAAAATACAGAGTTATCGACAACCTTGGTTGCGTGCCGTTTTTGCACAAGTCGTACCACCTGGACCCTGAGCAACGCCCTTACCATTTTTAGTGTACGCTTCACCGCCACGACTGGTTTCTGTGTGTGCTACACCGTTTGCGTTAGTTTGCGATACCGCTGCATTACCTGTGCGGGCATTGTATCCTGCTGCTGTTGAACCATTTGTCTGCATTTTAACGGCATTAGACGTATTAGGAACAACAACTGCTGTGGAACTAGGAGCGACAACTACCGCTGATGGGCCAGTCGCATCGCAAACAGTCTTGCCGCGTGGGGTTGTTATACAGCCTGCATAAACACTTGAGGTAAAAAACATACACGCCAGTATTAATAAAATTTTCATAACATCTCCAGTATTGCTTAATTTTCTCTAGTCCCACGCGCCGCTTGGGAATTAATTTTCACCGCGCTACGGTGTGTTACGCAACGCGGCGCGTTGCGGCTACCTTCCCATATCATGTAAGGGAATGAGATTATTGCTTTGACAGAAAGCCTTCTTTTTTCATATTCTCAACAACCGCATTAACAATCTCTTCGGTGGTTATGTCAATTTCGGTGGGGTTCATGCTAGATGTTGTGCCTGCCCACAATAGTTTGTCTTTTTCTACAGAATAGACATTGGTTTCCACCAAGTATTTTTTATCGGTCGTGTAATAACCTGGGCTGTAATACATAGGAGCCGCATAATTATAGCCGCCCCAATAACCGCCGTAACCATACATACCATTATAGCCATACATATCAGTGCTACCCAGCACATAACGCGTTTCTTTTTTAACATCCGATAAGCGCATCAGCACCACCAGATCAATGCTATCAGCTTTAAGGTGTTGTTCCAGATCAGCTTTTGTTACATCACCTTTAATATAAGCGTAAGAAGCAATCCCTTTACCCTTGGACAGCGACACCAGTTTATCTTCTACCTGTCTGCGGTAAGATTCGTCCTTAAGAAGAGCAATAAAAAGAATTTTATGTATTTGATTACTTGAAAGCGTTGTCGATGGATCTTTCCATGAGCTTACAATGCTGGTGGAGGAGCAGGAAACTAAAAAGCTGAGGGCAATGAAAGTGAAGAGTATCTTTTTCATAAATATATCCAGATTGTTTGATGAAGGTATTTACTGTGTCTTTTATGCGATGATTAAATACAGGGAAAACTCCGAATCGTGGACAGTAGAGCCGTATAACAATGACAGCTGAACCCCAGCAGTTTATGCAAATGCTGGAGTTCATTCTGACCAAATAATAACGTTAGTTACGCATTAGAACGGTCTTAGCGTAAATGCAGTCCGATCGGTAACCACTTCCCCCGGTTTACGGTTGGCAACTTTCACAAATTCCTTCGCCCAGTTATCCATAATACCTTTAGCAGGACCATACCAAGTCATGCGCGTCATATCAATCGGGCCGACATCCTGCATATTGCGATCTGCAAACGTAGCAACAACTTTATTGGTTTGCATATCACGCAAACGCGCTTCAAACGCGGCTCTTCGTTGATTAACCACACCCGCAGCCGTGCTACCGCCAACAACTGCCCAGCCAGCAGCGTGTAAAACGGGCGTTGATGGATCAATCTCAATTAGCGCGATTTCTAAACGCAAAGCATTTTTCTTATGTTGTGAAGGCATATCAATGACTTCAAAACGATGATTTGGATCCAATCTAAATTCTTTAGCGATTTGATCATGAAAATACACGGCAAGTTCCGCAATATCTTTTTGGACATCGCCAAACCAAACAGCGGAACTCATATCATGTAGCCAATCCATTTTCAGCATATATTGCGTATTAACAGGCGCGATAATTATTTCTGAATAGTTATCTTTGTTGAATTTAGGGTCTATCCAGACTTTTTGAAACGGCAAATACGCGACTTTAGTTTGTCGTTCAGGATTGGCGATAAATCCTGCGTCAGGTGCAGGTGTAACTGCCAATGCCTTCGCTTCATTACTGACTGATTGAACTGTAGAACACCCGGAAATCGCACCCACTACACATAACGCCAAGGCTAAATTAGCAGATTGTTTTTTTATGTTATTTATTTTCACATTTACCCCCAGATTAAAAAAAGAGATTTATTATTTTTCATTTTATTCATCATTGTCTACTATTATTAAATGACAGAAGTCCAATAGCTTCAGCTATTTTCTTGAAAATAGCTGAAGCTGTTTTACTCCTAACGCGACTCCAAAACGTATACTTCAATCAGCATCTTACCCACCATTCTTTGATAAAAGCAGTGGGCAAAAAGCCTGCCCACCGTACACAGCTTATTTCTCAAAAGGAAAAACCCGTTTCCAATCTTTTTTCATATCCACCACTGTCCAGCCTTTCTGCCCTGCTTCATCCAGTGCTTTATCGAGCTTGCCAACAGCCGATTCACGGTCATAAGCAAATTCCCGTTCCGCATCGGTGTGATGTACGATAAGCGCGAAATGCGGGCGATTAGTCGCCGATGTCCACTCCAGCATTTGTAAATCACCATCAGAATTACCGAAGGCGGCAGTGGGTCTGCGTCCGATGAATTTTTGAATAGCAACAGGCTTACCGTCTTTATCATCAATAAAATCTATTTCAGGTAAACGCATTAACGTAGGTTTACCCTCAACCAGTTCAAATTTAGTTTTAACACTGCTACCGATAACCTGTTCAGGCGGAATACCATAAACTTTTTCCGTCCACGGACGCATAAATTCAATACCGCCACCTGAGACAATGTACGTTTTAAAACCATTAGCACGCAGATAACTTAACAATTCCAGCATCGGCTGATAAACCAGCTCGATGTAAGGTCGGTTAAATTTTGGATTCTTAGCCATAGTCAGCCAATATTTGGCTATTTGATTGAATTCTTCAACACTCATGCCTGTGTGAGATGCCATGATTAATTGCATCAAACCCTGTTCACCGCTCGCCATGACACCGTTCATATCATTAGCCAGTACCGATTTAAATGGCTCTGTGTCTTTCCATTCAGGGTGTTTGGGAGCTTCGGCTTTCACACGGTCGAGAGCGAATGCCAGTTGTACATACATCGGTTGCTCAATCCATAACGTACCGTCATTATCAAAAGTGGCAATACGTTCAGCAGCTGGAACAAAATATGCACCGCCTTTTTTAGTGACACTGTTAACAAACTCGATAATAGCGATTTTGCTTGCACCATTATTCCAAGATGGTAATGGATCACTGGTCTTGGCATTCGCAATGCTGACAAAGCCTAAAAATAGTAACCATAAAATAGCGCGGTAACTTGATGAATGGGTGGATAGTTGATTCATGGTGTTCTCTGTTGATGAAAATAGTTTTAAAAGCTGGGTGAGAAGACAGCTAACGCTGTTTTACTCCTGCATAATTTTTATGGCAGTAACTTATCAGCCCTGCAATTGATCCGATTCAATAATATGCAGTCCAGCGGGTGCAGATAGACAGGCTTCAAGTAACGAATGTGCGACTTGACGGGTAGTTATTGCCTGATAGCGGCGGGGTAATAATGAGGCTAAATGCTGCCCCAAAAATAACCCGAACGCTTCTAGCGGTCTGGCGTTGCCGCGTGTACCTCCGATTAATAACGAGGGTCTTGCTATTACCAGTGATACAAAACCCAAAGCACCTAAGGCTTGTTCGGTCTCGCCTTTGACTTTGAGATAAAACAGGCGAGATGACGCATTTGCATCCAGTGACGAAACCAGCCCGAAAGTCGGTGTTCCCGCACGCTGGGCTAATGTAGCCGCAGCGAGAACATAATCATGATCGACACGGTAAAAACCTGCTTTGGATTTTGTTTGCCGTAGCGTCGTTCCCAATGCGCAAACAGTTAAATCAACTTTCCACCACGCTGCATCTTCGGGTAGCTGTTCAAAATCGACTAATGGATTATCCAGCTTGGCGTGTGCTGGCAGTGGTCGGCGGGTGGGCGCAACTACACGCGAGATGTCAGGATGTTGCAAAGCAAATTGCAGTAGTTCTTGCCCGACTTGTCCCGTTGCGCCAAGAATGAGTAACGTTTTCATGAATTAGCATCACAAAATAAAGTACGATGAGATACACCCAATTCTTTAGTCAGACCAAACATATACACCAGACCAATCGCTAAATCACCCAAACCCAACGGTACGGTAATTAGCCCCACATCGCCAAACAATCCCGCTGGTACAAGCACCAACGCAGCAATATAGCGTAACAATGATTCCCAATAGACAAAGGCAGCGCGGCGGCGTAAATCACGCGACGATAAAATCAATACTGCACTGGTAAAAGCCAAAAATCCAGCAATGAGCCAACCCCAAACAGGATTGCAGATGTTCATGCCCATGCCCCGATACAGCGGCGGAAACAACAAGAAGACAGCAAGACCCGCGTTATAAACGCCAGACCAGAAAACGAAATTTTTCATTGTGAAGGGCATGATATTTTCCTTGTAAGATTTAGGATTTTTATTCACCTGAAGTGTGTAATAAAGACCTGCGAGGTTTTTAAAACCTCGTAGGTCTAGCAACTTTATTAAACTGCTTTAGCTTTAGCTTTAGCAATCTCAGTGTGTCAACTCCCACGCGTTGAGTTTTTTCATAGCTGTTGCGGGTGTTGTTTGTGCCAATGCCGCCGCTTCCGCTTTACAATCGCGTGTCGGTGCAAGACCTTGAGCGCGAATCGCGGCGAATTCAGCTCTAGCAGCATCCATATCTGCACGGAACGTAGGATCAGCGTGCAATCGAGCAACCGTACCCGCACCCATGAAACGCCCCCAAACCACATCGCTATACCAATGATGATTGACGATGTTGCGGCTCTCACCAAACGCCCGACCGCGTGCCAGCAGTTCGTTAGCGCGATCTGGCGCAATCTCGGTCAGGATGAGTGCAAACCCCCAACCGATAGCCGTATGTCCCGACGGATACGAGTGATTCTTCTCCAAAAAAGCACGCGCTTCTGGAACGCCTATAGGTTCGTGATTCACCTGAAAAGGACGCAGGCGATTGTAGTGCTTCTTCGCGTCATGAGTTGACTGCCCTAAATCACTGAAAGAGCGGCGCAACACCGTGTACAAATACGGCGCGTTGGCTTCGGTAATTTGAGCATTTATCGCGCAGGAAAAGGTGTTGACCATGCTCGGAATTTTCAAATCATAATCGGAAACTGCCAGATCAAAGCGTGGGGTATTGCGTAACGGGAAAGTGCTACGCGCCACTTCCTCATCGTGAGCAAGAGCCGCTGAATTAGGCGTTGGTGGCGGCGGAATCAGCGCGACACTGTTCGGAACTGTTTTAGGATCGAGATAACCCTGTAGCGTGCCTAAACCATATTCAGGATGAAACGCGGGAATAGTGCCAAGTTTGGTTCGTGCTTGGGAGCTTGCATCATTTGTGGTTGCACAGCCAGTGAACAGGCTGAGTACCAAAGTACAGAGCAACACCCAGTTAATAGCGTGGGCTTTTGTGGATGTGGCTTTCATTGTGTTGTCCTTTTGAAAAAACCGCACCCGCCAATGAACGGCAGGCACGGTTAAGGAATTAAATATTACTTACTTATTTGTCGGCGTTTGCAATTGTTCCAGCACTTGGTCAATGCTGAAACTTGCTGCTTTTTGACGTGGTGGGAAGTCCTTGAAAGTTGTTAGGAACTGAGCAACACGGGCTTGTGCTGGCATGAGTGTGAACGCATGATCAAGAAGCCAGTCGTAATAGGTATTTGAGGTAATGTCAGCCCGCTCATAAGGGTCTGTGCGTAGATTGAATATTTTAGGAATGCGTAGCGCGGTGAGCGGCTCTGACCATATTCTCAAAGTACCCGGCGCACGTTGCTCCATAAATGCGAATTTCCAATTATCATAGCGAAGTCCAGTTAAATTTCCATCGTCAGAAAAGTAAAAGAAATCTTCGCGTGCGCTTTTAGGTTCTTGACCTGTCAGGTAAGGAAGCTGATTGTAACCATCTAAATGCACTTTGTAGGTCGTTTTACCCGCTTTGTAGCCTTTGAGCAATTGCTCCTTAATATCAGGCACACCCGCCGCTGCTAATAAGGTTGGAGCCCAATCCAGATGTGACACGATGTCATTGGATACCGTGTTAGGTTTGATATGATTCGGCCAACGTACCATAGCGGGAACGCGGTAAGCACCTTCCCAATTACTGTTTTTCTCGCTACGGAACGGTGTCATTCCCGCATCAGGCCAAGAGTTCATGTGCGGGCCGTTGTCGGTACTGTACATCACGATGGTGTTATCGCTAATACCTAGAGAGTCGATTTTATCCAGTACCGTACCGACATTTTTGTCATGGTCTATCATTGCATCGTGATATGGACTTTGCCAACGTCCTGCCTGACCTAGGCTTTCAGGTTTGGTATGGGTACGAAAGTGCATGTGCGTGAAGTTCACCCAGAGAAACACGGGCTTATTTGCTTTGACACCTTTTTCCAGAAACTCGGCAGCACGAGCCGCAGTATCGTCATCAATCGTTTCCATGCGCTTTTTGGTTAATGGGCCTGTGTCTTCGATTTTTTGGGTACCGTCTGGATTAGCCCAAGTATGCAGCACACCACGCGGGCCAAATTTCTTGCGGAATTCTGGGTCTTTTGGATAATCGGGTAATTCAGGCTCTTCTTCGGCATTCAAATGATACAGATTGCCGTAGAATTCATCAAAACCGTGCATGGTAGGTAAATATTCGTCTTTATCACCTAAGTGATTTTTACCGAATTGCCCTGTCGTATAGCCTTGCGCTTTTAGCAATTCAGCAATGGTGACATCTTCTTTTTGCAGTCCGATAGCAGCACCGGGTAAACCGACTTTGCTAAGCCCAGTACGGAACACACTTTGACCTGTAATAAAAGCGGATCGACCCGCCGTACAACTTTGTTCAGCATAGTAGTCAGTAAACAAAACACCTTCATTGGCAACGCGGTCAATGTTCGGTGTTTTGTAACCCATCATACCTTTGGAATACGCGCTGACATTGGTTTGCCCAATATCATCACCCCAAATAATCACGATATTGGGTTTTTTTTCCTCTGCCGCGTATGCAGCCGAGACCATCATGCACGCACCCAAAGCGAGTGCGACAGGATTAAGAAGGCGTTGCCGCCAGTGAATTTTAATCATAGTGGTACCTCTTATTGTGGACTTACAGTGTTGAACAACGTGATGGCTCACTTGTTGTAGGTTAATTGTACTCGAAACTCGAAACTCGAAACTTAGGCGACATATTTATTCATTTCCACTTTAGTTATGTAGGGTACGCTGTGCGTCAATGCCATTAAGTTAAGCCTGATTGTCCGTAACCGCGTAGCGGTGAAATGTTTGTAGCAACAAAATATAAACACAATCAAGCCCCGTAGGGGTGAAATGTTAAATGGGGCAAACATTTCACCCCTACGGGGCTAGGAAATCATCTAAAAAGGTTGGTCTACAAACATTTTACCCCGCTGGGGTTTTCCTTAACTTAATGGCAGTGACGCTGTGCGTACCCTACACAGCTTTGGTGGCGTAAAAAAACAGGTTTTTTATTCAACATCAACTCTCAATATAAACTTCCAAACGGCCTTCATGCACAGCACGTTGCAAAGCTTTATAATCCTGTTCATTTTGGTCGGCATAGGCTTCGGCAAAATCTGCCAGAGCTTCGTCGAAATCTTCTTTTTTACCCAGATAACCCGCGATTTTTGCAGCATCACCTGAACGGGCATGAGCATGAGCCAATACCCAGCCGCACAAGTCGGCGTATTGATTCATAACGGATGGTGTGAACAGCTCGACCAGTGGTTTGAGTTTCATGTCGCGCAGTTGTCGAATATAGAAGTGATTGCCCTCTTTTCCCTCTACCCAGCCGAGAAAAATATCGCTTGCGGACAGCATCAGCCGTTGCCCCATCACTACGCGCTCGCCGTTATTTGCATATTCACTGCGTCCTGCGTAAGGCTCCAGTACCGAAGTACGCGCTTCTTTAACCTGCAAGAACAACGGTTCTTCTGCACCCCCCATCAATAACGCGATGCTACAGCGTGTGCCGACACTGCCAACGCCGACCACTTTCATGGCGATGTCTTTGAATTCATAACGATCCAGTAATACGCGCCTGTCATCTGCCAAGGTGTCGCGATAACGATCAAAAGCCTCACGCACACGCGCGTTCACTGCCGTCGCCTCCTCGGTTTGAAGATGGTAAATTAAGGGCGGATTGTCGCGAATACGATGTTCTCCATTCTCGAAAGTCACCATCGAGGGAAAATCTTCATCCATCACATCGCGATTACGCGCTTTGGCGAAACGCTTTTTGCTACATTCTCTGGTAATATCGTCCTCGATTGTTTCGAGTACCGTGTCTATGTCGATGCTGAAGTACCACACCTCAAGTGCCTGCATCTTGGAAAATTCCCGCATTTGTTCGCGGTAACTACGCACACACGCCAGTGCGGCTTCGCGGGATTCATCAGCAGTAAGACCGTTGTTGCGCCCTGCAACAACAAAGCTGGCAACAAGACGTTTAATGTCCCACTCCCAAGGCGCGGGCAGGGTTTCATCAAAATCGTTGATAGCGAATATCTGCCGCCGTTCTGGCGTAGCGAAGCTGCCGAAGTTGACCAGATGGCAATCGCCGCAGGCTTGTACCTGAATACCTGTTTTCGGTAAGCCTGCAAGATCAGCAGTCATGATTGCCGCTGCCCCGCGATAGAAAGTGAACGGCGATTGCAACATCCGCCCGTAGCGTATCGGCAGCAGTTCTGGGACGCGACCGACACCCGATTCGATGAGTAACTCGATAGGGTCGCGGCGATGTGGAGGAGCTTGCCAAGCGGCGTGACTGGCTAACGGCACAGCAAGCCGCATCGCTTTTCCGTTTGCCTTGCGATCCGTTCTTGAGCGGTTATCTACAGTAATTCGAGCAATATTATCAGCGTCATCGCTGTGTTTATGTTTTTTGGTAGATTCTTTTTTAGTCATGACAATTACCCCTTTAATAATAGGCAGCTCTTGACGATATAGCTGATAGTTTTCATCACTCGCCTTTCAAGCCTACCGAATAAAAAAATATTTACAGCAGAATTCCGATAATTTTCTGCGCCAGTTCTTCCAATGAAATCAGCGTCAATGCCAACGGCAACACGGGCAGTAATACGGTAGCCGCGATTTGCAGCACAACGCCTTTATCAAATGGAAATAGCCGCATGGCTGGAATAATTTCAAAACTATTATTCAAATCGGCTAACGACTGAATATCCCCCGTACCGACAAAGGCTTCATCCGCTGACGCACCGCCTTCCAGCCATTTTTGTTCAAACTCCGTCACATAACGGGTTGCCAACTTGCCATAGCGCATTAAACCTTCGCGCTTGGTTCGCGCAAGATGCCCTGCAAACACGCATAACGGCCCTAAGATAATCAGCAACATAACCGCCACAGAAGCGGCAATCTCTGGTTTGAACTCCAATAGTTTCGCGCCCTCATAAAAAATCCGTTGCGCAATCATCGCGGAAAGTAGCGTCCCCAGCGACAGCGTCAACGGCATAAACGCGGCGGCACTGCCAGCGAGAAAACCCAGTCCGCCCGCTTTATCAGGATGAGTCGGAACCAGATAAAGATCAAGACGCGCGACCTGCCAGAGAAATCGCGTCCACACAATAATTCTCAGCAACCAGCGAAACAGCAGGAATTGAAAAATGGGTATGCTGATATAGACCAGCCAATACCCTGCCAAATTCAGGTGCTGCTCTGATGCAATACCGTTCGCATACCAGATAGTGGTATCTAATGTTATCAGCTTATCCCATATAAAATGGTAACCGAGAATAAACATAATCAGTCCTGCCTCCAGCCAGACTGAATTGCGCAAGCGTAGCGCGGAAACAATACAGGCATCAAAACGCGGTCTGGTTTGTGCTGATATAATGCCGCGCTCGATAAATTGCCGCACAACGAGTCTCATGCGTTGATGCACCAGCAATTCAGCCACCAGCAACAACGGCAACGCCACCAAAAAACGCACATGAGTTTCCAAATCGTACAGAAACGGCACGTTGACACTGCTTTCTAATAAATGTCCCGAAACGGCTGACAATAATAACAACGGCAGCCAAGTGAGCAGTGCGAAAAACAGAATGCGCCGATGAAGCAACTCCAGCCCCGTAGTTGCTAAATGGCTGCGAATGAACAGTTGAAAAAGCGGCCCGCCCTGAACAAGGGAAAAGTCGTCGGGTGTTTGGAATTCAGGTGTTGTGTTCATAATCCAACTCCATTTTATGTTTAAAATAGTTTGTCCGAGTTTGCCGTATTTCTACGCGCTATGGCACTGCTATTGCATTAAGGATTTTGCGGTGGATGGATGTCCATTTATTTGCGTATTGGACACTAAAAGCGCGAATAAATTCGAGCCTACCCAAGACAAATATAATAATTTATTCAGTACGGCTAATGAAGTGCCTTAAAACCTGCCCAAGCAATCTGAACGCCAATACACAGCACAAAAAAAGCAAGGATTTTGACATTGCCAATGCCCCCGCAGCTGAAAATCGGGTAGTCATAAACTTAAGATGGCGATAGCAAAGAAAAACAACGATACACATCAAAAAAATACCTGTCATTGCCGCCCCTTGTTCCAGCGTGATGTAATACAGTCAATTCTTTGCTCAAACCAATCCTATACCCTAGCCCAATCGCTAAATCACCCAAATCCTGTAAATGTTGAGTTGCCAAAAAGCGGCAACCCAATCTACACCACTGGTAATTTATTTTCCAGCTTCTACAATCAATATCTCTTCTTCGCTTAAACCATATAACTGATAAACCAGCTTATCAATTTCGCGCTCTAACGCGCTGGTGTCGTTGCCTGCTTTTTTATTGGTGAGGATTTTATCGACTAATTTAATAAAGGGCTGTTGTTGGTCTGGGGATATTTTGGGAATGGGGATTTTATCGAAAAATATTTTACTTAATTCATAAGTATTCCCCATTAACTCTGGGAACTTATTTTTGAATGCAAATTTAAATAGGGTTGAGTTTAAAAATGATATTAAATATTTCAGAGATTCGCCTGTAATGATGAAACATTTTTGATTAGTAAAAAAACTTTCATTGTCATAATAAAATGGCAAAAAAGAAGTCATGTTTGGATAAATAATTTTTTCTTTATCGAATTCTTCAAAATAAGTAGCTGCACATCTTTGTAACGCATACCATTCATAACGAATTCCAGTTTCTGCTTTATTTCTTGCAGACAATTGTATTTTAAATTTTGATAAATGTTTATAAATAGCTGGATACCGCTGTTCAAATTCAATCTCTGCTTTTTTAGATACCCCAGTAATACTGGTATCTTTGTGCAATGGAAAATGCCACGGTATAAAAATAATCCACAACCCCGCCCATTCTGCCGAATAACGCTTAATATCACGACCGCGTAAAATAGGTTTAATAATTTCAGCCGATTTCGAGTCTGCTAAACACAAGCATTCTTTCGTTTCCGTATCAATAATAAAGGCTTCATTAAACCCTGTTTTAATACCGTAATTAATAGCAATATCCCAGTCTTTCAACGGCGTACCAATAGCTTCTATTTTCGCCTTTAATTGTTGTTCAATAGTAGACGATATAACCCAAACATCTTGCGATATAGTCGGCATAATTTGCGAATGCGCGGCAAAGTAATCAACTAAACTAACATCAATGGAAAAATCATTTTCAATAGTACAAGCATTAAATACAGAGGCACAAACCAAGGTTTGAACTCCAGTTTCAATACTCGGAGTACAAACCTTGGTTTGTTCGTTTTGTGTCATTAAAATATTGGTATAAGTCGTCGCATTATCAAAAAACTGCGAATCCCCAAAATCAATTAATTGCAATGGCTGGGTTTTTTCTGCTAAAAACCCACGCAATGATTGTCCATAACCCGCCCGCATCCATTTATTAGACGTAATAAAGGTTAATAAACCTTGTGGCTTGACCAGCGCAATCCCTTTTTCAATAAATAGCGCGTAAATATCGCCCGTTTTTTCAAAAGTAACATACTGTTGATTCTGCCACGCAGCTTGAATGCCATGCCCGCTAAACTTTTGAATTTGAATATAAGGCGGATTACCAATCATCACATCAAAACCAATAAAATCACCGTTATCATTTAAAACCTCAGGAAATTCAAACCGCCATTCAAAGGCATTTTCATAAATTTTATTATTTTTAATATCTTCAATTTCATCATTGAGTTTATTAATAGCAAGTTCTAACTTTTCCGTTTGTTGCTTTCTTAATTTTTTCTCTTTTGGCGATTCTTCAAAAACCGAAGTCTGTTTATTTAAAATAACTAAATCGGCTTTTAAACCATTTAGCTTTTTTACTTTTGGGTCGCTGTTATGTATTTCAGTACAAAAATCGCCTTTTATCTTGGCAATTAACTGTTCCATATCGCATTTTTCTTCTTTACTTTTCGCATTCCGATAAGTATCAAAAGCTTTTTTATAAACATCAATAGACAGTTCACTTTTTTTCAACGCGGTTTTTAAATCCACATCCAACGCAAAGCGACTGATTAATGAATTACCACATTGAATATTAATATCAATATTGGGCAACGTTTCCAATTGTCTGGCTTGACTGCCATCATTAACATAATAAGTATTTTTTAACAGCTCAATCCATAAGCGTAAACGGCATATTTTTACCGAATTAGCATTAATATCCACGCCAAACAAACAATTTTCAATCAGCGTTTGTTTTTCATGGAACAATGCCTCTTGAACGCGCTGACTTTCTGGGCTGTTCGGTTTATATTCAAATAATAAACCATCTTCATCGGTAATAATCAATTCATCATTAATAATTTTTATGTCATATTCTTTTAACCGTTTACCGTTACGGTCTTGTAATAAATTTAACTCGCTTTTGATAGCAATAAGTTCATTTAATACCGACACCAAAAAATGCCCAGAACCCACCGCAGGGTCACAAATTTTTAAACTATTAATAATATCATTGGCTTCTTGCCTATTTTTTACGGTGAGATAATCATCAAGCTCTTCAATCGTTTGGCATTGCCAGCCTTTACGCTCATTAAATTTCTGCACCACTGCACGGCGCAACGTTTCACGGCTCATATACATAGTAATAAAACTAGGCGTGAAAAAAGAACCGTCTTTATAACCGTTAATTTTTTCAAAAATTAAACCCAACACGGAGGCATTAATCAGCGTCTTATTTTCTTCCTGTATATCTTCCGTGCCTTCACTGGCAAAATCATAGGCATTTAAAAATTCAAACAAATAATCCAGCGTTTCTAATTCACCTGTTTGTTTTTTGCCTTGCGTCGTTTTAAGAACACTGGCGGGAAAAATAGCAAGCTTTTCACTGCTGTTTAAATTACTAATAAACAGGGTTTTTTGTTCTAATTCAGTCGCTTCAAATAATGAACTGTTTAAATACGGTATAGTATGAAAGCGTTGTTGCATTTTTTCAGTGCGTTGTTCTGGCTTGCAAGCCAATACCTGAAAAAATAAGCTGTTTAAATCACCAAAATTAGTTATTTTCTGGCTATTTAAAAATCCATAATTATTATTGCCTTGATGATAGGTAATAAGTTGAGCTTCTAATAATTTGAGAAAAAGAACACGGTTAATCCATGTTATGGTTAATTCAAGCCCTAGGGTAAATAATTGTTCTTCTTTATTTGTACCATATTGACTAAGATTAGGTAAGTATCTTAATTTATCTAAACTTTCAATTTCATTAATACTTTTTTCAAGTAATGAACCTGCATCACGGTTAGTTTTTGCTTTACGTTCAATGAGTTTTTTACCGCCTGCTTTTATTTCAGTTAATCCAATAATGTGCAGTAATTCATTATAAAAATCTTTATTGAGGCTGTTGCTGTCATTACTAAACGGTAATTTAAGTAAATGTTCAGGCGATAAACATTTAAAAAGCGGAATCAGGGTTTTATCGCTGTCTTTATTGTCCTGTTGTAGTACAGTTTTATAATCAGAAAGTGTGAAATAAGTGAATTTTAATTCCGTTTTTATTTTTTCAATGGCAGTTGCCGCAATGTTTTTATAAAAGAAATCGGTTTTATTGCCACCTGACACGCCATTTTCAAAATCGATAAAATCCTTAACTAATTGTTTATTTTCTATAAAGGCTTTTTCAAAATCTTGTGCATCAAAGATAAACCATTCGTTTATATTGGTGACTATTAAGCGTTTAATATGAGTATTTTTATGGGTAATACGTTCACGCAGATAATATAAAACTAATTCCTGTAGGGCTTTTTTATTCAGATTATCACAACGCAACATTTCCATTTTATTGCTTGGGCTTTTCGCTTCAATAATAACACCCACGAAACTAGCCGCGTCTTTGTCATTATGAATAACTAAATCATTACGCCCTTTGGTATTGATATAATGTTTATCTTTGTAATAAACATCTTTTAAAAAATCAGCTAAACAATTTTTATGGTATTCCTCGCTTTCATTTTCTTTGATAGCATTGAGCAATTTATTTGCATGAGTTTTAAAATGTTCAATAGCGTCTCTATGCGGTTTTATTTTTAAAAACGCAACATTAAGTGATTGTCTTGGGTTAAGTCTAGCCATAAAAAATAGTATGTGGTGGTTGAAAGGCTTTAGCAAAAAGTTGGCGTGTATAAGTTATTCAAACCTCCGCTGCCTTCAAGACATCGGAGGTTTATTTATACAATTAAACTGAAATAATGAGAGGGTTTGTGAAATGTGAACAGAGTTCGACAAGATTACCACGAGCGGCAGAATTGTATTTTTCTTTAGCTATATTTTATACGACAGCGTTCAATTGATGCGCACAGCCCAATGGACTGTGCGCCATATCAAAACATTATTTTTTCAGTTGTTCGTGGTAAGTGCCGAATTCAATTTGTTTGCCATCGGCAGGTGCTTTGAAATCAAACGTGCTGGCTTTCAGCTTGGGATTTAATTTCCAATCAGTAAATTCGACAAGAAAACTGGGGCGATTCTGCACTTGCCTATAAGTCATCGCTAAACGCAGGGGCACTGCTTTTTCACCTTTGGCTATCCAAATTTCCCAATCAACGGCAGGCTCTCGGTACGCAAAATGTTCTACAGGGATACCGTTGACCATCGAATCACCAACCACGGTCGCATCGGTCAGATTTTTAGTCATCTGCGCATAAGGATTACTGAACATTAAATCGGCAGACGGAAAGCTGATTTGCGCTTTGGTCATGACGTAAGTCAACATCTCATCAATATTCGTCAGCGGCGTAGAGACCGCATAAGTATTGCTGTCGGTATCAATCGCGGAGGCTTTAGCCCCATCGAAATACAGGTGAATATCAGGCGTATCGCCTGAGACAGCCATGTGCAGTTTATTCGGACGCTGTAACGCAAGCTCAGCTTCAGTAAAGAAAGTCACAAATTGCCCTGTAGCTGATTGCAGTTCAATCGCACTCTTAGAACGATAACTGAACGAGTTACTGGCAACCAGTTTGTCGCTCATTTGTTTTAGTCTGTCCAGTGCGTATTGCTCAATGACGGGGGCGGGTTCTGGCACATAGGCTGGCTTAGTGACAGGTGTTGCAGGCTTTGCCGCCGCTTGACCTGATTGCACAGTCACTGGTTTTTTTTCTGGCTGTGTAGCGCAACCTTGCAGCGTGAATGCGGTTGCCAACAACAGTAATGACATTTTTTTAGCATTTTTCATAATAAACTCTCTCTAAGAAGTGATGAGTGGCACTGGCAATCAGTAAGGGGTTGGTACGACTTGATAATAACTACCGTAAGACCTCATCCAGCTTGAACCACATTGAAAGTATTGAATGCCGTTAATATTGGCTGCTGCACAACCACTGGGCAGGTTATTTAAGTTAGTGCCAATTGCCATGCCGACAGGTTGTTGTACGACTACTGTGGTGGTAGATTGATTATTAGAGTTAGCAACCGCAGCACCTGCCATTGCACCTACTGCCAAACCAGCCACGGCTGCACCTGCCACCTGACCGCCGCTATAGTGATTGTCGTTATAATAAGCACCGCCACGATAGCCATACGCAGGAACAGGTGCATGATAAGCCCCACCGCCACGATACGCGGTATTGCCATTAGGAGCGCGATACGCAGTATTACCACTAGGCGTACGCACCGCAGCAGCACCACTAGGGGCGCGTACCGCCGCACCGCCATAATTACCGCGTGCCGCTGCACCGCCACCCGCACCGCGTGCCGCTTGCCACGCATAACTTGGCAATGATAAAGCTGTCAAACAAATAGCTGCGACGATGAGACAGCGGGATTTATGTTGAATAATCATAATGTTTACTCTTTTGTTATAAATGATAAAAATGAAATACAGCATATCAATATGCTCAGTTTTTAACAAAAACCAGACTGTATCGCTATATGCTTATTAATGCCGTTCACACTGAACTGTGAGTCACTATAATTAATAAGGTGCTGGTACGACTTGATAGTAATTGCCGTAAGACCGCATCCAACCTGAACTGCATTGAAAGTATTGAATGCCGTTAATGTTAAGACTCTCACAACCACCGGGCAGGTTATTTAAGTTAGTGCCGATTGCCATTCTAGCGGGCTGTTGTACTATCACCGTGGTAGTAGAGGGTTGGTTATTAGCGTTAGCGACCGCCGCTCCCGCCATTGCACCGACTGCCAAGCCTGCCACACCCGCCGCTGCAACCTGACCCGAACTATAGCCATAATTACCGCCATAATAAGCCCCACCGCGATAGCCATAAGCAGGTACAGGAGGGCGATAATAAGCACCACCATGATAACCACCATGATGCACCGCCGCCGTATTACCTCCCGGCCCACGGACAACTGCATTACCTGTATTACGATTCCAAGCAGCCGCACCGCCATAAGAACCTCGTGCCACGCCACGTCCCCCATGCCCAGCGGCTCGCCACGCATGGGAGGGCAATGATATGGCAGTCAAGCAAATAGCCGTGACCAAAATACACGTTTTATTTAACATAAACTTTACTCCTGTAACGATGATGGTGTGATTTTGTTCAAAACAAAAGTTGTCGCGTTGTCTATTCAGCAACCGCCCATTGACTATCGCTAAAACCAGACACTGCCAGTTTAGTAGTATTGTCACTAAACTGGCGTAAAAGTTCCGTTACTGGCTGGTTTGATTTTCGCACTGCGCCTGTTCGGGCTTTTTAATATCCTCAGGACTCAGTGTGGGTCGGTCAATGGTCAGGGTAATTTTGTCGAGTTTACCCGCTGCCAGTGTCTCTGGAGCTTCCCAAGATACCCGTTTCAAATCGACCAGATTCTAAGTAAATGTCGGGTTAGTTATGAGCTTGTCGAACAGCATAACCCGACTACTTAACTAGTTTTTCGCAGGCAAATTCTCAATGGTTACTTTTTGAATCTTGCCCGTGAATTTATTATCACCTTCTTTGTAATCTTCTGACACAGGGGTTTCGTGGTCTGCTCCGACGTTAATCCCCTCATCGGCTGAAAAAATATACGGTTGTGTTTTTGGAATTTTACCTTCTGCTACCTTTTCGCCATCGACAGACAATGTAGTCGTGCCACCTGAACCTGCTTTAGCTTCATTCATAGTGAATTCGTATTTAATGACATGATGACCCGCAGTCATTGCTTTAGTAGCGGCGATATTGCTTCGTTCCAAGCCTAAATAATTATACTGATGATGAGCAATGCCATCTTTCATATAGAGCGTCCAACCGCCAAAACGTCCGCCTTGTGAAATAATCACGCCACGGGTAGTGGTATCGACTAAATCTATATCAGCGGTAATAGTGTAAGAATGGTTTTTAGTATTAATACCTGCCATTTCGGCGATACGCATACCATCATAAAGCGTTAAAGAGGTGCGTGTTCCCATTAAGTCGGGTCTACCTGCTATTTCTGGGTTAAGACGTTCAAGCGAACGATCATCAATCGGCAATACATTGTATTTGACGGCTTCTCTTAAAAACACTTTCTGCAATTCTTGCAGCTTTTTAGGGTTAGTTGCCGCTAAATCATTGGCTTCACTAAAGTCTTCGTTGACATTGAATAATTGCCAAACGTCTTTATCAAATGGGTTGCGTGGTTTAGACTCCCATGGGGCTTTATGAATAGTGCGGGCTACCCAGCCATTCTGATAAATAGCGCGATTGCCAAACATTTCAAAATATTGGGTGGTGTGTTTGCTTGGACTTTTGGCATTATTAAATGAGTACAACATACTCGTGCCTTCAATGGGTCTTTGTTTAATGCCATTGACGATTTGAGGTGCAGGTATTTTAGCCGCTTCATAAACCGTGGGAGCAATGTCTATCGCATGGCTAAACTGACTGCGTATTTCATTTTTTGCTTGAATACCTTTGGGCCAACGCACGACTACGCCATTGCGTGTACCACCAAAATCAGAGGCGACTTGTTTGGTATAAGAGAATGGCGCATCACCTGCAACAGCCCAACCTGCGGCAAAATGCGGATAGGTTGAAGAATTACCCCATTCACCCATTTTTTTATAAACATCATCAAAGTTTTCTTGTATGCCATTAAAGAAGGTCATTTCGTTAAAAAGCCCTGCCATTCCTCCTTCAGCACTAGAACCATTGTCACCCGCTATATAAAAAACCAGTGTGTTATCAAGTTCACCTATTTCTTTCAAAGAATCCAGCAACCTGCCCACTTCGTGGTCGGTATATTCAGCAAAGCCTGCAAATACTTCCATTTGATGGGCATACAATTCTTTTTCTTTTACGGATAAAGAATCCCAGTCTTTTATACCTTCAGGTTTTGGCGCGAGCTTTGTGCCTTTCGGGACGATGCCTAATTCAATTTGCTTTGCCAGCGTTTGTTCACGCAATTTGTCCCAGCCCATGTCAAACTTGCCTTTGTACTTTTCTATCCACTCTTTAGGGGCGTGATGTGGGGCATGAGTTGCGCCCGTAGCAAAATAAGTAAAGAACGGTTTATCAGGCGTTAAGGATTGTTGTGCCTTAATCCAGTTAATAGCTCTGTCCGTCATATCACTGGTAAAGTGATAATTAGGCGTTTTAGGTGTTTCAACCTCAGTGACTCCATCATAAATTGCTGGAGTCCACTGATTGGTTTCGCCACCGATGAAACCGTAGAATTTATCAAAACCCGAATGCGTGGGCCAACGGTCATAACCACCCGATACCGAGACTTCCCACGGTGGTGTTTCATGATATTTACCAAAAGCAGCGGTGCTATAACCATTTTGGCGCAATACCTCTGCCATTGGGGTAATGGTTTGTGGACGAATACCTGTATTCCCCTGAAATGCAGTAGCGGTTTCCATGATAGACCCCGCATTATTGCTATGATGATTATAACCAGTTAGCAGTGCAGTACGCGTCGGCGAACATAACGCTGTGGTATTAAAATTATTATATTTCAAGCCTTCGCTTGCCAATTTGTCGAGTACAGGTTCTTGAACAGCACCACCAAATGCACTCGATACCCCAAAACCTTGGTCATCAATTAAAATCACCAACACATTGGGCGCACCGTCAGGAGCTTTCACCTGAAAACGAGGCGGGGCTTTGGCATTGCGTGCATCCAGTTCGGTAATTGCTGGATAAGTGGGTTCTTTAATGGGTAGCGTTGAGCGGTCAAGTGCAGCGGGTGTGGTTGATGGCGGTTTTGGCGTAGCGTGTGTTGCCGTAGCCATACAGCACAAAGCAGTCGCGGTTAAAACAACTAGCGGTTTTGATTTCATCGAAGATTCCTATTTAATTTGCTTACTTAGGTTTCACAGTTTAGTTTGCGTCACTTGCTACTTCACTGCATTTAGTAAAAATCAGTTTACCTATTTCATTCGCTTGCTATAAATAACTCATTGATATTTAATAGTAAAATTCTTATTTTTGACTTCAGAAATTAATTCTTTCACTGCACACCTAAAGCCCTTCACCCCAACGATATTGCCAAGCAACGCTAATGATGTCGAAACTGCTACCTGTGCGTGAATAGACACCTGTACTGCCGTTAAGTTTAATGGACATCTGCTTGCTGATGGGAAATGAAAACGTACCACCGACGCGCCAATTCTGCTGCATATTGTCGGATTCTTTACCGTCCATCATGGTACGTCCTCCCATATAATAATTGGCATCAGCAGCCAGCCATACGCCTTTGCCGAAGTTATAAATAAGATGCCCCTGCATATTGTAAATAGGCTTTTGTTTTAGCGTGTCACCATGAAACGGCTGATTGTTATTGGTGAAATTGAACATACCCGCCGCAAACTCGGTGGTTAATGCGGGAGTCCATGCTTTAGAAATACCGATTTCAGGTTTGATATACCAACGATTAGTACCGATATTGACCAGCTTTTCAGGATTATATTGTCCCGTCGGTGCGCCCACTGCAAGACTAACGCCGACAATGGTATCTTGCTTATAGTCAGCAAACTCTTTCATTGACAGCGCAGGTGCGCCGTAAAGATTGACATACACACGCGCAATAGAATCGGTCAAGCCATTGACTGTTCTTGATTTTTGTTCGCCCGATACTTCTGCCGTCCCTGATAACCACGCGGCTGGAAGAATGACATCAACCTTGCCAGATTTACCCCAAAAATCCAATGACCGCGCATAAGCAAAAACTGCCGTGTGCGTTTCCAACTTGGCATTCTCAATAGGCAGTGCAGGCGAAAAGGCAACATTACCTTTGGTATTCGCGTAACCTGCAATCAGAAAGTTAAGATCCGTCGGTATATTGGAATACGAGCGCGGATCCATATCGGTTGCATTCACTAACGAAGTAGCCATTCCTAGAATCGCTACTGCTGCTAATGCTATTTTCATAAAGCCTTAATCCTTACCAATAGCCTGTTAGCCCCATATAAGGGCCGTGCATTGTTATATCGGATGTTAAATCCGTTCCGTTTACTTGCACATTCAACATCTTGTAACCTGCTTCCACCGAAGCAGGGACATCAAACAAACGCGTGCGATAACCGATTGTACCGAGCGCGGAGCTGGTAAAGTTCACTTTATCCACACCAAAACCACCGACGCTACCGTCTACCAAAACATACCATTTGGGGGAAATATCGACCATAACCCGACCACCTAATACGGGTGCCGTGATAGAGGAGTTCGTTGATTTACTAACGCGTGCGAATTCTGCTTGATTACCTAACCAAATAGTGCGTGCGCCCGCATAGATGTCGAAGTTATAAGAACGTGGGGTTTCGCCCCACTTGCTAACACGTTCTGCGGCTGTTGAACCCAATAGACGGTAACTCGCGCCATATTCCATAATGCCCATGCGCGTTGACACGCCTTTACTTTCACCCTTATCAACTTGAGGTCTAAAATCCAACCCCATGTAACTACCGTCTAGGTAAAAGCCAATTCGATCATAATAAGCGTTGAAATGTCCATTAAACGTCATCGGGAAATTGCGCAATTTCCCCATAATATCAATGAAACTGGGGCTAGCCGATGTCTCAAACGGACCAGACGTGAAATTACCGTCTATGCGTGGTAACCACAGATAGGTATTAAGATCAAATGCCCAAGGACTTTTAACGATGTCGTTTGTTGGCTTTTCAGCACTGTGAACAACAGAGGTTATTGCTAATGCAGCCGTCAGCATCAAAGGTTTAAAACACGAGCAGCAGTTGATTTTCATTTTTTATCCTTGAATATTTGGTGAATTAGTAACCCAGATAACATAAAGGGGAATAAAACCGCGTTGTTCAGGCACAAAAGGTTACTCTTGCTTAATGTTACCTTAATGATATGACTATTTTAAGGAAAATAATTCACTTGCTTGACTGCGGATGGTCTTAACACGCGGCTAATGAATTTAATGTGAGTACGCAACAGCTTATGCGCTTATGCGTTTGGGGATATTTTTACACAGTACGCATTCAGTTAAACGTACTAAAGCCAATGATGGCATTGAATGCCCCGCGCGGTTGTGCGGGGCGGCAGCAGAAAATCAGTTCAGCTGTTTTTTAAATTTTTTAGGCGATTACGACAATGCCGCAAGCCTTTCATGATATGTTTTTCGACACCGCTTTCTGAGATACCTGTATGTTGCGCCACTTCACCGTAGCTCATTTCGTGCATTTTATTCAAAATAAAGGTATCGCGACAACGCGGCGGCAATTCGTCAATCACCTGCCTCATCAAATCTATATCCTGATTATCCGCCAGCAATTGTTCAATAGACGGTGCTTCAATGGTCGATTCTAAAATAGGGTATTGAGCCTGCGCATAATTGTCAGTGACTTTTTTATGCTTAAGATGGTCGAACGCCAGATTTTTGGCAACACGAAATAAAAACGCTCTGGGATTTTCAATATGTTGCTGCTGCACTTCACGCGACAAAATAATAAAGCTCTCTTGAATAATATCTTCCGCCGATTCTCTGCAATCAGTAATTCGCGTTGTATAGCAGATTAATTCTTTTTGATGTTGTTGATAAACCGTTGCTATGTTCAAAACCGCCTCCTTAAATTTCATATCGACTAACAATAAAGCATTTGTTATGCCAATAGAGACGTTTTATATTTTTATCTATTACATCAATTGGATATAATTAATCACCAAGATATTTTAATACTGGGAACTAAATTAAATGCGTCATATCACCTATTAATTGCGTGATATGACGCATTTTTAGTATATTGAACTTATTAGTTCATATAAACAAAAACCTGCGAGGTTTTTAACACCTTGTATGTTAAACATAAGGCAACATAATAGAGTTGTTGTTCCATTATAAAACAATCAGTTAGCGAGATAGAAGTTCCAAAGCCCCGTGCAGACTCCGAGAATATCATCATATAAATCAATAAGATGGTTTCTTAGTCTGTCAGAAAGAATGCGGTAACGCTTCATGCCGCCAATACTATGCTCGACTTTTATTCTCACAGAAGCCATGCGCGTATTTTCATCTTTTTGCGTGT
>JAUYBJ010000054.1 GCA_030693155.1 Methylococcales bacterium
CAGCTTATTCGCTGACCTCTATTCGTCGGCGAGTATCACTCGACGGATGAGGTTGGGTGTGGATTGAAACAATAAATCATGAGGATTTGCTATGCCCTATACACAAGATATTGTCGATGAACTGAATATGCTGGTTCGTTATAACTTAGAAACCACGCAAGCAGGCATTAAAGTACACAAACACGAAGCCGCACCTGAAATAGTCGCCGCCGTTAAACGTTTACATGACAAAGGTCTGACGACTCAAGAAGATGGCGGTTATTTAACGAACATGGGACATGAAGCTGCTGAACAGGCACAAATGCTGTTAGGCTTGCTGCATCCCGCCGAGTAAATAGCGCAAGGAGTGCAGAACCTGTTGCTGTGATACGAATGACTGCCAGTCCTTGAAAGACTGGCAGTCTATCTCAAGCTAAAACAATATATTTAATACACTACCAACCAGTTTTGTACTCCTTATTGCCTATCAACAGAGACCGATTTGTTACCTAAATCGAGACAACCATGCAAAAAATTATCTTTACCTTCATATTATCCGTTGCCTTACTGAGCAATGCCCGCGCCTCCGAATGGCAGGACATGATGAAAGCGGCAACCGCCGCCGCCTCGCCGCAAACCAAAAAAGCCATTAATGACCTATTACATGGTCATAGCAAACTGCCGCCGCTGCAAACACCACAGAACAACCAAACCCTAGCCGCACCGCCATTGACCGATGTATTAATGCAGCGAGCAGGCGTAACGCAAGATCAGGCGCAAGGCGGTCTGGGTGTATTGTTACAAATGGCACAAAGCAAACTGAAAGCGAGAGAATTCGCCCAATTAGAACAAGCAATCCCCAATGTGCAAAATTTGTTAAGTAACCTCAGCCCAGAAATGCTGAGCAGTGTCGCAGAATTGGCAAGCGGCTCAGGCGGAACGATAAGCAACCTAATCACCGTAGTCAGCCTGTTCAAACAACTGGGCATGACTCCCGAACAAATTCAGCAATTCGTACCGCTGGTACTGGATTACGTCAACACCCAACAAGGCTCGACCATGGCAAAGTTATTAGGCTCTGCGATTATCGGCAACTAACAATAAAAGCACTCGCACCACGAAAAACGCCCCAATAATCGGGCGTTTTTGTGTGCTTAAAGCAAGTAATTATCAGGGGCGACCCGATTCGAGAATCGCTGTGTTCATATCAGGAAATTTGTGCGCCATATTGGTATGAAAAAGCTGGTTGAGCTCGTCGCAAGCCGCATAATAGGCCGTCTGATCCTGCCACATATTCAATGGGTTGAGGTTGCGTTCATCAACACCTGCGATATGTTTAGGTGCGTAAAGATTGTGTTCAGGGAGCAGAATCAAATCTTCATCATGAATTTTATTATGCTGTATGGCATGGACAATATTTCTGGACGTGGCGATAGAAAACCGTCTGCCCGCAGGTGAACCCATAGGCCCGCCCGTCCAGCCCGTATTGACCAGATACACGGGGACATGATGCTCACGCAATTTGCTCTGGAATAAATCAAGATAGTATTTACTTAACAGCGGGAAAAACACTTCACCGAAATAGGCACTAAAGGTAGGCTCAAAATCATGCAGACTGTTCGCTTCGGTACTGCCCACTTTGGTGGTATAGCCTGCGGCAAAATAATACGCTGCCTGTTCAGGAGACAACTTTGCAACAGGCGGCAGTACGCCAAACATATCACAGGTAAGAAAAATAATCGCGTCGGGATGCCCCGCGTGTTCACCGGGATACACATCCTCAATAAACTCCATTGGATAAAGTCCGCGAATATTTTCAGGGCCAGTTTCAAAGTCGGGCGTGCGACTATTATCCAATACTACATTTTCCATGATGGTGCCAAAACGCAGCGCATCCCAGATTAACTGTTCACGTTCACGGGTAATGTCATGCAGTTTCGCATAGCAACCGCCTGCAATATTAAAAATCCCATTGGGCCCCCACGCATGACCATCGTCACCAATCAGCAGACAATCAGGGTCGGCAGACAGCGCGGTTTTTCCTGTACCTGAAAGCCCAAGAAAAAGCGTGACATGACCTTCTTTTTTGGTAATGTTCGCGCCGCAGTGCATGGTTAGAACACCCTCCAGCGGGAGTAATGTGTTCATTGCGGTGAAAATTGCTTTCCATTGGCAGCCGCCATAGGTACGGTTGGCAATCAAAATTACCTGCTCATCCAAGTCAATAGCAATAACGCCATCACTGTGCGTAGCATCTCGTTCTGGCTCAGTCACAAATGACGGAATGCTCAGTAACGTCCACGGTTTCTTACTGCCATCGTGTTGCTCATCCTGAATAAAAAAGTGTCGTCCAAAAAGCTGATGCCATGCGTACTTGGTCGCAAGGCGTAACGGCTGACGGTATTGACTATCTTTGCCGACATACAAATCATCAGAGAAAAATAGCGGCTCTGCAAGGTTTTCCACATGGCTCATGACTTTATCCATGAGCGAGAGAAATACATCGCGAGGCATTTCTTTATTGACTGAATTCCAGTTAATTTGTGAAGAATATTTCCCCGCAACAATGTATCTATCCGATGGAGAGCGTCCTGTGCGATTGGTATCAACACATAACGCGCCATTCGATGCTAAGCGTGCGTTAATGGGAGCTTTGCATTCGCGTTGAATCGAGTGTTCGATCAGTGCGATGTCACTCTTGGCGCGTTTAAAGCGTCCGTGATTCCGAATAAAGTCTGTCAGTGACTGCTTTTTGCTCATATTTTGTTCTGGCATTGTTTACCTCTCGTGCTATTTACGCTGTAAATGAATGATAATAATCTGGAAAGCAATCATCATACCAATCACTGAGGTACGTCCGTTGTTGGATTACTAATAGATGACGGTAGTGGGGTTAAACCTGTTACTGCGATATTTATGACTGCCAGTCCTTGACGGACTGGCAGTCATAAAATAACAGATTTAATACACTGCCTAGATGACTATAATCTGGCAAGCAATTCGGCTTTTTTGGTGCTGTATTCGCTATCGGTCAATATGCCTTTATCTTTTAGCGCGGCTAATTTTTCCAGAGCCGCAAAAATATCCGCGTCTTGACTGACTCCAGTTGTATTAACAGGACTGGCGTGAACAGCGGGTGCTGGTTGCGGTTGATTCGGCGTTTGCACGGGTATATTGTCGATGGAAATAACAGGCAGGGTATTCACATCGACCAGCCCGTATTGACTGGTAAAGGTAATCGAACTGCCGCCCGATTGTTGCTGAGAAAAGCCGCCGATTTGATGATCTAGCGTATCATAGAGCGTTACCCGCCCATTGGCTTCGATAGCCAGTCGTCGAATAGTCGCAAAATACGCATAACGCATATTATTTTGCGCTCCCGTGCTATTGGGGAATTGCAACCCCGCAGGCCACCAATTGCCAGAACTGCCCGCAGGCGGCGGCACAAATAAACTCACTGAACTCGCCGTTCCTGAATTCTGGTTGCCGCCGAAGTTGCTTTGTTGCTGATTGCCTTGGCTTTGTGATTGAAAACTGCCGCTTTGAACAAGATTCGGTTGATTAGCAATCAGATTGGCAAGTTCCTGACATAAGTTACCAACGCTGTTTTTTAAGCCGTTGTTGAACATATCGCCCAACATAATCATGCCGCCGCGCATCCATTGCCCCGAACCGCCAAATTCAGGGTGGTTAAACTGCGCCATCGAACCGTTGCCGTTAATGACCGATAACAACATACTGAATACCGCATCAGGGCTGAAATGATAACGTTGCGCGATGTTGTTAATTATTTGCTGCCCTTCGGGCGTGAGCTGTTTCATGAGAAAAATCCGATTAATTAAGCAATCAGGTGTAGCGGGAATGTAGTGAATGACCTGATTTGAATGTGTCACCAGTGTAAATGAACAGCCCATTAAAATCATTATTAATCGACCCGTGCGCAGTAATCAGTGTGTGCGGGTTTTAAATCAGGATTGGAATGTGCTTTTTTGGTGCGTTAAATCAATTTTTTTGTTCAATTTAGTGCAAATAATGGCATTACCTGATTAAAGCGTTCGTGCTGAGCAAGGACTGGCAATCTCCAGAACGAACAGAAAAGAGTCAAAAAAACTGTTTTTTGACTTTCTCAAGCATGAATAAACAACCTTGGAAGCCGCTTAACCAATCGGTTAAACATTGGCACAACATCTGCTTAACATTCTATATAAATGGAAAATAACCGTATTGCACACTATGAAACCCAATAATCCGCCCGACAAACTGAATGCCTATTACCAACAGGTACAAAACGTAATTCTGAACAAACAGGATTGGGTCAGCGGCTTGCTGCCTGCCAGTACCGCTATCAATGAACATGGCAATTATACCGATGCGTGGGTCAGGGATAATGTTTACAGTATTCTTGCCGCATGGGGCTTGGCACTGGCGTATCGGCGTGTTGACGGGCAACAGGATAGAACTTATCTGCTGGAGCAAAGCGTGGTCAAGTTGATGCGCGGCCTGTTGACGGCGATGATGCGTCAGGCTCCAAAAGTGGAAAAATTCAAACAATCACAACATCCGCTGGACGCATTACACGCCAAATACGACACTAAATCGGGCGGCTGTGTCGTCGGTGATGATGAATGGGGGCATTTACAACTGGATGCCACGTCATTGTTTTTGCTGATGCTCGCGCAAATGACCGCATCGGGTTTGCGTATTGTGTTTACCATTGATGAAGTCAATTTTGTCCAGAATCTGGTTCACTACATCAGCCGCACCTACCGCACGCCCGATTACGGCATCTGGGAGCGCGGGCATAAAATCAATCATGGTATCGCCGAATTGAATGCCAGTTCGGTCGGCATGGCAAAAGCGGCACTGGAAGCCTTGTCGGATTTTAATTTATTCGGCAAAGACGGCGGACAAGCCTCGGTGATTCATGTCATCAGCGATGACATTGCGCGTACCCGTATTGCCTTGGAATCGCTATTACCCAGAGAATCTATTTCTAAAGAAACCGATTCCGCGTTGCTCAGCATTACTGGATTTCCTGCTTTTGCCGTCGATAATCAACAACTGCGCAGCAAAACAGAAGCGATTATTTGCGAAAAACTGGAGGGCGAATATGGTTGCAAACGTTTTCTTTTGGATGGACACCAAACCGCGATAGAAGACAGTCATCGCCAATATTATGATCCGCATGAATTAAAACAATTCATGGATATTGAATGTGAATGGCCGTTATTTTTCACTTACTTACTGCTCAATAAATTAGCCACAGGCGATAACGACAGTGCATTACAGTATCGCGCCAAGCTGGATAAATTGCTGGTTGAGCAAAACGGGCAGCTGTTATTACCCGAACTATACAGCGTACCCGTTGGATTGTGTGCCGCCGAAAAAGCCAAGCCGCACAGTCAACAACGAGTGCCGAACGAAAACATCCCCTTGGTGTGGGCGCAAAGTCTGTTTATTCTGGGTTGTCTGATTCAGGATGATTTACTGGCGATGGATGACATAGACCCGTTAGGACGACACAAAGCGATTAAACAAACGCAGAACTGCAAGCTGCAAATTCAGTTGCTGGCGCAAGATGAAGTCGTACAAACCCGCTTGATGCACTACGGCATTCACACGCAAACTCTCGCCGAAATAGCCCCGATTCAAATCAGAGAAGCCGATGAACTTGCCGAAGCCTATACTCATGTCGGTAGAAATGATCGCATCGGTTTAACAGGCAGACCGTTGGGGCAATTGCGTACTCTGGCAACCTCCAAGCTGTATATTTTATCAGGTGAAAAATTGCTGTTTTTGCCGCAATGTCTGAATCAAAAAGGTTTTTATCTGGCGATGGACAACCGTTTGCTGATTCAGCGGTTACGTCTGGAATTGTCCTATATCTATAATCATTGGGATAAACCGGGCAATCCGTTGGTGGTGATGACTATCAAACAGAATATGCTCGATGAGCATCACCGTGAAATACTGATTGAATTTATTCAGGAGCTGCAACAGGCTTCCGTACAAAATATCGCCCTGCAACTGGGTACGCTGCTGGAATTTGCCGACACCACCAGTTATGAAAAAATCAGCAACCTGCATGATTTTCAATTCTCCAAAGCCTCATGGGTCGAGGCTGAACGCCCTTTTTTACACGCCTTACCCAGCAATACCGCACCCCTGATATCATTAGATACCCTATTATTAATGGAGTGGGAAATCAGCGGTGATGACATCCTGCGCGAACAACTGAAAACTAACCGCAATCTGTATGCGCAACTGGAAGCCGTCAGCGTATTGTGCGGAAGGTACGGTCTGGATTACGACACAGGATTAACCGCTCCGAATGGCGACGTTGCGCGGGTGCGTGATGTGCTGGAAGAAATTTATGAGCGGGCAGGGGATCAGCACGTCTGGAGTATTGTCCGACATTGTGCGGGCTTGCTGGGTAAATACGATATTAATCTGGAACAGGCAGCCAATGAAATACTGGTGCGCCAACACGCTCTCAGTTTAGGTCGCTCCTACCGAAGCAAGGCAACCTTAACGCGCCCCGCTGATTCTTCGGATATTCTGCACACGATTCGCAGCTACAATAATCATGATCCCAGTGAACACAGTATTATTCAGGAACTGGTGTTGTATTTAGGAATGCTCATCAAATCCAACCCCGAATTATTTACCGATATGCACACCGTGCGTGTCGGGCATATTCTGCAATTGATTATTACCCGACAACAGCGCGAATCCGCCTGTCGTACCTTGGATCAGGCGTTTAATAAAATTCTTGCGTTACCGCCGTACCAATTATTTCAAAAAGTAAGCGAAACATTAACCGACTACAGCAATACCGAAGAGCAACTGGATTTAACGGAAATTCTGCATTATGAAGGCGAATGCCGCGAACTGAGCAGTGCGCGATTCTCCACCAGCATGAACCCAAAAGACTGGGATACCATTAAAGACTGGTACGCATGGCGCGAACAACAAGGCAGTGTCGGGCGAGAAAATACCGCGTTTTATGCCAGTGTGCGGGATATTCTGCACCATTGCGCAGGTCTGACTATCGGCGAAAAACTCAACAGCAAAAATCGGCTGGATAGCGAAAACACCTTGTCACAATCCACCGCAGGTGAGCAAAGTTTCAAACTGCACGTCAATCATTTGCTGAACAAGCTGCAAGCCCCTGTTTATCGGCAATTAACCGTAGAAGCCCTCAAAGCCATCGCGTCTATTTTTCGTGATAATCCCACATTACACATTGACGATACCTTATTCTCGGATACTATAATTAATCATGCTGTCAAAATCAGCTCGTTACAAGCGCCCCCGACCCATAAAAAAAGTTACGACGACTGTACGCCTCAAGAATGGCAGGCTTTTTACAGATTACCGCCGCATCAGGTCGCCAATGGCATTCTCGATGCGTTGAATCATCTACTTAACAATGATTAACAGGATATTATAGTGATATTAGCAGGCGATATAGGTGGAACAAAAACAGTATTATCCCTTTTAACCAGAGATGACAACGGCTCGCTGACCTGTATACAGGAACAAAGCTACCCCAGTCAGCATTACCCCGAATTTGATGACATTCTGAGCGACTTTTTATCCGCCAATTTTGCTATTAAATCCGCGTGTTTCGGTGTTGCAGGGCCTGTGGTTAATCAACGCTGCCAGACCACCAACTTACCGTGGGTGCTGGATGCCGAATTATTGAAAATAAAACTGAACACCGTAAAAGTCAAACTGCTTAATGATCTGGAGGCAATGGCATTGGGTATGCTATATCTGCCTGAACACGACCTTATCGAGTTAAATCCCAATGCTCAAATTCAAACAGGCAATATCGCCGTCATCGCCGCAGGTACGGGGTTGGGCGAAGCTATTTTATACTGGGATGGCAATAAATATCACCCGATGGCAACCGAAGGCGGTCACAGTGACTTTGCCGCACAAACTGCCCAGCAGGATAAATTATTAAGCTACCTGAGAAAAATGTATCCCGATCATGTCAGTTACGAGCGCGTATTATCGGGTATCGGTTTTAGTCATTTATATGATTTTCTGTGTACTCAAGACCTTGCGTCGCCTTGCTCAAGCGTACCTGATATGCACAGCGACATCGACAGAAATGCGGTTATTTCTCAATTGGGCGTGACCAATGCCGATCCTTTATGCGCAGAGGCAGTCAGTCTTTTTGTTGAACTTTATGGTGCGGAAACAGGCAATCTGGCATTAAAGTCACTTGCCACAGGCGGGGTTTTTATCGGTGGCGGTATCGCACCTAAAATATTATCGGCGATGCAGACAGGGCGTTTCATGCGTGCCTTTACCGCCAAAGGTCGCTTTCTGCCTTTGCTCAATACGGTATCAGTCAAATTATCATTGAACCCGCGTACGCCTTTAATTGGTGCAATCAACTATTTTGATTTGTGAGTTATGACTGCCAGTCATTCAAAGGACTGGCAGTCATTGATACTTTCATAACAGATTCAAACCGCTACCCAAAAAAATACGCCCGAAGGCGTATTTTTTACCTGCTTAACATCAAGAATGTTTAGAACGTAACCGTTGCATCGGTAGAGAACAAAAATTGACTTTGTCTGCTCGCACCATCAAATACATTGTAGTTTGAACCGTCTGGGTTTCTGCCGTCATTCCAGTCATAACGCACGTTAGGACGTACATTCAACCAAGGAACAGGTTTCCAGTTAGCTCCTGCGGTCACTGCATAGTAAGTTGCAGGTTGGCAAGTTGCTAAGAAATTACCACTGGCTGCGGTACTGACAGCAACGCCGCCCTCATCATTAGTGGTTGCACCAACACGACCGGGTGAGCAAACGCGGAAGCCGTCATGATCTCTAAACCATTCGCCACGCACACCGACGGATAAATTATCTTTTACATCGTAAGTCAGGTGGGTGTTAATACCGTACCACTCAGCATCTCTGACAGTAGATAAGGCAACGTTATTCGCATAACCGTGATCATGTTGTAATACTAAATGAGTTTTCTCAGTGATATTGTGTTTTAACACAATGCTGTACAAACCCCATGATTGGTTGCTGCTCTCAGATGTTTTGCCATAAGTACCCGCGATATTAGCAGATGTGCCTTTATCGGTACTTGTCCACGTTGCACCAGCGATACCGCCCCAATTGCCTAACTGTTTATTCCAGCCGCCATCCCAACCGCCAGTCGCACTGCCTGTAGTCACGCCGCCCATAACAGACACGTTACTGTTGACCGTGTAATTACCTAAAATACCTGTATGGGTGAACGGTTCGCCATATTGCATGGTGTACGCATGGCTGTAGAAAAAGTTATCAGGAGCAGGAACGGTTTCATAACCGATTGGGGTATAAAAATGACCTGCTTTAACATTCAAGCCATTACCGACAGGAATATAGGCTTCAACGTAGGCTTGTGGCAACGCTATATCATAAAAACGATTTTGACCGCGCAGCATATGTAAATCCCAGTTGTTACGGTTCAACCGTTGTAAGGTATTGACATCATAAGCAGGTACACCATACGCTTGAGTAAAGGTAGCATCAGTACCGAACATGAAATCAAAACGTCCGCCGAAATCCCATTTATCACCTTCGGTAACAACCGCACGTTGTACAAATAAATTCAATTGATTCAACTGAAATTCACTGGCACGATCACCAAAAGTCACAGGGCCGTTGAATCTGTCAGTTGGGTTAGTTGCATTGTAAGTAATACCACCATTTAGCCATCCACCGATAACAATACCATTATCTTTCAATGCGCTGGTTTCATTCACATCAAAATCAGTTAAGGATTTGATCATGCCTGCCGCGTGGACATTGCCTGTATAGAGAGAGGCTGATAACAGACCACCGATAGCAGCACAAATCATGCGATTTTTGCGATTTAATAACAAGTATTTCATTTAAGTAGCTCCTTTCGAGAAAAATATATATGGTAAGGGTTGCACCCACATCCATTGACAATCTAAGTGTAGCAGATATTGTGCCAAACGTTGTTTTAATGATAAAACCGTTGTTTATAAGCAATGTTTCCCCATTTTCCAACAATCATACAAAATAAACGCACCCCCATGGTGCGTATAAAACACATAATGATCTGATATTGTGCATAACTACCTGACTCACAAAAACCACAACACAACAAATAGTAGTAAAACAGCAAATCGTGAACAATACCTAGTGCACGCCTGTTTTCAACGTTATTTTTTTTTGTAGCTAACTCAATAAAAAAGATGCTATCTTAAAGTCGTTTGTATAAAACATTGACACATAACTATCTTAGGAGACAACATAAATGTCTATAGCAAAAGTATTAAAACTGATTGAAGAAAACGACGTAAAATTTGTCGATTTTCGTTTTTGTGACACACGCGGCAAAGAACAACACGTTACATTCCCAGCTCATAGCATTGACGAAGATACTTTTGAAGAAGGTAATATGTTTGATGGTTCTTCAGTCGCAGGCTGGAAACACATCAACGAATCAGACATGATTTTAATGCCAGACCCTTCTACAGCGGTCATGGATCCCTTCTTTGATGACAACACACTGATTTTGCGTTGCGACATTATCGAACCCAAAAATATGCAAGGTTATGAGCGCGATCCCCGTTCATTAGCCAAACGCGCAGAAGCCTACTTACAATCAACAGGCATTGCAGACAAAGCCTTCTTCGGCCCTGAAAACGAATTCTTCATCTTTGATGACGTGCGTTGGGGAACTTCAATGGAAGGTTCTTTCTACAAAGTTGACTCAGAAGAAGCGGGCTGGAACTCAGAAAAAGTCTACCCAGACGGCAACACTGGACACCGTCCAGGCGTTAAAGGCGGTTATTTCCCAGTACCTCCAGTTGATTCATTCCAAGATATGCGTTCTGCAATGTGTTTAACACTGGAAGAAATGGGTCAAAAAACTGAAGTTCATCATCACGAAGTAGCAACAGCAGGTCAATGTGAAATCGGCGTAAAATTTAACACCTTAGTTAAAAAAGCTGACGAAGTATTAGAACTGAAATACGTTATTGCCAACATCGCACACGCTTACGGCAAAACGGCAACATTCATGCCTAAACCATTAGTTGGCGACAACGGTAGCGGTATGCACGTTCATCAATCATTATTCAAAGATGGCATCAACCTGTTCACAGGTGATTTATACGGCGGTTTGTCTGAAACTGCATTGTATTACATCGGCGGTATCATCAAACACGCTAAAGCCTTAAACGCATTCACCAACGCATCAACCAACAGTTACAAACGTTTAGTACCTGGCTTTGAAGCACCTGTTATGCTGGCATATTCTGCGCGTAACCGTTCAGCATCTATCCGTATTCCTTTCGTCAACAACCCAAAAGGTCGTCGTATCGAAGTACGTTTCCCTGACTCAACTGCTAACCCTTATCTGGCATTCTCTGCCATGATGATGGCTGGTCTTGACGGTATTCAAAACAAAATCCATCCTGGCGATGCTATGGATAAAGATTTGTATGACTTACCTGCTGAAGAAATGAAAGCCATTCCACAAGTCTGTCATTCATTTGACCAAGCATTAGACGCTTTAGATGCTGACCGTGAATTCTTGACACGCGGCGGTGTTTTCACTGACGACGTAATTGATGGTTATATTGCATTGAAAATGGAAGAAGTCACTCGTATCCGTATGAGCACTCATCCTGTTGAATATGATATGTACTACAGCTTGTAAGATTTAAGCCTGTTTCAGGCAATCCCAAGCAGTTCCAAGACCCCGCAAGTCATCTGACTTTGCGGGGTTTTTTTATGCTCAGGCGTTCCCAACTTACCCAGCACTGCCCATTAAGTTAAGCCGTCATTCCAGCATGGATGCTGGAATCCAGTCACATGGATGTGAAACAGTGTAAAGTATAATATTATTTATAATCATGCAGTTACCATCCTTGGCACTGGATTCTGGCATCCATGCCAGAATGACGAGTTTGAATATTGTTGCGTCTAATAACGAATATTTTCTTGAAATTATGAATACTTTCACAGCCTCTCTGGCTTGGGAATGCCTACCCTCAAGCTCTGCTTGACGATTGATTTTTTCCCAGATACACCAAGCGGAGCTTGGCAATAGGCATTCCCAAACTGGAGTTTGGGAACGAGACAACTGGAGTTTGGGAACGAGACAAATATTTAGACCCATTCCAGCAAACACCGATACACAAGACTTAGAATATTACAGGCAATTATTCCACGCGGCGGTAATGCTGAAATACCCAGACAGCGCGGCTAACAATGAGCCATAAACACCTGTCTTTTGATTGCCTTACCCAAAACAGAATAATCGAGTGTTGCCTTTAATAAAATTAAAGTCTTGGTTTCTAGCTATTTTTAAACGATTTTGTGGATAATAGCCGCTATAACTTTTAAATTTGTGTTTAACAAAAAAGGATTATTTTGAACAACCAACAACTAAAACAACTTGAAGCCCAATTATGGGGAACTGCCGATAATCTGCGGGCTAACTCAAAACTGACTGCGGGCGAATACAAAGACCCGTTATTGGGTTTGATTTTATTACGTTATGCGCAAAATCGCTTTGAGCAAACCAAAGCCACCATTGAAGCCACACTGCCCCCACGTCCGCGTGGTGGCAAACAAGAAGCCACTATAGAGCATTTTAAAAGCTGTAACACCTTATGGTTAGATGAAGCTTCGCGTTATGACTATTTAGCCGAATTATCCGAAGATAATAAAATCGGTGAAGCCCTCAATAACGCCATGCGCTTAATTGAAGGCAATAATCCTGAGCTATCGGGGATTTTGCCGAAAAATTATCAAACCTTGGATGAATCACTGCTACGCAATTTAATTTATGCGTTCAACAGTGACGCTGTTAAAAACTTATCAGGTGACGTATTCGGGCGTATTTACGAATTTTTCTTAATGAAATTTTCCATGACAGGCGCGGGCGCACAAGAAGGCGGCGAATTTTTTACCCCGCCTTCCTTGGTGCAGTTAATCGTTAATTTAATCGAACCAGACCACGGCATTATTCATGATCCCGCGTGTGGTTCGGGTGGAATGTTTGTGCAGACTGGGCATTTTATCGAACAACACGGCAAACAAACCAAAGCCATCACCGTTTATGGCACAGAACAAAAAACCAATAACGTGAAGCTGTCGAAAATGAACCTTGCCATTCATGGCATTGAAGGCAAAATTATCGAAAGTAACAGCTTTTATTCCGACCCGCATAATCTGATTGGACGCTGTGATTTTGTCATGGCGAATCCGCCGTTTAATGTTAAACAAGTCGATAAAGGCAACGACTTTTTAAAAAACGACAAACGCTTATTTCAGGACATCGGCATACCCAAAGCCGACAACGGCAACTATCTCTGGATACAATATTTTTATCATTACCTGAATGACACAGGACGGGCGGGTTTTGTCATGGCAAGTTCAGCCACCGATGCGGGCAATACTGAAAAAGCCATACGGCAAAAACTCGTTGAAACAGGCGCGGTGGATTGCATTGTTTCCGTGGCGAATAATTTCTTTTATACCCTGTCATTACCGTGTCACCTTTGGTTTTTGGACAAAGGCAAAACCGAAGCCAACAAAGACAACGTATTGATGATGGATGCCCGCAACACTTACCGCAAAGTCAATACCACGCTCAATGACTTTTCAGCGGGGCAATTGATTAACTTTGCCGCCATCATGCAAGCCTATCGTGGCGATAACCAAGCGATTAATAACGCCATCACTGCCCACGCACAAAACAGCCAGGAACTCAGCGACTTTTTAAGCGAATTTGCCAATCAGTTAAAACAACGTTGTCATGGTTTGATAACCGCGAATGAAGCGGTTTATAGCGTGTTGTCAGACTGCCTAGACGAACTGAACACGCCGATAGTGTTTAACGGTTTTGCTCATCCTGACGCGGCACAACAGGCGGCGGCAGTGTTTGATAATCCTGTTCCGCGCTTGTCTGAAACCTTGGCAACGTTGATGCTGGAAAAAGCCGCCGAAAAAACCGCGTTAGAACCTGTTCAAAATCTTCGTAGTAACAAAGCCAAAAAAGCCAGATTGACGAATTGCAAGCTGGTGTTGAGTAATCGTTCCGTATTTTTCCAAAGTCTTCGACACTTTTCCAGCCATGCGAATGACCTTTCGACCAC
>JAUYBJ010000068.1 GCA_030693155.1 Methylococcales bacterium
CTTTCTACGCACAAGCTCTTGGCTTCAGGTTGCGTCGGCTTCCCCAGTACATCAGTCTTACTATAGCTTTTTCGGGCTATTTTTTCTTGGGCTTTTGTTCAGGGTTAATATACAAGGTTGGGTTGCGGTACAAAACCCAACGCATACCATGATGAATGTTGGGGTTCGCAAGTTCACCCATCCTACGAGCTGGGCTTTGATGAACTGCAAAGCAGCCATTGCATGAACAATGTCGCCCAAGGCGGAGAGTTTTACGATGGCAATTTTCATGATGGTTTTACCTTAATTGTCAGCACTGAGTGGGAACGGGTGAAACGCTTTGATTTTTAACAATCGTAGCAAGTTGTTCATCATAAAGTGCAATACACAACTGGGCTTGATATACCATACCGACTAAACGATTTTCGTTATTAACGATTGGAATTTGGCGTATGCCTTTATAGGACATTAACGGAATCAGCTCAACAATATGGGTAGTGTCCAGCAAAGTCGTTACAGGTGCTGTCATGATATGCCCAACGGATTCGGGTTTATTGGTGGAAATATCAGGGGTGCGGCGAATAAAAGCGTGTAACGATGCTTGGATGCTTTGATGAGCATTCAAATCTATAAACTTTAAAAAATCTGCCCAAGTGATAATACCAATGACTCGACGGCTTCTATCCAGCACGGGCATTGCTTTTAGTCGATCTTTAAGCATCATTTTCCACGCCTCTTCCACTTCAGTGCCATACTCAACCGTCAATACGTCACGCACCATAATATCCGCGCAAGTGATATTGCCTTTAAAACGTTTGAAACTATTTTTTTCCGCGTCAGTTAATAATTTGCTCAAATCTTCTAGCGATACATCCATAAACGTATCCATATTTTTCAACGCTTGTTTTAAATCGGTGTCAGAAATACCCATTAACTGTTCTGGTTCACTGTTCGCACTGCCTTTGGTATCACAAGACGGCATGATGGGATAGCGATTGCCCAATAACCAGCGATTTAAAATAATTGCCATACACAGTATTACCAGTACATTAAGCCCTACGGGGAACATTACAAAACTGTAACCCAGTGAAATAACAGGTGTGCCTACTAAAATGGGTGTTAATGCGGTAGCAGCAGCGGGTGGATGTAAGCAACGAAATAATAACATGATTAAAATACTGATTCCCGTCGCACTCGCTGATGCCCAAGCTATATCAGAAATTAATTGAGCGCACAATACACCTACCGTAGCGGATAGCAAGTGTCCGCCTACTAGTGACCACGGTTGTGATAATGGGCTATTAGGGAGTATGAATAACAACACCGCAGAAGCCCCCATTGAAGCAACCATAAGGGGAGCTACGGCATGAGAACTGAAAGTTTGTGTAAGCCACGCAACGATAAGAATAGCGATAAAACCCGCCACAACGGCTAATAATTTGGCTTTGATAGTTAAATTAACGGGGTCAGTACGGACAAAACCGATTAACTGCTTAATAGTCATCATCATGATAATAATAGTTGCTCAACAGGTACAATATATTGTAGTTTGCGGTCGGGTGAATATCTGTATCCAGTTGATGACTGTACAGGTTAGGAAGTGCGGGGCTTGGGTTTCGCGGATGGTGTAGCGGCTACGTCCCATTGTGTTTCTCTGTGATATGTGTCGCGCGGCGCGTGGGAACGAGGGGGATGTGTACAGCGCATGGGAACGGGGTGAAACCTGCGAGGTTTTTAAAACCTCGCAGGTTTGCATCAAATTTATTTAACGTAAGTCAACCATTCCGCATGATCATCACGGCGACCATAAACATAATCAAAATACAGTGATTGTAATTTTTCGGTAATCACACCACGACTACCACAACCAATCACGCGCCCGTCTAATTCTCTGATGGGCGTTACTTCTGCTGCTGAACCTGTGAAGAAGGCTTCGTCTGCGACGTAGACATCATCACGAGTAATGCGTTTTTCAATGACTTCAAAGCCTTGTTCTTTGGCGATGGTGATGACGGTGTCGCGGGTGATACCTTCTAATGCCGAGGTGGTTTCTGGGGTATAAATTTTACCGTTGCGGACGATAAAGAAATTTTCCGCACTGCCTTCGGCGACAAAACCTTGTTGATCCAGCATTAAGGCTTCATCGTAACCATTAGCGAGGGCTTCTTGTAATGCCAGCATGGAATTGATGTAGTTACCGTTGGCTTTGGCTTTGCACATGGTGCTGTTGACCGCACTGCGGGTATACGATGAGGTGCGGATACGAATGCCTTTTTCGATACTTTCCTGACCTAAATACGCGCCCCATTGCCACGCGGCAACCATAGCATGAACTTTTAAATTGTCTGCGCGTAAGCCCATGCCTTCTGAGCCGTAAAAACACATACTGCGAATATAGGCACTGTCCAGACCATTTTCTGCAATCGCGCCTTGATGGGCGACATTCAGTTCCTCTTTAGTAAAGGGAATGTTGATGTTCATAATTTGCGCTGAGCGAAACAGGCGGTCGGTATGGTCTTGCAGTCTGAAAATAGCGGTGCCTTGTTCAGTTTTATAGGCGCGAATCCCTTCAAACACACCCATACCGTAATGCAGTGTGTGCGTCAGTACATGGACTTTGGCTTCCCGCCATTCAACCCATTGACCATCCATCCAAATAACGCCATCTCTATCGTCCATCGTTTTCATCATTGGTTCTCCAACATTAAGTAGTGTGCAAGTAACGGTTTTACGGGGCAACAGTGGCTGTCATTATTGTCTTTACCCGCTGAATTTTAATGCTGAATTGTACTATAAACTGGGGGCATCTGCATTGTCCGCACTGCGTTGTAGTGGGTGTGTGCAAAAAATGGTCAATTGCTCAGAAAAGTTGAGGTAAAATTCAATAAGTAGCTGAATAAAAATTTTCTGGCATAGGATTAAAGTGAAGTCTTTGGTTAATGCCTGAAAACTTATGTTTAACTGCTTTTTCATCGACCGCTATCCGTCGGTGGGTATCGCTCGACGAATAAAGTCGGGTGTGGATTGAAATATGTCGGACTGACGTTAGCAATGGGTGTTTTGAAATTCAGTTATACGCTACATCGCCCGCCTAGCGTCATTGTCAGACCACAGCATAATAACTTTTAACAACGAAATAAGAGGTTTATGATGACATTATCAAAAAAATTAGCGGCTGAATTTATCGGCACATTTTGGTTAGTATTAGGCGGGTGCGGTAGTGCGGTGCTTGCTGCGGCATTTCCACAACTGGGTATCGGTTTTGCGGGTGTATCGCTAGCATTTGGCTTGACAGTATTAACAATGGCATTCGCGATTGGGCATATTTCGGGTTGCCATTTGAATCCTGCGGTGTCGATTGGTTTGTGGTCGGGCGGACGTTTTCCTGCGGCTGAACTGGGCTTTTATATTCTGGCTCAAGTGGCAGGTGGTTTGCTGGGTGCGGCTGTTTTGTATCTGATTGCGACAGGCAAAGCGGGTTTTGAAATAGGCGGTTTTGCCTCCAATGGTTATGGCGAACATTCACCCGGCGGTTATAGTTTAGTGTCTGCACTGACCACTGAAATTGTGATGACGTTTATGTTTTTAATCATCATTCTGGGTGCGACTGATAAACGCGCTCCTCAAGGTTTTGCACCGATTGCCATTGGTCTGGGTTTAACGCTGATTCATTTAATCAGTATTCCTGTCACCAATACGTCTGTGAATCCAGCGCGTAGTACCGCTGTGGCGTTATTTGCAGGGGATTGGGCAATTTCACAATTATGGCTGTTCTGGGTTGCACCGATTGTCGGCGCGTTTTTGGCGGGTACGGTGTATCGTTGGCTGGAAAGCGAATAAGACCTTTAGTCTTACAAAATAATTATTGTAGGGTGGGCAACGCTCTTTTGCCCACCGCTCACTGATAAAAGGTGGGCAAAAGAACGTTACCCACCCTACGCGACTATTCCACAGAAAAATCTCGCATCATGCCCATGTCTTCATGTTCCAGATTGTGGCAGTGATACATGAACAAGCCTTTAAAATCTTGGAACGGTTTGATAATCCGCACGGTTTCATTAGGCATTACCAGCACAGTATCTTTCAAGCCGCTGTTGATAAAACCCTCACTCACAGTCGCATAATCAGCTTCTGTTCCCGCACTTACGCTACGACTGACAATCTGAAACTGTTGACCGTGTAAATGTATCGGATGCGCCATAGCCATCATGCTGCCGCCCATTCCTCCACCCATCATACCCATGCCGCCTCGGTGCATCATGCCCATACCCATGCCGCCTCGGTGCTCGCCGCCTTCTTGCGATGCCGCACCATGACCGCCACCGTGGGCGTGGAAAATTTCCATGAGCTGAATCGTATTGACTTTAATGCGCTCAAAATCATGAAAATCGTTGAATTGATACAGGCGACCATTGAGCAGCATTGCCATGTGATCTTCGGAAATAGCGATAGGAATCGGTTTATTCGGATTGGCAGTATCGCTGACGTTATACCAGTTGATTTTACTGAGCTGGGTCGGTAACTTCGGACTGTCGCTGACGATGCGGGTAACTTTCACGGTAAAAATAGGGTAATCACTGCCCATCGCTAAACTGCCGCCGTGGTGCATCATACCCATTTTCGGCAATGCGCCTGAAAACGCCGCACTGCGCATAGTCAGCTGTGAACCTTCGCTGCGTCCGCTAAAATCTGCCCAGACATCCAGACGCTCACCAGGAGCAAGCATCACATAAGGTTTTACTTCGGGTTTTTCTAACAAACCACCATCAACACCAATCACCGTGATGGGCGTACCGTCATCCCACGCCAGTTTATAAATGCGGGCGGTTGAACCATTCAACACCCGTAAACGATAGGCACGGCTGGCAACATCCAATTGAAAGTCCAGCTTACCATTGACCAGTACGCGGTCGCCATAATAGCCCATCATGCGGTCGCGCATATGTCCTGCGTACACCAGTTGATTGTCGCCATCGAAACGGCGGTCTTGTATCACGATAGGGATTTCATACTCGCCTGAGGGCAGTTCTAACGCGGCTTCTTCGTCATCGTTGACAATGATAGTGCCTGCCAACCCATGATAAACCTGCCGTGCGGTGAGTTCATGCGGGTGCGGATGGTAAATGTTCATGCCCGCGCGGTTCAGCACTTCAAATTCATACACCAAGGTTTCATTGGGTTCTATCGTGTATTGCGGATGCCCGTCCATCTCGGCGGGAACGTGTAAACCGTGCCAGTGCGTGACGGTGGGTTGAATGAGTTCATTATGTAAATGAATACGGACTTTCTGCCCTTTTTTCAAGCGGATAATCGGACCAAGATACGAACCTGCTATATCAGTGAGCGTGTCTTTCGGGCCTTGTAATAACCGAGCGGAATATTTCTGCACCCACGTTTTTTTGCCTTGTAAAATCGACACCCAGTCGGGTTTACAAAACAGTTCAAATTCAACATCAGGCTTAAAATTGGGCGAGGCTTTGTTAGGGCTGAGTTTCGGCATTCCGTGCATCCCTTCCATCGCCTGCAACACGCGCGGTAAGCCTGCAAAAGCCAGTAAACCCACACTGGAATGGGTTAAAAAACGACGACGGGAATAATGCGTAGACATGATAGCTCCTCAGACAAAATCGTCTTCTTGATGACTTATTCCAACATGGAACAATGTTAAGAGTTTATATTAGAAAAAACTGATATTCAATAGGGTTTTAAACAAAAATAAGTGATATACCGCAGTCACTGGGTTATATAGCATAATTTATTTTCGATAACTAAAGGCAAGTCGTTTATATAGCGGCATACCCATAAACGGCATATTTTTTGCTTATTTCTTAGCTCATACTTAACGCCTAATATGCACTTTCGACTGCTGGACAAGCGCACAGTTCACCTCGAACGGTTTAATCGTTCACCGTCACTTTCCAGCAGTCGCTATGCCTGAGTTTTACAATGCCTAAACATCGTTTTCTCGATAAACTATTTCGCCGCCATAGCATGGAACTGGTGACGTTCGCCCATACACGAGTCGGTCAGTCAGAGGCGGAAGACCTCGTGCAGGAAGCGTATTTACGCCTGTTACAACATCCCGATTGTGCGTCTATTCATAACCCGCGTGCTTATTTATACAAAATGATTGCCAATCTGGGTTTTGATTATCAACGCCGCGCCAGTGTTCAGCACCAACACATTGCTATTGACGACATCGAACCTGATAACCTTATTTCACCCCTGCCCTCGCTTGAAGCATTAGCCGATGGACAGTTATTGCTGAATAAATGTTTACTCGCATTAGACGATTTACCTGAAATCTATCGTCATGTATTTCTGCTCAACCGTATTGATGGCTTATCGCACAAAGAAATTGCCGAAGCGTTAGCTGTGCCGCAACGCACGGTTGAGCGTTATTGTGCTAAAGCCTTAGCGCAGTGTTTCGCAAGTACCTTTCATGATGAATCCTGATATGAACAAGACTATTCAACAACGCGCCAGTTATTGGGTAACGCGCCTTCATTCCAGCGACTGTACTGATGCAGAACGTTATGCGTTTGATGACTGGTTGGCGGCAAGCAAACAGCACCGTATTGCTTATGATCAGGTGTCTGCGTTTTGGCAGGATTTGGGGCAGATTGAACCGCACGCGGAAGCTGAATTAGCAGCGGCGCGGGCGTATTTACGAAATCAACGCCAGACGCGGAGAACGCTTTCTGGAAAACGGGCGACAACGGTGCTATCGCTACTACTGGTAATGAGTGCCGCGCCGTTTTTCTGGTCGTGGCTGCATACGCAAAATTACCACACCGTCAAAGGTGAACGCGCCAGTATTGAACTCAGTGATGGTTCACACATTGAACTTAATACCGACACCGCGTTAAGTGTGCAATACACCGATAGCGGGCGTAAAGTCACACTCGCACACGGTGAAGCCCTGTTTACCGTCATTCATAATGAAGAAAAGCCGTTTACTGTCACTGCAAACAACGGCGTAATTCAGGACATAGGCACACGCTTCAATGTCTATCAACAACCAGCCAAGGTATCAGTCACGGTATTGGAAGGCGAAGTCAGTGTCAGCAACAACACCGCTACTCACAACCTAAAACCAAATCAGCAACTCGATTACGATAACAACGGACAAACAAGCCCAATCACACAAGTGGATGTCAACAACATCACCGCATGGCAAAACAAACAACTCATCTTTAAAGCCCAACCTTTAAGCGTAGTCATTGAACAACTGGCGCGTTATCACGATGTTGAGCTACACGTTGCCGATGCAAAATTACAAGGATTGAAAGTCAGCGGCATTTTCCCAAGTGATGATTTACCGCTTGTTCTCAATACCCTTGCCAGTGCTTTACCCATCAAAATAAAACCTGCTGGCACAGCGGGGTTTGTGATTCAGTCGGCTAATTAAGCGATTGGAGTGCAAGCTTTGCTTGCAAGTGCAGGCAAAGCCTCACTGCCATTAAGTTACGCCTGACTGGTCGTAACCGCGTAGCGGTAAAATGGTTGTAGCAACAAAGATATAAACATAACCAAGCCCCGTAGGGGTGAAATGTTTGTTTCTCATCCAACATTTCACCCCTACGGGGCTATGAAATCATCTAAACACTGAGTCTACAAACATTTTACCCCGCTGGGGTTTTTCCTTAGCTTAATGGCAGTGAGGCAAAGCCTGCACTCCAGCCTATCATTTTTTTCAAAAAAAGTGGCGGTGTTGCCGCAGTTATTCAGTCTTATGAGTAGTGCTATTAAAAACTAACTCACAAGGAGACTCGAATGCACGCATTACCCAAGTTGATGGCAACGTTACCACTGGCGATTTATATGAACTATTCAGTGGCTGAATCAAACACTTATAATTTCAACATCCCCGCACAACCCCTAAGCTCAGCCTTAAACGCGGTCAGTAAACAAACAGGCTTACAACCGTTTTATGCCGATGAAGCGGTGGCAGGAAAACAAAGCCCCGCGTTAAAAGGCACATACAGCAAACAGCAGGCGGTAGAAATATTACTGGCAGACAGTGATTTAAATCATACCTTCACGGGTAATAATAGCGTGGCGGTGAAAGCGAAACCTATCCAAGCAAAAACGGCGGATGGCACGACGACTAGTGAGTTAAAAGAAATGACGGTTATCGGTGAGAGTGATGACGATTTCAACAAAAATTATACCGCATTGAACAGCACGTCCCCGACACGAACCGATACGCCGATTATGCAAACACCGCAATCCATTCAGGTGATTAAGCGGGCGTTAATTGACGATCAGCAAAGCGTTACCGTCAGTGAAAGTTTACGCAATGTCAGCGGCGTGGTGAGCAATAATGCGGTTTTTACTCCGAGTGTTGACTATACGCGCATTCGCGGTTTTCGCGCCGAGCAATTATTGGATGGTTTCAGTCAGTATTACAACCCGGGTGATAGAGAAAGTACCATTAATATCGGTCGCATTGATGTCTTAAAAGGCAGTAACGCGATTCTGTATAGCGGTGGTGCAGGCGCACCTGTCGGTGGTGTGGTCAACATTGCTTCCAAGCAGGCAAACCCCAAGCAGTCGGGTGAAGTGGGGGTAAGAATCGGCACCAATAATTATTATCAACCGTTTTTTGACGTTAATCAGCCGCTGCTTAAGGATAATATCTTGTTTCGATTAACGGGTGAATATACCAACGCAGGCAGTTATCTCGATGTGGTCAAAACCGAGCGTTACAACATCAATCCAATTTTAACCTTCACCAACAATGACACCACTACTTTAAGATTACAAGGCAAGGTATCACGCTGGAATCAACCTGAATATCAAGGTTTACCCGCAACAGGCACGATAACAGGGAATTTTTCAACCCCTAGAAAAACCTTCGTCGGCCCGAACGATATGCCAGACAGTCGCAGTGAATTCAATGGTGTCTGGGGATCGCTGGATCACAAATTCAATGATATGTGGTCAATGAATCTTAAAGCCCGTTATGCTAATTCACAATTTGATGAAAAAGTGCAATCACTGGCGGGTGCGGACGGTTTCACTGCTGACAGACCCGCTTTCAGACCCTCGACATGGTTTTTAGCCAATGCAGAATTATTCCAACAACAGGAGGAGCGCAGCTTTTTAGGGAATGCTACCGCTAAATTTGATATGGGCAGAACTAAAAACACGGTGTTATTCGGCGCGGATCACAGTGATTATCAAGACCAAGGTTTTATGGATGTCGATATGATGAATACTGGCTTTATTAATTTAAATAAACAGCCTTTAGTATCGACATTAGCCTACAAACAAGCAGGCGAGGGCAAGATTAATCAATTTGTCAATAACACCACTTACGGCGGCTATGTGCAGTTACAAAGCACGATTTATGATCGCTTTCATTTATTAACCAGCGTTCGCGCAGGTCATGTCACCACCGACTTTCAAAACACCTCGACAAAAGCGAGTTCTAAAGCCAGTAAAACCAAAATATTACCGCGTGTCGGGGCAGTGTTTGATGTAACGAATGAATTTTCATTATTTATCAACTACAGCGAAGGGATGCGCGGACAACCGTTTGTTAATTTTTCAGGAACACCGCAACCCGAAGAATCCACCTCACTGGAAGGCGGCATTAAATTCAATATCGCCGAGCAAGTAACAGGGCAAATAGCGGGTTATCAAATCGACCGCACCAATGTTGCAATAAGAGATAATAGTGATCGCTTTTTTCGCTCTGTCGCCAAGGGACAACAGCGTTCACGCGGCATTGAAGCTGATGTAACGTGGCAAGCCACTGAAGGTCTGAGCATTTTAGCGAACTATGCCCATACCGACGCACGCTTTACCGATGATTTAGCAGGCGTGCCAAAAAATAACCGACTGCTACTCGTGCCTGAAAATACAGGGCGGTTGTGGGTGAACTATAGTTTTCAACAACCATTATTGCGAGGCTTAAGCGTCGGGGGCGGTTTGTATGCACAATCAGCCGCGTATTTATCCAACAATAATACTTTCAAAGCGGAGGGTTATCACAATTTTGATGCCAGTGTTGCTTATGAAAAACAAAATTTTAAAGTGTCCGCAACGGTCAAAAATCTGACCAATGAACGTTATTATCAAGCATTCGGTTACTTTGACGGGCGCGTGATACCGTCAGAAGGCACATCTGCTTATTTCACCGCTTCATTCAAATATTAAGGAGCTTATGATGGATCGCCGTCAATTTACCAAACTCGCGCTCATCGGAGGTGCAAGCCTTCCCTTGCTTTCGCGTGCCGCCTCACTTGATAACCTGCAACCGCCTTTAAGTAAACATGAAGCGGATGCAAAATCCAAAAAAGCCCACGAAGCCTTTATGTCTGTCAAAGACGGTAATTTTAAAATGATGGGCGAAGAGCATATCGGCATGGTGCTATACCAAGGCTTTGCCGCCTTGGATATGGTCGCGCCGCACTATCTGTTTGCTTCTATGATGGGTGCGAAAATCTATTTAATTTCCCCCACCGATGATTTAAAACCCGTCATCAGTGGCGAAAAATTAGCCATCGTACCGACACATACGCAACAGGATTGCCCCAAAAATCTGGATATTCTTTTCATTCCAGGAGGCGCGAGCGGCACACTGGCAGCCATGAAAAATACCCGGCTGATTGACTTTATCGCCAACCGCGCCGCGACTGCCAAATACCTAACCAGCGTCTGCACAGGCAGTGTACTGCTGGGTAAATCGGGATTATTAAAAGGCAAAAAAGCCACTTCGCATTGGGTTGCACTGGAATTATTATCAGAATTCGGCGCGACCCCCGTTAAACAGCGGGTGGTTTGGGATGGTAATTTAGTCACAGGCGGCGGCGTAACGGCGGGACTGGATTTCGGTCTGGAAATTGTAGCCGCGTTACGCGGCAAAATGTACGCCGAAGTCCTGCAACTGCAAGCGGAATACAATCCCGCCCCGCCTTTTGATTCAGGATCACCTGACAAAGCAAGCCCCTTTGTCAAAGACAATATCACAGATATGTTCGCACCCCTTATACAAAGTATGAGAGAGGCTGTTTAAGTATCAGGTAAGTATGTAGTAATAAATTTGCGTGTGTTTGGAGTGCAAGCTTCGCTTGCAAGTCAGGCAAAGCCTGACCTCCAGTATTCAGCAATACATCCTGACTTACTGCTAAGAACTTAGCTTTTATATTTTGATATAGCGGAGTACAAACCAGAGTTTGTACTCCGCTACTCACTATTGACAAAAACAGCCAACCGCCTCATATCACTTAAATTTGCGGCATATCACGCACATAGCTGGTGTCATTTTTCTAGCATTTGCAATGATAACAAGACGTTAAGCTCACGGCATAGAAAATGCTTTATTGCGTAGGTTCACCGCTTAATGCACTTTTGCCATGCCCAAAAATAATGTATTAAAATTCCCTTCTGACCCTTTTGGGCATCTCGAAATACCACCTAAATAATTTAAACGCTTGCTAATGGTAGTCAATCGGCACTAGAACGCTCACAATTTAAGTTTTACCTTGGCAAGAGGGCTTGTTTTCCGGCTAACATCACATGAACAGGTGATTTTAGGGTGATCTTGGCTGTTAAAAGGCGAAGATTTCATTTGTTTTCAAACTGCATAAGCTTCTCAGATTATAGGAGGCTACCTTCCAGTTAAGTAGCAAGGTGGCTCGCTCTAAACCGATACAGCGAAAGCTCTTGCAACCCAGTTGCTCAATGCCTG
>JAUYBJ010000078.1 GCA_030693155.1 Methylococcales bacterium
ATAGCTTCACACTGGAAAATATCCGCCAATTCGGGGTATTAAAAGCCATGGGAACCAGCAACTGGACATTATTACGCATGATTTTATTACAAGCCGTATTAGTCGGCAGTATCGGTTACGGCATGGGCGTGGGCTTAACCGCGTTATTCGGCTACGCCATGCGCCACACCATTTTAGCGTTCAAATTTCCGTGGCAACTGCTGGTATTCAGCGGTGCGGGCGTGAGCATTATCTGTATGCTCGCCGCGTTCATCAGCATTCTAAAAGTCATGCGTTTAGAACCTGCCATCGTATTTAAGAGCTGATTATGGTTGATGCCGTTCGTTGTGAAAAACTGGTTAAAATTTATGATACAGGAGGGCAGAAAGTCGTCGCGCTCAACGGCATCGACTTAACCATCAAGCTGGGCGAATTAATGATGCTGGTCGGGCCCTCTGGTTGCGGCAAGACGACGTTAATTTCCGTGATAGCGGGCATACTGGATCAGGATTCAGGTATCTGTGAACTGTTCGGCGAAAACGTCAACGCCATGCGCAGCAAAGATAAACTCCAGTTTCGTGCCAAAAATATCGGCTTTGTGTTTCAGGCGTTTAATTTATTACCCTCACTCAATGCCGCTGAAAATGTCTCCATTCCGCTGATTATCAACGGTGTGAAACGCGCCGAAGCAGAGCGCAAAGCCATTAAAGTATTGGAACAAGTCGGTTTAGGCGACCGCTGGAAATCCTTCCCCTCACAACTATCAGGCGGACAACAACAACGAGTCGCCATTGCCCGCGCACTGATTCACAGCCCACGGTTAATCGTCTGCGACGAACCCACCAGCGCGTTAGACCACGTCAGCGGGCATAATGTCATGAACTTATTAAAAGAAGTCGCCTTACACGAAGACCGCGCCCTAGTCATCGTCACCCACGATGCCCGCATTTTTGAATTCGCCGACCGCATAGCGCAAATGGATGATGGTCATGTGGTGAAAGTCACTCCATGAGAGCAAGCCATTAATATTTAAGTATTCTCAAATAAAAAGCATAAGTGTTCCAACTCAGCGCATCGTTGTCTTGCAAGAGCTAGATTGCTGGTAAGTTGCTTGCCATGTCTTTTATATTGGGTAGCAGGTCTTTTATTAAATCTTCTTGGTGCATTTTTATTAACGCCCTTTTTACTCTTATAGCCAAGCGCGATAAGTCGTTGTTCTGTGTTAGTAATCTGCTCAAAATCGCTTATTACGTTCAAGTTTTCACTTAGCGCAGAGAAATTGTGACTAGCAAGCAACCAAGTTTCAGTATTTTGTGTGGGAAGAATGTAGTGGCAACGTGGTGGCTCTTGCGCAGTACCTAGCCGTTCGCTGAGTTTTTCCTGACAACAGTGTCTAGCAGAATGACCTTGCGTTGTGCAATCGGGGTTGGCTTGTTGAGCAATATCGGTATCCATTTGTATTAACATAGATTCTGCGCCCTTAAAATCAATCAACATTTGCACTTTATCACGATAAGCTAAACACCAATTAAGAACATCACCATAACCATGACTTCCATAAGTTCCGCTAGTGGCATCGTGTTGAGGAGCAAGCGAGGTAATCGTAAGTTGTGTTTCAGAGTTGGAAAGGTGTGCTGCTAAGGCTTGAAAAATATACACATCCGTTTCACCTTCGCAAACCAGCAGAAAAATCTTCTCAGCCATTTAAAAACCTTCCGCTAAACCACCGATAACGCCTGATAACCAAATTTCTGATAGCCGCATACCACCATGTTTTTCTATCCAAGACTCGCGGGTAAATCCAGCGGGTGGTTTAATACGCTCAACTTCGGTATGACCTTGTGAGTTACGCTTTACGACAAATAAACGATGTTGGTCATTAAATAAATCCACTGCGTCTAAGGTAGTAGGATTATGTGTAGTCATTAGAATCTGTTTTTCAGGCATAACTTCAAGGAGTGAGATGATATGTCTCATCATGTCTCGTACCATAGCAGGATTTAATGCGTTATCAACATTGTCCAATGCAAATAAAGACGGGGCTTTTTTGTGTAATAGCAACACCAAAATGAATAGAATGTATAAAGCCCCTTCGCTGACATCGTAAGCATAGAGATTATTAAATTTCATCCCCATATATTTATCAATATAACTAACCACTTTTTTACCCGTATGCAGGTGATTAGATTGCAATTTGGTAGAAATATTATCGGTTGTTCCAATACTCTCAAACCAATCGAATAGCTTAAAAAAACGACTTAAATCATGGTCGCCCGTTAATTGATGTGCATCTGTAATAACATCACTCAACGCACTCGATAAGCTGCCACCATACAAACCTAGAGGCTCTTTATTACTACCATCGGGCGAAACACCGCGCAAAATAGGCGTAGAGGGTGCATAAATTGCGTATTGCTTCAGTCTCTTAAGTTCTTTTAGTTCAATATCTTCAAAGCTACCTAAAGATTCTAAGGTTGTCACAATACTTTGTTGAGGCGGCAGTTTGGCAAACAATTCTTTATGTATAGTCACTCCAGCGTTACTGCGTCCTGCCAGTTGTCCTTTTGTATTGCAAATTTTTTCAGCTGAAAACATAAACTCAGCATCACTATTCGCGTTAATGTTGGCGTGATACGTTAAATCACCAAATTTAGCATCCAATGAAAAAGTGCTTTTACGCTTTAAATTTTTAAATGAGCTTTTAAATACCTCAGGAGCAGATAAACGCGCCCCTCTATCAGCGAGTTTACTGTAATCAACTCGTCCATCGACAGCGCATGACAAGACACCAATGGCTTCAAGTAAATTACTTTTACCTGCGCCATTCGTGCCTATAAATATATTTAATTGCCCTAAGTCAATAGTTTGATCGACAATTGACTTAAAGGATTTAATGCGTACTTGTGAGAGTGCCATAGTAATTTGCCAAAAAGCCTAAAGGGTTACAGGATTCTATCGTAAAACACCACAGAAGGCTTTAATTTAACGCGCTAAACGCTAGAGATATAGGGCATTAGCCCCTTACTCCCCTGCCCGCACATCAAACTCAATTTTCCACTGTCCATCGTCTTTTTGCGACACGGCGTGTAATTCCAGCGTGCCGACTTCGGTGACGGCGGCGCGTAGATGGACGGGGACGACTTCACCTGCGCGGCGATTGGCTTCGGCGAGGGTAATTTCAATTTCATCCAATTCGTTTAATTCGTCTTCTGTCCAGTAATCCAAACGTGTGCCGACAATGTCGTCACGGCGGGTATTGGAGGCGAAGAACCGAAAACGTACAGGTTCGCCGATGACCAAACCGAATTCATCATCGGGCAGTTCTTTTTGTGTACCTTCTTCCATGCCGAACGGCGCGATACATAGGGCTTCAATTTCAGGCGGTAAACCCGGAATAGCAGGCATTGCACTTTCTATGCCGACATAATACGCGGCGGCTGTGCCACCTTTGATGCGCACGCCTTTTCCTTGACGAACAAAGCTGTAATACGCCGCGCCTCTGGCAACCGCTAAGTCTAAATCCGCACCTGCTAATAATCTAGCTTCGGGAGCTTGTTCTGCCTGTAACCATGAGTTTAATACGTCCATTAAACGGTTGGCTAACACATCGGCTTTTAATACGCCGCCGTTGAATAATACGGCGGTTGGGTGTAAGAACGTCGCGTGTTCGGGCAGGTTTATGTCCTTTAAATCGTCAGTGGCTTGTTGCTGTTTCGCAAGGAATGCCGCTAAGTGGCGCGTAATGGCGGCATCTTGGGCATACGGCAAACCTGCGGTGCGTAACCCTGCGCGGGTACGGCTGATGGGTCTATCACTGGCGGCTACTTTGGGTAAGAAACCTTCGACTAAGACGCGGTTGACTTCTTCGCGGGTCAGTTCGGTGCGGAGTGTGCCGCCGATGAGTGATGAACCGCGATTGGCAACCACTAACGGGATATTATCAACATCGGCTTGGGTGAAGATTTTTTCTTTGGCATCGCGGCAACTGTGGGTTAGGGCTTGGATTTGCCAAGGCTCAAGACGTTTGCCGTCTTTTTCCAGTTTGGCTTTGACGGTGTATGCCAATGCCAAATCCATGTTGTCGCCGCCTAATAAAATGTGGTCGCCGACCGCTACGCGGGTCAGTTCCAGATTGCCGTTTTGTTCGGTGACGGCGATTAATGATAAGTCGGTTGTTCCGCCGCCTACGTCAATGACTAAAATTACATCGCCGCATTTCGCTTGTTTGCGCCATTCGCCGTGGCTTTTTTCTATCCAACTGTAAACGGCGGCTTGCGGTTCTTCTAATAGAATCGCTTGGTGTAAACCGACGGCACGCGAGGCTTCTACGGTCAATTCCCGCGCCGCTGGATCAAACGACGCAGGGACGGTGATGACTAAATCTTGTTCAGATAGCGGTGCGTTTGGGTGTTGGTGTTGCCACGCATCACGGATGTGTTGTAAATACGCGGTGGTGGCTTGAAACGGAGAGACGCGCTCGATTTCTTCGGGTGCATCGGCGGGAAGTATTGGGGCTTTGCAATCGACACCTGCATGACATAACCAGCTTTTCGCACTCGATACTAAACGTAGCGGCGTTTTGCTGCCCAGATTACGCGCCTCTTCCCCGACTAAATATTCGGGTTTGTTTGTCCACGGTAAGGCAGTTTCACCCGCGCCTATTTCAGCTTCATGCGCTTGATACAGGAATGAGGGTAATTGATTTTTATCTTCAACCATACCCAAGGCGGTCAATTGCGGAATCGCCATGACTTGCTGAGAAAATTCCGCGTCTTCATCGTCGCTGGCTTCTGCGTAAGATAGGACGCAGTGGGTTGTGCCTAAGTCGATACCGACAAAAAAATGCTGGTCAGTTGCGTTGTCAGCATTTGTTTCTGTCGTGGTGGCGGTCGTTGTTGTTGTTGGGGTTTGTACCTCACCCCAACCTACGGAAGCGACTGATTCAGGTGCTGTTTCTACCGCTGGTGTCTCGGCTATCGGTTCAGCGGGTTTGCCCATATTGGCAAACGCTGAACTGCTGGGTGTGGTAGCGGTTTCAGGTGGTTTAGGTTTTTTGATGTGATCAAATAAACTCATAGCTCAACCTCAGCGGCGGCGATAATCGCGGCTTTGTGTCCTTGTGTCAGTTTAGGTAAGCGTACTTTGGTCACTTGCCAGCCTTTATGAATCAGGCTGCCAGTAAACGGTGCTGAACCGACAATATTGCCTGTTAAACGCACGGTGGTAGCATCAAAGCCTTGTTGCAGAGTAATTTTTTTGCCTTCGTCTTCGCTACGCACAGGGGCTAAGGTGAAATGTTCGTTAATGGCTTTACGGCAACCTTCATGCACGACACGCGCGGCGATACCAATATCGGCATCACTGTAAGCGGCAATTTCTTCTTCGATAAAGTCGATAAAACGGGCTTCTTTTTGTAATAAACCCAGCAATTGCAGGGCGGCATCGGGCGTGGCTTCTTTTAGAATCACAGGTTCAGGCGTTGGAGCTTGAACAATTTTTTCCACTTCAACGATTTTTTCAACTTCAACAATTTTAACGATGGGTTCGGCAGGAATTGTAATAGTTTCAGGTTTGCGGCGCAGGCTCATCACCATGCCTATCAGCACAATAATCAGCGTTACGGCTAACACAGCGACTGTACCCGCAAGGCAAACGTGCCATAAATCAAATGTGGTCGGCTGTAAGGATAAATCAATAGTATAGGTATTCATTGCAACAGACTCGCGGCTTACTTGGATTGACCCGATTGACGGGCGGCTTCGGCATACATCATATTCTGTAACGCATCACGGGTTGTTTGCAGGCGTAATTGTTTTAAATGACGGTCGGCGATGACTTCGGGAACTTTTTCACCCAGATAGACTTCACGCATTTTAGTCAGCACGGGTTCGCATTGTTTCATGATGGTTTCTGTGGCGGCGCGGCTTTCTTGGCTGGCATAAGTGGCTTTTTGCATTTCATCACTGACGCATTTTTTATATTCATATTTTGCGGCTTGGATTTTTTCGATAGTCGCTTCGGAAATTGTGGTGTTTTGCCATTCATTTTTATTATTTTCGGCATAACTGTTGGTCGCCAATAATAAGGCGGCTACACATAATATTTTTTTCATGGTGGAAATCCTTGTGCTAAAACCCTGCGCGGTTGTTAAAACCGCGCAGAGCTTGTCAGTGAAAATTAACGTTGATTTTGTAAAGCGGCAATGCGCTCTTCTAAGGGTGGGTGACTCATAAATAAACGCGACATACCGCCGCTGCCGCTGATACCAAAGGCGGCTAATTGACCTGCTAACGGTGGTGCTTCCTGATTGCGTTGTAAGGCGCGTAACGCACTGATCATTTTTTCACGTCCTGCCAAATTCGCACCGCCTGCATCGGCTTTGAATTCACGGTAACGTGAGAACCACAGCACTATCATGGAAGCCAAAATGCCCAACACGATTTGTGCCACTATCTGCACAATATAATACGCCGGGCCTCGTCCCTCTTCGGTTTTAAAGACGGTGCGATCAACAATATGACCGATGACCGTAGCGAAAAAATACACAAACGTATTCAACACGCCCTGCATTAACGCCATTGTCACCATATCGCCATTGGCAACGTGGCTCATTTCATGCCCGATAACCGCTTCGACTTCATCTTGGTTCATGGTTTGCAATAAGCCTGAACTCACAGCAACCAAGGAGCTGTTTTTAGTCATGCCAGTGGCAAACGCATTGGGTTCTGGGGTGTTGAAAATACCGACTTCGGGCATATCAATACCGACCCGTTGCGCCTGACGCTTCACCACCTCAATCAACCAGCGTTCGGTTTGATCTTGCGGCTGTTCAATCACATAAACGCCCATCGCTCTTTTAGCTGACCATTTAGACATGGCTAACGAAATGAACGAACCCACCATGCCAATAATTGCCGACATAACTAATAAAGCATTGAGATTAAGATCGACACCTTGCGCGTCCAGCGTACCTGTTAAGCCTAAAACACTGAAAATAATACTGATAACAAACATTATGGCGATGTTGGTCGCCAAGAAAAGCAAAATACGCATCATGGGAATAGCCCTCTTGTTGAGTTGATGTTCGGGGTTATATGGGGATGGAATAAATTAATTCAATGTTTTTCGGGATGATACTATAACTGTATTGTCATTCATTGGGCATCGTGTATTTATTAACACAGGCAGAATCCTCAATCAGGAATAGCACAAACCAACGCACAACAATATAATTTGCCCGCAAAAGCTACCAGCCTGCCAACGCAATAAGCCTATCGCACCTCGCACCCGTTCATCCAGTGAGCGGGATGCTACATTTTCGCCTCGTAGCTTCCAACGTGTTAATAGTCGGTCAAAGCCTTCATATTGCCTGATTTCTCCGCCTAAAGCTGCAAATACCGCCGCATCAAAGGCACAACGGGCAGCAAAATAGGCTTGTATCAGTGCCGCACTCACCGACGCAGACAACAAAGCGACACTGTAAACGCTGTTGGTTTTTAAGCCGATGATCAGTATTGCCGCTAATGCCAACAGCATTGACCAATTGTTCAGCACGTTGCCCATAGAACGAAGGAACGCCGCGCTTATCGTGGCGGTTAATAGCTCATCGTTGGTTTCGTTCATACCAGTCCTCCAGTTTTGCTCTATGCAACGCCGATAATACCAATCTGGGTCGCGCCTTGCGTACTCTATCGACCGCCTCATCAATGTTTGCCGCTAGTCCTTGATCTATGAGACTGGCGATAATAATCACCGCACTGCGTGAATAACCCAGCGCACAAAACACCAGCGTATTACCCGATTGTCGGGCGGCGTTAATGACCGCCACGCCTTGTTCGATTTGTGCCACTTCAGGGGCGAGTAAATCCAACATCGGCACACCATAAACAGCCTGACCGCACGCCATGACAGGTAATTCAGCGCAACAATCCACCAAACTGACAGGTTGTAATTGCTTAATGACTGAACGCGAAGGTAAACGCGACAGCCACAAACCCGCTACAATTTCACTCGGTTCAGGATGTTTATACGTCCAGCAACGCGAATTAAGCCACGCGCATAATAAATACGGTGCGAGTAACACCAGCACCGCTTCTTCCATGCGTCCGTTATGATTGCGAAACAATAAAGGATTGCCCAAAAAGTAAATGCTGGCAACGGCGGTTAAGGCACACGCACCCCATAATAACCACAGCCACGCACCTTGCAATAACACGGCTAACACCGCAAGTATGACCGCGCCTGCCAAATAATACGCACCCAATACAAAGCGGTGCGGGTCGCGTTGCCTAATCTCGGTTTGTGGCTGTAACGGAAATAACATCACGGCGATACAACCGACTAACGCGCCAGTGGGTATATCAATGAAATGGTGTTGGTAAGTGGTTAATACTGACAAACCGATAGACAGCGCAATCAAACGTAACAGCCACAACCACCAGCCCGATAGATAACGCGCATACAGCGTCCACAGGATGACTAATAAGCTGATATGCAGTGACGGTGCTTGATTAAACGGCAGGTCAAAACCCAGCAGCACATCAAATAACCAGCCAAACACACCGCTGGTTTCAGGACGCTCAAAACTAAAGCGCAACGGGAAGGCAATAAAGCACAGCACGGAAATAACTTGCGCGGTGAATAAGCGTTTCGCATGGGCATCGAGTTCATCACGCGAGCGCGGTATCAGCAACGATAAGCCATAAAACAAATCAATCACCCAATAGGGCAGAATCGTCCACGGCAAAAACGGCATTCCGATTTCCCACTCAAAGACCACTGAGCCGACATCGCTACGTTGTGCGGCTAGCCAATTGCTAAAGCTATAAGTGGTAAAAAAGAACGGCGCGAGTAACAGCAACCACGCCAATCCGCGTTTCCAAGGGCGTGATTGCTCAACCATTGCGTTGGGCGAGGCTGACAGTGAAAATACCCCAATCGTCTATACGTTGTTCGAGTTTTTTAAACCCCGCCGCTTCGACAAGCTGATCCATTTCTGCCTGTGTACGGCGACGCATCACCCACGCTGAACCTTGGCGATGACTGGTCAAGGCGCGGGCAATGAATTCTAATTGCGGATGCCACGGTTGGCAGGTATAAATCAAATAACCGCCTGCGGGAATTGCCGAACTCAGCCCCGCCAGAGAACGGCGCACTTGTTCATTATCAGCAAACAGTTCATACAAACCCGACACAATACCGATGGTTGGACGCGGTTTGATTGCCGCTAAATTATCCGCATTAAATGCGTCGCCTTTTTCAAAACGGGCAATGGCTTCCAGCCCTTTTTGACGAATCAATGCCGAACCGTCACGCACATTAATATCGCTATAATCACGCAATAAAATGGAATCAGGTTTAACGTCGCTGTTGGTGAGAGCTTCGAGTACATAGCGTCCATGCCCTGCGGCAATATCAACAATGTGGACTTTTTTATTCGCTGCTGCCAATAAGGACATGGCTTTGCAAAGCAATTCTTCAACATGAATTTTGCGCTGACGAATACCGCGCCAGCCGATAGAGTTAAGATAATTTTTGTCGATTAACTTACCCAATGGCGTGAGACCAGACGGTTGATTGCGATACACATAATCTAAGGTGCTGCCTGAATCGAAACCTGTTTGATGCCCCAGCTTGATACCAGCGGATAGCAAACCAAACACTTTTAACCAGAAACGGGTTGCCGACCAATACAGTCTGCGGGTTGGTTCAGCCAGTGCATCCGCTTCCCGCTTGGTAAAACCTGCTAAATGCGCATCGAGTAAACTTTCACGCGGCGGCGATTCGGTGAACTGTCGTTCAATAAAACGCCGTGCTTTGCTGACCGCTAAGGCGCGGTCTTTTTCACCAAAAGTATCGTGAAAAAAGCCAGCCAATAAATGCACTTCTTTAATAGTTGCACCTAATCTGGCAAGGAATTCATATTGCGGCAAATGATGCACCACCCAATCATCACCTGAAATTAACAATTGCGTCGGCACTTGTATCGCTTCGGCATCGGCAACAATCCGTTCAGCGGTTTCATACAACGCGAGCAGAATATTAACCGAGATGGGACGGGTAATCAGCGGGTCGCTGTTATAACTGGCAATGCGTTCTGCATCATGGGTGAGAAATTTCGCTTTCACATAGCTGTTGACGAAAAAATTCCCGCGTAGCGACTGGATTAATTTCAGATTAAACCGCGCAAACGGCATATACAATTTCACTTTAAACGCAGGCGAAGCCAGCACCATACAGCGAATTTTCGGCGCGTAATCATGCGCCCACGTTGCCGCCACTACTGCGCCCACGCTTTGCGCAATCACGGCGATATTTTCAACGGGGATTTTGTAGCTGTCGGCAATATGGTCAATAAAGGTTTGTACATCACGCACCGATGTACCAAGACTAGGACTAAAACCACGCACCCCCGGGGAACGTCCGTAACCCCGCGCATCGTGAGCAAAAAACGCATACTCAGGCAGTTGCAACTCATCAACCAAATGCGCCATGCGCCCCGAATGTTCATGACCACGATGGATTAACACAATCGCGCCTTTGGGTTTCGCTGTAGACCAGTAGCGGTAAAACAGCTCCACACCGTCATGAGTGCGGAAGGTTTTTTCTTGCGGTGTTAATCTTGGCATATTGCCCTCTTGCTGCGCTTTAGCAACGTGATGAAATGAAATGAAATAGTGAGTATAAATTATCGCCCGATACCCAGCCTGACTTTGCCTTAGTCAATCATAAATTAAGCTAAAAAACCATTTACTATTTAACTATCTGTTTTTCCACAATGATACTAATATAAGCGCATTGTCATTAATGGAGATTAAGCTCATGGTTTCACTAAAAACCACCCTTTCAGCCCTGCTTTTATTTAACACGGGGTTAGCTTTTGCACAACCTGATCATCAAGAAATACTTAAGCAATTATCGCTACCCGCTGGATTTTCTATCTCCATTTATGCGGATAATGTGCCGAATGCCCGCAGTATGGCATTAGCTGAGGATGGGGTTATATTTGTCGGCACAGGTAAAGAAGGCAAGGTGTACGCGCTTGCCGATGCGGATCATGATGGTGTCAGCGATCACCGTTATGTGATTGCGGACAATTTATTCATGCCCAATGGAGTGGCATATAAAGATGGCGCGTTGTATGTCGCGGCAGTGAATCGTATTTTACGCTTTGATGCCATTACGCAACATTTGGACAAACCACCTGCGCCTGTGGTTGTCACCGATAAATTACCCGATGATAAACATCATGGCTGGAAGTATTTACGTTTTGGTGCCGATAACAAACTGTATACCGCCGTCGGTGCGCCCTGTAATATCTGCGACCCTGAAAAGGAGATTTACACCTCATTAGTGCGCTTAAACCCCAATGGCACTGAGCTGGAAATTCTGGCGCGTGGCATAAGAAATACCGTCGGTTTTGATTGGCAACCTGACACCAACGCGCTGTTTTTTAATGATAACGGGCGTGATTATTTAGGCGATGATGAACCCGCCGATGAATTAAACCAATGGACGCAAACAGGCGAACATTTTGGCTATCCGTATTGTCATGGCGGCGACACGCTGGATCCTGAGTTTGGTGCGGGTAAAAAATGCGCCGATTACACTGCACCTGCGTGGAAATATAAAGCCCATATCGCACCGTTAGGAATGCGTTTTTACACGGGCAAATCGTTCCCTGCTGAATACAAAAATCAATTATTCGTTGCGCAACACGGCTCATGGAATCGCACTGAACCGCAAGGTTATCGCGTCGCTCTGGTAAAATTTAAAGACCATAAAGCCATTGCTGAACAGGCGTTTATCAGCGGTTGGCTGACAGCGGACGGTAAAGTATTAGGACGACCTGTGGATATTCTGACTTTGCCTGACGGTAATGTACTAATCAGTGATGACCAGCTGGGGGTGATTTATAAAGTCAGTTATGCGGGTAAATAAGTTTTAGGTACACGCATAAAAAAAGGTCGAGTCCTTAAAGGACATCGACCTTTTTTATTAGCTGCACTGCACAGTTGCGCAGTGCAAAATAAGCCTTAACCGTTCACCAAATAATGGGTAAGGATACTGGCAGCGTAGCCTGCGGCAATCGCTGGAGTCCATTTTAAATGACTGAAGAAGGTATATTTGTGGTTGGATGCACCCATTAAGGCAACCCCAGCCGCAGAACCGACTGACAATAATGAACCGCCCACGCCTGCTGTCAGAGTGACCAACAGCCATTGGTATAAGTCCATGTCTACGTTCATGTTCAATACTGCAAACATCACAGGAATATTATCAACAATCGCAGAAATGATACCCACTAAAATGTTGGCAGTCGTCGGGCCTAAGCCATCGTACATACCCGCAGATAATAATTCCAGATAACCGATATAACCTAAGCCACCGACCGCAAATACCACACCGAAGAAGAATAACAAGGTATCCCATTCTGCATGACGCACTTTGTTGAAAATATCAAAACCTTCTTCGCCTTCAACACGGAATTTAACTTTAAGGAAGTACCCATAAAGCATTAACACTGACATACCTGTCATCATGCCCATAAAAGGCGGTAAATGTAACACTTGTTTAAAGCTGACCGCAGTACAGATAGTCAACAAGAACATGACACAAATAACAATCGCACCCTGTTTCAACTGTACCGCTTCTTCATCAGAAACCAGCGGTTGCTCATCAGGCACAGCAAAATACATTACTGCCGCAGGCACTGCATAGTTGACCATCGAAGGTACAAACAATTTGAAGAAGTCGAAAAATTCAGCATAACCTGCTTGCCAAACCATTAACGTAGTAATGTCACCAAACGGACAGAATGCACCACCCGCATTAGCTGCAACCACTAAATTAACAAAGCCGATACTGACGAATTTGGGGTTATCCGCACCGACCGCCATCACCACCGCGCCAACCAATAAAGCCGCAGTCAAGTTATCGGCAACCGCTGATAAGAAGAACGTGATGACCCCCGTAATCAAAAACAATTTACGATAACCGAATTGTTTTCTGACCAGCCATGAACGCAAGGCTTCAAACACATTACGCTCTGCCATTGAGTTGATATAAGTCATAGCGACTAATAAGAACAGCATTAACTCGGCATATTCGGTTAAATTGTGTTCAAACACTTTGTGCATTTCTTCGGGGGCAATGCCTGCTTGGTGTGCCAAAATAGCGGCATGACCCCAAATAATACCTGCGGCTAAAATGACAGGTTTAGATTTACGCATATGCGTAAATTCTTCCGTCATAACAAAGCCATAAGCAATGATGAAAATCAGAACGGTGTAAACACCACGCTCTGTTCCTGTTAAGCCCAAATTATGAAATTCCGCCGCCGATGCCAAACTGGGCATGAGCATAAGCGATAACGCAATGATTAAAAACCGTATCAAAATATCCCCCTCAATCTTATTGATGTAAATTAAAATTTAAACAGCTAATGTTATCATCAACCAGTAAATTTTGTCATTTTATGGCTTATAAAAATGTACTCCCAGCAACAACACCGTAGTAATCACGCAACAAACCAAGCTAAGTGCGTTCAAAGCAATGCGGAAGCTACTGAATAAACCGCGCAAACTTAACTCATTCCTGCTTCGTGGCGTAATAACCTGTTTTATCCTAACGTCGTTTCATAATTCAGCTATTTCAAATGCGCGTAGGCGGGCAAGGTTTGCAAGCGACTGTCATCTAATGGCGTGCCCACGGTGAAATGATACAGACTCTGAAACGTCTCATCCGTAAGCCCCAACACCTCATGTACGCTGTCATCAAAATAACAGCCGATTCCCGTACCACGCACCCCAGCGGCTTCGGCTTCCAGATACAACACCTGCCCGATTAACCCCGCCTCCCAAAACAAATACCGATAATGCCACGCGGCGGCTTCTACCGTGTCTGAAAATTCAGCCACCATCGCCAGACTAAACGCACTGTCACTGGCAATCGCCTGATGGCAGGACAAGGTTTTTGCCGCATTGCGACAATTTGCACTGATTAATTTATACAATGGTAGCGGTGCGGAAACCGCTTGCCATTCAAACTTACTAGAAGTTGCCGCTTGTAACGCCGCCAGTTTGTCAGTATTTCTGGGCAGCGCGTATAAACCCGCTTCCAAACCTTCCACCCGATGCACAAAAATAAACAGGTGAATATTGTTGCTCAGTGTCCACACATCAAACGGCAGTTTGTCAGGTAACGTCGCGGTCAGAATGCGGTAAAAATCCTGTTCGGCTAAGGTTGGTTGTGGATTAAAGTGTTGCGCACTGCGGCGTTGGCGAATCAGCTGCGTAGCGGTTTGTTGACAGGCAGACGCAGTGCTTGCGGGTGGTATAAATGCTGGCAATTGAATCGGCGCGGTGCGCGGTTTTTCAGTCGCGTGCGCCACTTCATTAATCACTGTCCAGTTGTACAGATGACGCTTATTTAATAATTGCGCTTTACCTTGCCACACACCTGTTTGTGCCGCGTGGATTAACGCATCCACGTCATAATCTGGGCTGGTGTCGCCCGTATGAATTCGGCACAGAATATCGGCAACTTCACGTTCATTGGCGATAAAATCCTCTGCGCGATTAACACCTAATAACGCGCTTAATTCCTCATCAGCGCATTCGGTGATTAATTCAACTGTCCAACCCAAAATTGCCGCCGCATAACGCAAACATCCCAAGGCATGACCTATATCATGCTGACAATAGCGAAACGCGCGTTCGCCATATTTCCACGCTTCGCGCCAATGCACTGAACTTAAACCGATAAAAATTCCGCTGTTGTGCGTGGGCTGCTTAAACAGACAGCGTTGTTCTAAGCCATGCTGATACACCTGATAATGATACACACCCGTCGGCAACAACGCGGCATCGGTATTAATCAGATAGGCTTCGGTCGGGTGCAAATTACCGCTGGATGGATTACACCGCAACGCCCAGCTATCACCGCCATAGCTTTTCCACGCTGATAAACCAAAACTCAGTTCCAGCAACAAACCCACAGAAATATAGCTGACTAATTCCTCTGCACGCGGTTTCGCCAAGTCAGTAAATAACACCTGCCGCTCTGCACCCGTTTTAGGCAATTTTTTCAGTTCACAACCTGTAAACGTACGAAACGCATTCGGCTGATCGTCCCAATCCAGACTGGCTGGGCTGTTGGCATATTGCTGTAAGCTATGTTTAGTGCGGCGGTGGTAGTTGATAACGGTGTTGCTGTGTGCGGTCATTGTGAACCTCTGGTGACTTGGGCAACGAAGCACTGCCCACAGTTAAGAAAAAACCCCAGCGGGGTGAAATATTTGTAGCATCAAGCGATTAGACACAACATAACCCCGTAGGGGTGAAATGTGTGTTTTCATCTAACATTTCACCCCTACGAGGCTTTATTGTATTTATATTTTGTTGCTACAACCATTTCACCGCTACGCGGTTATGAACAGTCAGGCTTAACTGTGGGCAGTGGGGCAACGAAGACCTGCGAGGTTTTGAAAACCGCGCAGGTCTGGGTAAATTCATTGAGCATTTTGGGGCATGAGTAAACTGGCATAGCCCTCTTCCATTAATACCTGTCTGACAGCGGGGCGTTGCAGCAAGCGCAGGTAATGCGCTTGGCAGTTTTCGGGTAAGGCTATTTTGAGGTAGTTTGCCCAAAATGCCACATAAAATAGTGTGGCATCGGCAATAGTAAAGTGTGCCACCACATAATCACGCCCTGCTAATAGATCATTCACGATAATAAACGCTTGATTCACTATTTCATAACCGCGTGCTGTCACCGCCTCATAATCTGCGGCATTCTGGGTGTATTTTTCGGTGGTAAAAATGCGGGTAAAACCTTGACCATGAATGGTATTGACCGCGTAATTCATCACTTCCAGAACCCGCACTTCGTCTTCCAATGTGTCGGGTAATAATGTGCTCTTAGGATAGGTTTTCGCCAACCACCACGCGATAGACTGAAATTCGGTTAAAGCAGTGCCGTCTTCGCGGACTAAAGTCGGAATGGTGGCTTTTGGATTAATGGCTAAATAATCGTCTTTGTACTGGTCACCCGCCATTAAATTAACAGGATAGGCTTCAAACACCAGTCCGCACTCTTCCAGTAAAATATGGATGCCTGTGCTGCAAGAGCCTTGGGTCATGTAAAACTTCATGTTCATGCGTGTTCCTTAATTAGGCAGTGTGCAATAAAGACCATGAAAAAAACCATAGTCCACGAAAAGCACGAAAGACACTAAAAAATCAAAATCTGTCGTTAGGTGTCCAAGCACCTCACTACCAACGGTTACATCATTATTTTTTAATCTTTTTCGTGCTTTTCGTGTCTTTCGTGGACAATAGCTTCTTGTGCGTAACATCAATTAAATAAACCTTGTTCACGAATCAGTGCTTTAAAGCCTTTCATCACGGGGCGGGATAGCCTAGTTTCTGCCAATAAGCGTTGTTCATAAATAACCATCTTGGTGGCATCATCCAAATGGTCACGGGAATCGGCTATTAATTGGTGAATATCTGCACCTAATAATTGACTGGGATAATGTTTGACTTGCTCATACAGCAATGCCATCACCACTTTTTCCTCGGTATTCATCTTGCATTTGCCATCGAGAATTTTTAGCATCACCGTGGTCGCGCAATCGACATGAAGTGGCGATAATGGATGATTTTTCGCCCAGTGCTTAACGTGTTCAATCATCCTCAAGCTCCATGTCGCGGAAAATACTGCACTTTTTGAACACTTCTAAACTGGGGGCAACGGATTTATGGCGACAATATTTAGCCGCCAGTTTGGTTAAGCCTTTGATGTCGCGCCCACTGGCTTTGGGAAAAGTTTTTGATAAGGTATTAATCAGCTCGCTATTCACATCAAGCCCGAACTGTTCCACCATCACTGTCCAAATTTTACAGCGATCATTAAACGTGGGCTGATGGTAGCGAATGATGGCGATACAACGGGAAATAATCGCCTCGTCAATATCGCCAACACGATTGGTGGTTAAAAATAGCAAGCCATTAAAGTATTCCAGCACCCGCAAAAACACGCCTACGACTGCATTAGCGGCAATATTGTCATCACGCCGTTTGATATACACATCGGCTTCGTCAATCAGCATCACCGCGCCCCAACGTTGCGCACGGGTCAGGGTATTTTTTAACGCCAGTTCCATTTCGGTAACATTCAAACCCAACTGCCCCGAATGCACCCGATACAACGGACGCTTGATAATTTCCGAATACACTTCGGCAGTCAGCGTTTTACCGACACCCGCAGGGCCGACACATAACACCGTCGTGCCGCCTGATTTGCCTTCCACAATATCATCCATCAACACATCCATTTCAGCGGTGAGAATGTCGATTAAATCGGTTTGTTCGGGTGGCAGGATTAATTTATTTTTTAAATCCGGCTGATATTGGTAGGGCTTTACATCATCGACGTGTACCCATAAATGCTGATGCAACTCCAAGTGAAACATCAAAATATAGCCGTGTACGGGCAATTCGGTGAACAATCCTTTGGGCATATCGGCTTGCAGCATTTCTGCCGCGCTTTCAATTTTGTCGTTGTATTTAGTACTGCGTCCCGCCCTGCGCAAATATTTACTTAAAACATCGCCCGTTACATCCAGCGCAAGTTCACGGTCTTTCACCACTTCTTCATCATTGACTAAACGGGCTGAACCACCGCCCGACGATAACACCACCACGTTTTTTCGTGACCAATCAGTATTACGATGTGTCGCCGTCGGATCATCGGCAACCACAGCCGTGCCGCTGGCGGAAAATTGGCGACTGTAATCCGCACGATGCTCAAAATAACGCTGTGCAGAACGGTCGTAAGTGGCGATTAATTCAGTGGTTTCTTTCAAAAAACCATGGGTGACAAATATGTCGGCGAGGGTTTTGCCGATAATATCGCGCTCTCGAATAATCATCGTGATCGCAACGATTTTCGCCATCGAATTGGCTTTCAGTTCCAGCAAAATGCGTCCGTTTTCTTCCTCGCTGGGCGGGGTAAAATCAATTCGCGACACCAGATGCGCTAACGGTCTGCCCGCCGCGTTGATTTTAAACAACCAGCCACGCAAGCCGTCGTTGACTAAAAACTCCGCGATTGCAGGCACTAATAATTCCAAATCGCCTTCTTTAAATTGCTTGCCGCCGTCCATTAATGCGTGTTGCAAGGTAGACAGCTGGGCAGCTTTACCCTGCATGGCAAAGCCTGCTTTTTCATACAAACCGCGCAGAAAATCCAGTTGTGTACCAGAAAGATGATGAAAAGGAATATCCGCTTTATTACCGAATTTTAACTGCTCCGCCAACATCTGGAGCTCAGGAAATTGGGCAACCATCGCTTCAACGTAAGCGCGTTCAATTTGAAGTTTCATGCGTATCAGCCTTGCTTATGACTAAAAACAAAAGACAAGCAACCCGTATGCCAAATTATAAGCCACTGATGTTATTATGATTTTATAGCAGGCTGTGAGAGTAATTATTGGATTAAAGCGTATCTGTGTTGGTAATAAGACAATACGGCTTATGGCTTGTAATGGCAAAACAGCGGGGCGTTTTTTGAATAAAGACGGGGTAATCAGGTCTTTACAATCTGTTTTTTAGATAGGCTTGCGTGGCTATCAGGCTTTAATGTGTTTAGGGTTTAATAAATGGCAAAAGGTCTTAGAGAATCTTTGTCATTTTGCGGCTTGCGGTATATGATTGCTCACTTTGTTGAGTTAAATGGTAGGCTTTTTAAATTTTTATGTATCAGTATAACGAGATTGACCAAACGCTTGTGGATGAGCGGGTCGCCCAATTCAGGTGGCAAACCGAGCAGTTTTTACGCGGTGAACTTTCCGAAGATAGATACCGCCATTTGCGTTTACGCAACGGTATTTATATTCAAACGCACGCGCCGATGTTGCGTATCGCCATTCCTTATGGCGTGTTTAATAGTAAACAAATCAGAATGCTGGCACACATTGCCCGCACTTATGACAAAAACTATTGTCATTTTACCACGCGGCAAAATGTGCAGTTCAACTGGCCTAAATTGGAGCAAACGCCTGATATTCTGGCTGAACTTGCTACGGTACAAATGCACGCGATTCAAACCAGCGGTAATTGTATGCGTAACACCACATCCGACCATTTAGCGGGTGTGTGTGTTGATGAAATTGAAGACCCGCGTCCGTATTGCGAAATTATTCGCCAGTGGACAACGCTACACCCTGAATTCGATTATTTACCGCGTAAATTTAAAATCGCAGTCAGTGGTGCGCTAAATGACCGCGCCGCGACACAACTGCATGACATCGGCTTGCATTTGGTAAAAGATGAAGCGGGTGTAATCGGTTTTAAAGTATTAGTCGGCGGCGGTTTAGGTCGTACACCGATTATCGGCAAAGTAATCCGTCCCTATCTGGAACAGCAACATTTGTTGTCGTATCTGGAAGCGATTTTGCGGGTTTATAATTTATTTGGTCGCCGTGATAATAAATATAAAGCGCGGATTAAAATTCTGCTGAAAGAAACCGGCATTGAAAAATTCACTGCGATGGTTGAGCAAGAATGGCAACTCATTAAAGACGGACGTGAATTGTCAGCTGAGCGCGTGGAAGAAATCAAAGCGCATTTTGCACCGCCTGCTTACGATAGCAGTGCTGCTGACGATAAAAATTTCGATCAGCATTTAGCCAAAGATAACGCTTTTGCAACGTGGGTTAAATACAACACAACCGCCCATAAAGTAGCAGGTTATAAAGCGGTATTTATCTCGTTAAAATCTCCTGATGCGCCTCCTGGTGATATGACTGATGCCCAGCTGGATGCCATTGCGCATTTGGCAGACGGCTATAGCTTTGGTGAAATCAGAAGCACCCATCGACAAAATTTGATTCTTGCCGATGTTCATCAAGGCGATTTATACGGTCTATGGCAACAATTGGACGCATTAACACTCGCCACGCCGAATATCGGCACCGCCACTGATATGATTTGTTGTCCTGGGCTGGATTTTTGCTCATTGGCTAATTCCGGCACTATCGGTTTGGCAAAAGAAATTAATGAAGCCCTTGATAATATGGATTATCTGCATGACATCGGCGAAGTAAAAATCAATATGTCGGGCTGTATGAACGGTTGTGCGCATCAAAGTGTCGGGCATATCGGTATTTTAGGTGTCGATAAAAAAGGCGTTGAATGGTATCAACTGACGCTGGGCGGCTCTTCTGATAATGAAGCGGCGATTGGCGAACGCTTAGGGCCTGCGGTGGCTAAAGATGAAGTCACTAAAGCCATCAGCACTATTCTGGCTGTTTATGTGCAGCAACGTTTGGAAGACGAATCATTCCTCGATATGGTCAAGCGCGTTGGCATCACCCCGTTTAAGGAGCAAGTTTATGCAGATAATTAAAGATAAACACATTGTTGATGATACTTGGCAACACATCAGCGACGATGAAAAAATCCCTGCGGGTGATGTCACGCTGTCCTTAGCCAGATGGCAGCAGGAAAAACACACGCTGCTTCATCGTGCAGGTCAAATGGGTGTGCGTCTTAACTCTACTGATGACGTAGCGGTGCTGGCAGATGATATTAAACGTCTGGCATTGATTGAACTGGTATTTGCTGATTTTGCCGATGGTCGGTCGTTTTCTCAAGCGTGGTTGTTACGCGAGCGATTGGGTTACAGCGGTGAATTGCGGGCGATTGGTAACTATATGCCCGATCAGGCATTTTATTTGGCGCGAGTTGGCGTTAATGCGTTTCAGCCTGAAAAATTTGCTGATTTGCCTGTGATGCTGGCTAAACTGAATGAGTTCAGCGTTCATTATCAACGTTCAGTTCATTAAACGTGGTCTGTCTTTACAAGTCATTGAGCGAATAAATACGCTCATATAGGCTTGTTTAAACTCATACTGGACGAGGTTTGTCATCCCGTCCAGTATGATGTCCATTATTCGATTAGCTTACATCGAATTATTCTTCATCTTCCTCCTCGTAGCCGCCTTCGTCCTCTTCTTCCTCAGGTTCTTCTTCCTCTTCCTCAGGCTCTTCCTCGTCTTCTTCGTCTTCTTCGTCTTCTTCAGACTCTTCAGATTCTTCGCTATATTCCTCAGATGATTCGCTGTACTCCTCAGAAGATTCGGAGCTTTCCATTTGCCACGACGACATCATTTCAAACATTGAGCTGCTTTCACTTTCTGAAAAGCCATCTATGCTGACCACACTTTGAATATCAATCATGATTTTTGCCAGCATTTCACTGGAAAAATACTCGTCCAATAAAGTCACCGACTCTTCAATCAGCGTGATATTAGTGATGTCTCTGACGGCATAACGCAATATTCTTTCCGCACTCATATCCACGCCTAACATTGCGATAGTCGAGGTCATATAAAGTGCGATAGCATCGTATTCTTCATCGCTTAAATCGCCATCCTGACCTGCGGCGTATAAGAATAATAAGGCAATACGGTATTCCAGCGGATAATCGTCACCCATTGCATCCAGCATCGCGGCATAGTCTTCTTCGCTCATATTCGCTAGTTCGGATTCGTAATCACCCACTACCGACTCATCGCTATTATCCCAGTAATCTTGGGTATTAAAGTCTACATTGTTGAGTTGCTTGATAATCCACGAGTCGCCATCATTAAACTTAGGGTTGACCAGATAATCGTAAGGAATATAACAATAACCTTTATCACCCCAGCCGTCGCCCCATGAGTTACGCACGATAAACACTTTGTCTTTATCAGAATAACCGACCGCCAACATCGCATGACCACCGTGTGATTCGCGTGATGCTTCGGTATCAGAAGGCATCGGCACTACGCCTTTTTGACGCTGTTTATCAAACGATTTGTATAAATTGATACCGAAAATAATCGGATGACCTTCCGCTAAACTGTGTTTCCACGCATATAAATCAGTGGGAACTGCCGCCATATCTTCAACTTTAAACGCAGCCGCTTCATCATAGTTTTCTTGATACGGTTCGTCGTTTACAATGGCTGTATCAAACGGGTAGTTTGCTTCCGCACACGCGCCCCATTTTTTCAAGCCCTCGATAGCGTGTTGAATATAACAGCCGCTGTCTTCTATTTTTCCGCCTTCCTCTGTGCCTTCATAACGACCGTTGTAATAAATAAACATCCGACTGACATCGTAATCTTCACCCGTGTGCATTTTGGCGAGGTATTCATACGCACCCGCGACTGCATTAGCAACACAGCTGCTGGTTTGTCCTTGATCTTCAACAGCGGTCAAGTATTTTCTTAAATCAACTTTACGAGGCAACTCAGATTCTTTATAGCGGTTTTCACTGTATTTTTTTGCATCAGCACTCGGTTTTGCCGATTTATAACCTTTAAGACTCCGTTGACTACCATCAGCGCGTCCAAATGTAAAATCACTCATAAATGTCCTATAAATAAAAGAGTAAGAAGAAAGAAATATGCTTTAAAAGCGGGTGAACAATAAAACAAACGTGACAGAAGCGCAAACGCTTTTAATACACCATGCTACAAGTAATTTTCACCTTCTCTGCTCAAACCAAACCGATCCATTTTTTTATAGAGTGTGGTGCGGGTAATACCCAGTTTTTTTGCTGCCATTGAGATATTGCCCGCGCAATGTTTCAGAGCGGTTTTTATGCCGTGAAACTCCCAGTCGTTCAGCGATACCACATCCGAATGCTCCATAAATGAGTCGGAAAACGGTTGCTGCGTGTTAGCACTGAATTGCTTAATTTCGGCAATAAAATCAATCGGTAAATCGTGTACTGTAATAGTAGAGCTACTGGCGGTATAAAGGGTCGCTCTTATTACGCTAATCAGTTGGCGAATATTTCCCGGCCACGGGTGTTGTTCGATTAACGTAATAACCTCAGGAGAAAGTTGCAGCTGACCACTCGAAGCAATGACGTTAATTTCCCGTTGCAGGATATGCTGAATAATGGCTTGTTTATCGGGGTTATCGCGTAACGGTTGCAAATGGATTTGCGCACCGTTCAGGCGATAATATAAATCCCGCCTAAACCGTCCCGCTTCCACCGCTTCCAGTAATTTCACATTGGTTGCAGCCACTACCTGAACATCAACACGCACAGGCTTGCTACCGCCGACAGGCGTAAATTCAGAACTTTCCAATACCCGTAATAAGGTCGCCTGTAAATCAAAACTCATATCACCAATTTCATCGAGAAACAGAATGCCTTTGTCGGCAAGCATGAATTTTCCTGCCTTACCGCTGGATTTTGCGCCCGTAAAACTGCCTGCTTCATAACCAAACAATTCACTTTCAATCAAATCACGCGGAATAGACGCGCAATTAATAGCAATCAGCGGTGCGTCTTTTCGGGGGCCTGCCTGTTTTAATAAGCCGACAAAATGATCTTTGCCTACGCCCGATTCGCCTGTAATTAAAATAGGAATTTTGTAGTGTTGTAATTTGACCGCTTTGTTAAGCAATAACTGTAATTCGTCAGAAATAACCGAATGACTAACGGGAGGTAACGGTTTTTTAGCCGCATTAAAATGGATTTTTTCCAATACGCGTTCTTGGGCTTGTGCATTTTGCGCTAATGGCAGATTGCTATTCACCAGCACACAAATCAAATGCAGAAAGGCAAATAATGAATTCATGCTTTCCTGCTGATTACTCACCAGACCGACGACTGCCAGTAATTCGCCGTCGTCATCCAGTAACGGATAACCTACGGTCGTAAACGGGTGCAGCACATTGAGAAAATGTTCCATGCCTTGAAACGCAATCGGTTTTTTGAGCATAGCCGCACTGCCGATGCCATTATTGCCCAAAATAGTTTCCGACCAGTTCGCACCCGTCTCATACATCTGGCTCATAAAAGAATGCGAAAATCGTTGCTCCCCGATGGTGTATAACAGACGACCGTCAGCGGCAATTAATACCATTATCACGCCCGCTTCTTTTAAAAAGATATAAAAATTATGGCTGAGGTCTTGCAGGAGTTTTTTAATCGGTGTGGCAGGATTACCCGCTTCAACATGACTATTAATAACAGGATAATCATCCCAGTTTGCATAATTACCCAATGGCAGATGATAGTCATCCAAACAGCGTTCCCACGCATCACGCACTTCAGGTCTTACCCAGTCGTATTGCTCAGGAACAGTTCGGGTCTGATTCATCCATTGCCATGCCTGTATAGGTCTGTCGATTTCAAACTCAACACGGTGTCTCAACAACAGCGTGTCATGGATGAGCTTTACTTGACTGGAAATGTTGAACGCTATATCCATGGGGCTTCCTTTTTGCGGTTTAAATAGTTTCGACTAAAAACTAAAAGTGACGAAAATAATTGATTTTCATAACCTTTTTTGATTTTTTCAGTGTAAACGAACACGATAAGCAAAATAGAAAAAATAGGCAACGTGACATGATGTCGCATTGCCTTTATTCCATGTGTGGGAATAGGCAAGGAGCTTCTTATCAGGAAGCTGGGTAGGAGGATAAAACGGGGTAATTACCTGAACAATGTAATTTATTCAGGTTCAAGCATTCATTTGTTTATGAACGTGGATCTTCACGCGTTGCCGCCGCCCATTCGGGTGAATAGCCATCCATGATGGATAAATCGGGGACATTCATCACTACGGCTTCGGTGGTGATTAACGTTGTTACCACGCTCACTGCATTGCGCAGGGCTAAGCGCATGACTTTCACTGGATCAATAATGCCAATGTCCAAAAAATTGCCGTAAAGTTGTCGTTGCGTATCAATAGTTAAATGCTCATCGTCACTGGCATTTAAGCGAGCAATAACAGTTTCTGGATTCAATCCTGCATTGCGCGTGACACTTTGCAACGGTGCAACCAGTGCCAATTTCAGAATGTTAATGCCCTGTTGTTGCTCGGCATTTTCGGCAATCACGCTATCAAGCATTTTGATACAGCGAAACAACGCGACACCGCCGCCTGCCAGTACGCCTTCTTCTAATGCAGCTTTGGCAGACATATAGGCGTTTTCTATACGCACCATGCGCTCTTTGATTTCAAAATCCGCCAGACCGCCGACACTGAACACGCCTGTTTTAGCGGCTAATAGTGCGATACGATCTTCTAATTCGTCAAAATCGTGTTTATTGCCTGAGGCTGAACCTTCGCCGGGTTTTATTGCCAGAATAAAGTCAGCTTGGGCGCGTAGTGTCTCAATGCGTTGTTTAGCAAGTTGTTTATCACCTTTCGCACCGATGATGGTAATGCTGGTTTCTGTAACCACGACGCGTTCTGCTTGCCCCAGCATATCCACGGTAACGTGTTCTAATTTTGGGCTACTGTAATCATCTAAAATCGCCTGTCCGCCTGTTAATAAAGCCAAATCTTTGAAGCGGTCAAGTCGTCTATCACCAAACCCGGACGGTTTGACCGCAACGACTTTAAACACGCCCTGCGTCAGATTGAGCAATAAGCCGGTCAAGGCTTTATCAATGACGTTTTCGGCAATAATGAGCAATGAGCGTCCTTCTGCTCTGACTTCTTCCAATATCGGAATTAAATCCATTAAATCCTTGATTTCACGGTCATAGAGCAGGATATATGGATTATCTAGTACCGCTTCTGCACGGGTTTTATCGGTAATAAAATACGGCGATAAATAGCCTTGTTCATAGTGTATGCCATCGACAATAGCCAGTTCATCTTCACGTCCATTGCCCAATTGAAAAGTGAGTTGACCTTCAAGTCCCAGTTCGTTCAGAGCATGAGACAATAATTGTCCTACTTTGGGTTCATTCTTAGTGGCAACCGCCGACATTTTTTCAATCCAATCATCGGTTACGCCTGTCACCGCTTTATCCAACAACCGTTTTTCCACCAGAGCCAACGCTAAATCCAAACCTTTTTTCAATTGCAAGGGATGAAAGCCTGCTGCGACACTACGCACGCTTTCATGCGCCAATTTTTGTGCCAACACAATAGCCGTGGTTGTACCGTCACCGACTTGTCGAGACACTGCACCTGCCACATCACGCAACATTCGCGCCCCCAAATCAGCGATTCGATCATCAAAATTAATTGATCTGGCAACCGTTACGCCATCGCGGGTAAACACAGGCATAATGCCATCGGTACGATGCTGAATCATCACCGCAGGCCCTGCACTGCCCATCGTCACAATAGCCGCGCGTGCCACACTGTCAATACCGTGTATCATTCTCGAAAGAGCTTCGGGGTTATAAATAATTTGTTTGCTCATGGTTTTCTGTCTATGCCTTTAATTTAGAACACACAACATTAATGTATGACCCACTTTCACTCGCGTATCATGGGCGCGAGAACTATGCGCCCACACACGAATCAGTGATCTGTCCCAGTAATCCAGTGTTATTCTGAAAAATTTCTCTTCTTCCTCAGATAACGCTTGTTGCCAGAACTCTTTTAATTCCTCAACACGAACAACCCCCAATTTTTCAGTGATTTCGCGTTCTTCAATTGCTAACTTTCTAATGGTTTCATCCAGTTGTATGACCATGTCATGGAGAAACGCTTCGTCTTCGGGCTTTATGCTCATTTCAAATAAACGCCATAATCAAAAACGCCACTGATATTCAAAAGAAAAGTTGATGCTTAAATTGATCCAAAACTGCCTCGGCTTCACTGGCACGCTCCATAAAAAACGCAGGCGTTGGATTATTTAAAAAATTCGTGTAACCATCAACAGCTTCGATATTCGTATCGTCAATTTTATTAAAACCCATCGTCCAATCTGCAAAACCTCTTTGTTGAATAGGTTTTTTATAAACCAATAGCAAACCACTGTGCCGTGCATCTTTTGAAATAGTGTCAAATAAGGCTTCGATGTCTTTTAACGCACCTTCAAGTGCCTGCATAAAAAATCCGTCTCGGTACAGCAACATCCCTGTAATACCTAATGTTTCATTTTTCGCTCGCGCTTTTTGGAGCATAGACTTTAGATGATCATCAGACATCTCTTGATTTGCTAAGCTGACATACACCAGACAATGTAGTGACATTTTAATCCCCTCTTATAATGTTAATTACTTGTGTTAAATTCGCTAAAAGAGGTCACGCACTATCATGTGACAGACCGACCTCTGTGTGGCTATTGTTTAAGAACCGCTAGGTAAAAACTTTTCCAAATACACCCGTTCTTTTGGAATGCCTAAGGTTTCGCAGACGTTGAACGTAGCATCGACCATACCTGGAGGGCCGCATAAATAGATGTCGGGTTTCGCGCCCGTTTCTGTTAAATCACGGCGTAAAACATCGACCACACTGCCTTTTTCGTAACGCCATTCATCACTGCATTTCCATACGCAGTTTCTCAGTTCCAAGGTCTTCATTTCTGAAGCCAATTTTTCCAACTCATCAAGGAAAAATATTTCTTCTTCCGTGTTTACACCGAAATAAATGATACATTTCTGTGGCTCATCCCACTGGTGCATATGTCTGACCATCGACAAAATCGGCGCAAGTCCTGTGCCTCCTGCCACAAAATAACGCGGCGTAAAGCCATTTTCTTTTAAGCCGAAAATGCCTGACGCACCTTTAACGTTTATTTTTTGTCCGACGTGAGCCTCGTTTTTCAAGTACGTTGAAAACTTGCCACCCTCGACCACACGAATTAAAAATTCTAATTCACCTTTTTTATTAGCAGTGTTAGCAGGGGAATACGAACGGGTGGTTGTGGTATTAGGAATTTCTAAATCAAAAAACTGTCCCGATTCAAATTTGATTTGTTTGTCATCGCCTGTGCGATTTAATAACAAACGCATGACGTTACTGGATACTTGAGACACGCCAACAACTTCCGCCTCAAAAGACAAACCCTCTGGCGAAAAACTGATACGTTCGTAAACATAAGGCACTTCAACTTCAATGTCGGTGCTGGGATAGCAACGGCATAATAAAACTTCGCCCGCCTCTTCTTCTTCATAAGGCAGAGCTTGGGAACTCACTTTCCCTAAAACGTAATCGCCTTCCGTGCAGAGTCCTTTACAAGTGGCGCAACCGCCTTCACGGCACGAAGACATTAAATAAATATCTTGCCGTACCGCCGCGCTGATAACGTCTTCATCCGAACGGCATTCAAATGTGACTGACTCGTCATCCTGAGTAATAATTGTGACTTGGTGTGTGTTTGCCATTAGCTACAACTCCTGTGCTACCGTGTTGTTTTTGTTACTCATGTTAAAAAATGCCATCACATGATCGACCGCACGTCTGGAGGCATCTAAGGTCAATGAACAGCCTTCCTGAACCAGCTTGTTGTCCCGATAGATAGTCCATCGCCACATAAATTCCAAATCTTCTGTATAGGCAGTGTACGATTCTGAATCATAGAGTTTAGTGAGTTGGGAATTCTCATTTTGAATGTCGTGATCTTGCGAATCCGACGCTACATTGAATGCTTCTAACATGGCTTAGTGTGTTTGTTTATAAATAGAGACTGTGTGGATTGGGCTGACAATAGCCAACCCAACAAAACCCGTTTTGTGTTGGGTTGCCAAAAGCGGCAACCCAACCGACGAACTACTGTAAGGTAATGACTTTTACGCCACGCACTTTACGCAATTCCTCTAACGGCAAGGCGTAATAATCCGTATTTCTCAGCTCCATTAACTTGGTGCCTAACAGACGGTCAGTATCCAAGAAGACATTGACAGGCATGACAGGTGGTTTGCAAGCCAGTCTGAAGTCGATATGAATTCTTTCTGCTTTGTACATATCAGTACACGCATCCATTTCAGCAACCACTTTATCAGCAACCTCTTGTGCATTGGCACCACAAGTACAGTTGTTCATGAATTTCGCGTCATTGAATTCAGCGCGTTTCAGCAACGCCACTTTCTCTTCAATTTTGCACTCAATCCATTGACCATCAAGCTCTAAAGACCAGTCGGTTTTAAAAGGATTCATGTGTTTGACACGAAAATCTTTTAATAACGCATGACCTGCTGCCAGTGTGGTTAAACCAGCGATTTTTTTAACCCATTCGTCACGAGTGGGGTTATCATGAATGTTAGCCATTGTTATCTCCTATGCTCTGGCAACGTCTTGCAGTTTGACATCAAGACCCATCAATTCTGATGTGATAGTGAAGGTTTCATCCAGTGTATAAGCGCGACCGATAGTAGAAGAAACATCCACCAACAAATCATAAACACTGTAACTTTTCCCTAACAACTCAGAGACTTCACGGCAATCAATTTCAATTTTGCCATTCGCTTTCAACCACCAGAAACCAGCGCGATCTTCTACGATTAAGGTTGGATTTTGCTCTTTATGAGAACCCAGCAGAATTTCTTCAACAACGGTGTTGAGTTCATCTGATTTTTTCAGCACTAACACCACCGTATCACTTTCATGAACGACTTGATTTTCTTCCGCGAAGTATTCATCAGCAAAGGCTTTACCTGTTTTTTGCATGATGCCCGCGTTATACGAATTTGCACTTGTAGACATAATAATTCCTTATTTAAGACCAGATAACACGGTTTTAATCATTGCCGCAGTGTCAACTTTATAGCCGATAGGATCAGCGTAATCACGTTGCCAGTCATCAAATACACGTTCCAAAGCCGCTTCGATAGCCGCTTTATCAGATACGCCCGCGATGGTCGGAATTTTAGAGAAAATACCCATAAAATCTTTCAGCGCGTTGACTGTTCTTGGCAACCATTTGTCGCTCCACATATTCATCAAACTGACGTTGTAGTCACCAAAGTTTTCATCCACAGCCAAACAAGTGTGGAACATATCTTTAGTGATACCTTTGGTTTGTGAATGGTACAACTGCATTTGGTTGATAAAAAACGGTGTCAAGTTATCGCCGTAGTAAGACGACAATCTCAAGAAGAATTCTCTACGCACAAACTGACCGAACAACGGATCGTAAATCATGTGACCTGCGAACAGAATTTCGTTCCAGTCATAAGTGCCTTGCCAGATTTCTTCAACGGTTTCTCTCGCACCTTTATAGATTGAACCTTTCGTCCATTCGTTTTTAGGTACGTCCGTTGATTCGTCAAAACCAGGAACCAATTTCGCCAGAAAGGTTCTTTCTGCCTGAATCATTTGCGCGTTATCAACTTTATCCAAGCCGATCATCGCAATACTCATACGCAATGTGTCACCCAGACAATCACGAACAGGAGAAGAGTGTGAGTTGAATAATCCATATTCACTGAAACCGAACGCACCCAAATAATCACCCAGCACTTCATCGCGCCAGACAGGATCAATAGATCGCACATGACCATCCGCCGAATAGGCTTTCAAAAAACGGTCGGTATAACGCCATTCTTCCGCTTTGTCTTTGACATACAGTGCGTGCCAGCGGAAAGCGGGATCACGGTGTCTGTGCCAGTCAGAACTGTGCATTTCTGTCGATTCATTACTCCAAGACGGACGACCACCGTGGAATTTTTGTGTCCAATCACCCCAATCCAAACCACCCGGAATCCAGTCGGGTGTGGGTTGTGTATAGCAACACAAGGTTTCATATTCATTAATCCGCTTACCGCGCGGAGTCATGAAATAATTCATTTTGCGTTGTGTTTCCAAGGGCTTATCAGGAATGGCATCTAAAATGACTTTCGCAATTTCCGGATCCGTTAAGCCGCGTCTACCACCACTTACTACAATTGACATAAATTAACTCCTTTACAATTATTGGCGGCATCATGAGGTACGCGATATGTACCCTATGATGCCTTTGTTGAAATGATTACAGTGCTTTCAAAGGATCAGCGAATACACAACCGATTTTTTTGATGTCATCTAACGTCCAAAGCTTGCCGTCTTTGCTAGTGTGTGGCTGTGCAATCAATGTCTTGCCATCACTACGCACGCCATGTCCTTCGGCAATCACTTCTGATAATTCACGACCTTCGTATTGTTCAAAGATGTTTTGGCACTCATAACGTTCTGGCTCAGATAGCCACATACGCTCGCCCCATTGGTCGCTGAACGAATGTTTTTTGCCATTTAATTCAAGAACGCGCAAGGTGCTTGCACCTTTAGAATAACTTGGGCAGAACGGTACTTGTGACACGCGGTCTATATAAACAGGGTGGTTGTTTTCGATAAACCATTGAATAGGTAAGAAACCGCTGTTGGGATCTTCACAGCCACGCGCACGCCATTCTTCATACACTACGCCGTACATATCGTACCAACCAGGGTAGTTCGCTTCGTACCATTCCGCTTCTTCAGCCGTTGGCAGCGTTAAACGGAAAAAGCCTGTTGGCCATAATGCGTAAGCAATCAAGAATAAATCGTGATGCGCCCAGTAAGCGTCTTTTTTGGCATCGCGTAAGCTGGCGGGTGATTCAACACCGTATTTGCCTAAACGACCAATCCAGATACCACCCCAATCTTCATACACCCAACGGTTCCAGGTTTTTACCCACGGCTCAACTTTGAAATGTGAACCATATTCAAACATCATGCCTAATACAGGCGTGAAGTATTTTTGTTGTGTCCAGAAGGCATTGTTTAAATCAGTATTCAGGTATTTTGAAGCCGCTTCGTCATTGGCAATAGACACTACAGTTTGATAACCGTTTGCCATGTGGCGCAACTCATCGGTTTCAATGGACAGAAACACCGTTGGAGTCATTTCATCGCCGTTTGCAGAAGCCCATTCGGTGACTGCAACGATAAGCGGGTTAGTAAAGCAAGCCTCACCGACCAACTGTAAGTTGATAGAACACTCAACCGCATCACCTGAAATGAAGCCGTCCGAGAATACCCGTTTCATACCTTTCCAAAGCGGGCCGATAGCACGAGTACGACGCGCATCGTTATGACCTGCCGCGTCTTGACCTTGTTTTGCGAAGTAATAATTGATGTAACCGCATTGGTTAGTGTGGCGAATTTCATCCAGCACTTGACCTAAGTAACCATTTTTTTGCTCAGGCGCAGTCGCGGAATCCCACAACATACCTGTTGCAGCAATCGCGTTATACTCACCGACTTCCAGAAAGTTAGAAATCACTTTCATGGACTCATTCCATTTCGGATGTACACGGTTAGCCGCATCAACACGCGTCAATACATCTTGCAAGCTACCAAACTGACGTTCATCCTTAACTGATTCCATACGCGCATATTCTTTAGCGATTAGCTTGAACTGCTCTTTGGTATCATTCGCCATTTTGTATTTAGTTGAATACTTGGTGCGATTTTTATCAAAATCCCAAGTAAAACTTTGTAACCAGCGGTGAACTTCTTGCGCTCCTACACTGACTGGCGCACGATTAACTGCCAGTGCATCGGTTGCTGCTTTTGTTGCTGAACTTATAGCCATTGACTACCTCACTTTAGTGTTAAGTGTTATTTATAATGAGTACAGGATTGCCAAACCAACTCTGTCTACGCTGCAAAACAAGCCTTTTACCAATCCCTGTAGAATGCCTCTTTTCCAGTCAAGCGAGAGACGGTTTATTGTGTATAGCAGAAGCACCCACGTCTTAATGCGGCTTCTTAGCGACAACGACAAACCTACTTACACTAGAGCAACGACCATGCCAATTATTACGGCTTGGTTAATTCATTCAATTTCCCATAAAAAAACAATGTGTTATAACAATATCTTTCTACTGCGGTGGCTAATAAAGCAGACGCACAGACTGTTTAATTAATGAACACTGTCCATGTTTTAAACGTACAGTTCGCAAAAATCAGTTAAACACCCTACCCTGCCATTTTCATGCCTCAAGCGGTACAATACGCAACACCCCACTCAAACGGTTATCACTATGAAAAAAACAAAAGTTCTCTTTGTCTGTATGGGTAATATTTGCCGCTCACCGACAGCAGAAGGCGTGTTTGCCAAACTCATTAAAGAAAAAAAGGTAGACCATCAATTTGATATTGATTCCGCAGGCACTCATGCCTATCACATCGGCGAACAACCCGATTTACGCTCACAAAAAGCTGCCCGCGCGAGAGATGTTCACTTAAGCCATTTACGCGCCAGAAAAGTGGTCATGGGGGATTTTGAAGATTTCGATTTTTTATTGGCAATGGATGATGACAACTACACCACGCTCATCAACGCCTGCCCTGCTGCGCATAAGCATAAAGTGCAGTATTTTCTCGATTACGCGCCGCAATTAAATGAGCGTGAAGTACCCGATCCTTATTACGGCGGCGAATACGGTTTTGAACGGGTGCTGGACATGATAGAAGCCGCATCGGAAGGTTTTTTAACCAGCTTACAAGCAACGCAACACAGGAATTAAACTTATGGCAATCGTATCAAACACAATCAGCTATATGGACGGTGATACCGTCTTGGAAGCCTTTTTCGCTTTTGATGACGCACTTTCAGCACGCAGACCTGCGGTTTTAGTCAGTCATGCGTGGGGTGGACGTGATGAATTTGCCGCTGACAAAGCCAGAAAACTCGCTGAACTCGGTTACGTCGGTTTTGCGCTGGATATGTACGGCAAAGGCGTATTAGGCAAGACTCCAGAGGAAAGTATGGCATTGATGCAGCCGTTTATGGGCAATAGAGCCATGCTGCAACAGCGTATCACCGCCGCATTACGCGCCGTTAAACTCCTGCCTTGGGTGGATGACAGCAAAATCGCCGCTATCGGTTTTTGTTTCGGTGGTTTATGTGTGCTGGATTTAGTCAGAACAGGCGCGGACATAAAAGGCGTAGTGAGTTTTCACGGCTTGCTGGACATTCCAACAGAAACCGTCGTCCATCCCATTAAAGCCAAAGTTCTGGCACTGCACGGTTATGACGACCCGATGGCATCACAAAATAAGGTCATTGATTTTCAGGAAGAAATGAATGAACTGGGGGCAGATTGGCAACTGCACAGCTACGGACATACCCTGCACGCCTTTACCAATCCCATGGCTAATAACCCCGATGATGGCAAGCTCTACGATGCGGTCGCCGATAGGCGTTCTTGGTTGGCAATGCAAAACTTCTTCACGGAAATCTTCGCCTAACTTTAACCCCCTCAACCTGTTATAATTAGCCACTTGTTTATGTGGTATACGCGCGTTTAACCTGCGTACACCGCGCCAGAAATCCTGTTGATTATTATGCGTAGACTGCCATTCCTTTAAAAGACTGGTAGTCATGCAGAACAATTAAATCAGCACACTGAATACCTAGGGAATCATGTCAAACTTCGCCAAAGAAATCATCCCCGTTAATCTCGAAGACGAGATGAAACAATCTTACCTCGACTACGCCATGAGCGTGATTGTCGGTCGTGCCTTACCCGATGTTCGTGATGGTCTTAAGCCCGTACATCGCCGCGTTTTATATGCTATGAGCGAGTTGGGCAATGACTTTAACAAACCCTATAAAAAATCGGCGCGTGTCGTCGGTGACGTGATCGGTAAATATCATCCACACGGTGACACCGCCGTCTATGACACCATGGTTCGTATGGCACAACCGTTTTCCATGCGTTATATGCTCATTGACGGTCAAGGTAACTTTGGTTCGGTCGATGGCGATTCCCCTGCCGCAATGCGTTACACCGAAGTGCGCATGGCAAAAATCGCCCACGAATTACTGGCTGATTTAGACAAAGAAACCGTCGATTTTATTCCCAACTATGACGAATCCGAATCTGAACCCAGCGTACTGCCCACGCGCATCCCGACGCTATTAATCAACGGCTCATCAGGTATCGCTGTCGGTATGGCAACTAACATCCCGCCGCATAATTTAACCGAAGTAGTCAGTGCGTGTCTGGCAATGATAGATGACCCAGACATCACCATTCCTGAACTCATGCAGCACATTCCCGGCCCTGATTTCCCGACTGCGGGCTTTATCAATGGCGCGGCAGGCATTTATAACGCCTACACCACAGGACGCGGCAAAATTTATCTACGCGCCAAGTGTCATTTTGAAGAATTCGGCGATAACGGACGGCAAGCCATTATCACCACCGAATTGCCGTACCAAGTCAACAAAGCTCGCTTGCTGGAAAAAATCGCCGAACTGGTGAAAGAAAGCAAACTCGAAGGCATTTCAGGCTTGCGTGATGAATCCGACAAAGACGGAATGCGCATGGTGATTGAGCTGAAACGCGGCGAAACCCCCGAAGTCGTATTGAACAACCTCTACAAACAAACCCAATTCCAAACCGTGTTCGGCTTAAACATGGTCGCGTTGCTGGACGGCAGACCGCACTGCATGAATCTTCATGAAATTATCAGTGCCTTTATCAACCATAGACGTGAAATCGTCACCCGCCGCACCATTTACTTATTACGCAAAGCCCGCGAACGCGCGCATATTTTAGAAGGCTTAGCCGTTGCCTTAGCCAACATCAACGCCATGATTGACCTGATTAAAAACTCAAGCAATCCAGCCGAAGCGAAAATCGCGTTACTTGCCCAAACGTGGTCAGCGGGTTTAGTCGCTGAACTGTTGGAACGCGCTGATTCTGCCCGCTCCAGACCCGATGAGTTATCGCTGGAATTTGGCATGGTTGATGGCGGCGTGTACCGCCTGACTGAAACCCAAGCGCAAGCGATTTTAGATTTACGTCTGCATCGTTTAACAGGCTTGGAACAAGACAAAATTATCAGCGAATACCAACAACTGCTGGAACAAATAGACTTCTATTTAGCTATTTTAAATAACGATACGCGCTTAATGGAAATCATCCGTGAAGAACTGGTTGCTATCAAAGACCAGTACAGCGATCCGCGCCGCACGGTCATCATGCAGGATCACTCCGATTTATCACTGGAAGATTTGATTACCGAAGAAGACCGCATCGTCACCCTGTCGCATGAAGGCTATGTTAAAGCGCAACCCTTAGATGATTACAAAGCCCAACGCCGTGGTGGACGTGGTAAATCAGCCACCAAGACCAAAGAACTGGATTACGTCAACAAACTGATTGTTGCCAGCACCCACGACACCATTTTGTGCTTCTCGTCACGCGGTAAAGTCTACTGGCTGAAAGTCTATGAACTGCCGTTAGCAAGTCGTGGCTCACGCGGTAAACCGTTCGTTAATTTATTGCCACTGGAAGACGGCGAAAAAATCAACGCCATCTTGCCGATTCGTGAATTCAGCGAAAACAAATTCATCTTCATGGCAACCGCCTCAGGCACTGTCAAAAAGACCCCGCTCCCTGAATTTGAACGCCAACGCACCACAGGCAAAATCGCCATCGACCTACGCGAAGACGACACACTCGTCGGCGTAGCAGTTACTGACGGACAACAAAACGTCTTATTATTCAGCAGCACAGGCAAAGCCGTCTGCTTCAATGAAACCGATGTGCGCTCAATGGGCAGAACCGCCGCTGGGGTACGCGGAATGCGTTTAAAAGAAGGGCAAAAAGTCATTTCTTTGATTATCGCCAGCGAGGGTATGGTTCTCAACATCACCGAAAACGGCTACGGAAAACGCACCAAACTGGAAGAATTCACCTGCCACGGTCGCGGCGGACAAGGCATGATTGCCATCAAAACCTCAGAACGTAATGGTGAAGTCGTCGGTGCAGTATTAGTCAACGACAACGATGAAATCATGCTCATCACCGACGGCGGCACATTAGTCCGCACCCGCGTCGATGGCATCTCCATCGTCGGCAGAAACACCCAAGGTGTCACCATCATCCGCCTCGATAAAAAAGAAAAAGTCATCGGCGTAGATAAAGTGGAAGGCCTAGCAGGCGAAGAGGAAGACGATATTGAAAGTATGGATGATGAAACTGGCACCGACAGTCAAGCTGACGAATAAATCACAATAGAAATACGCAACTGTGATATTTGACAAAATAACACTGAGCTTTGCTCACAAAGCTCAGTAGCAAGACCTCCGAGGTTTTAAAAACCTCGGAGGTCTTCGGTTTTTAGCTATAACCAAATCCTTTTTAACCCAACCAAGAGAATCCCAATGTCCAGAGTTTATAATTTTAGTGCCGGCCCTTCTGCATTTCCGCAGGCGGTTTTACAACAAGCGCAACAGGAAATGCTGGAGTGGCGCGATAGCGGTATGTCGGTGATGGAAATGAGTCATCGTGGCAAACATTTTTCACTGATTGCCGCAGAATTGGAAAGCGATTTACGCGAGTTAATGGCAATTCCAGACAACTACAAAGTGTTATTTTTACAAGGCGGCGCGTCGGCGCAGTTTTCGTTTATTCCACAAAATATTTTGGCGGGCAAAACCAAAGCCTGTTATTTGAATACAGGCGCGTGGTCAGAAAAAGCCATTAAAGATGCCAAGCCTTATTGTGACGTGCTGGTCAGTGCCAGTTCAGAAGGTACTAAATTCACCACCATTCCAGACGCGGCAACGTGGGCGATTGATAACGATGCAGCGTATTTGCATTACACCTCTAACGAAACTATTCACGGCGTTGAGTTCCAATCAACGCCTGATGCTAAAGGTTTGCCGTTAGTGTGCGATATGTCGTCTAACATTCTGTCACGTCAAATTGATGTCAGTCAGTACGGCATCATCTATGCAGGAACGCAAAAAAATATGGGCCCTGCGGGTGTCACCGTGGTTATCGTCAGAGACGATTTAATCGGTCACGCACCTAAATCTGTACCATCAATATTTAATTATGCAGAACAAGCCAAAAACCAATCCATGCTGAACACACCAGCCACTTATAACTGGTATTTAGTCGGTTTAGTATTGAAATGGTTGAAAGCCCAAGGTGGTGTAGCGGCGATTGAACAACACAATATCGCTAAAGCAGCTAAGCTCTACGCGGCAATTGACGCATCAACTTTATATTCAAACCCAGTCGAAATCGCTTCACGCTCACGCATGAACGTACCGTTTATCTTGTCAGATGAAAGTCTGGATAAACCCTTCTTAGCCGCTGCCGAAGCCAAAGGGTTATTTGAATTAAAAGGTCATCGTTCAGTCGGTGGCATGAGAGCCAGTATCTACAACGCCATGTCAGACGCAGGTATCGACGCGCTGATTGATTTTATGGCTGAGTTTGAACGTAGCCGTTAAGTAAGGGCTTCGTTGGTTGGGATGCACAATCCCAACCAACGAATCTAAACATAGTTCCCACGCTCCAGCGTGGGAATTCATCTGATAACGCTCCAGCGTGTGTTATTTAGCAAGACAAGAAGACGCTGGAGCGTCCACAGACGCATTCCAACGCAGAGCGTTGGAACGATGTAACCAACAAACTACGGACTAGGAGAATATCATGTATCGCTTAGGTTGGACTTTTGCCGCATTACTGGCAAAAATAGGTATTCCGTTATTGATTAAAGTTGACATTATCCACGATGATGAAGCCAACGTTTATATTGCCACCAGTTCCGATTTAAAAGGCTTAGTCGTAGAAGCCAATACCTTGGATGAATTAGAAAAAGAAGTGCTGGAATTAGTGCCTGAATTATTGGCATTAAATAGCCCAACATTACGCACCAAAGCCGCCACGCATTTATCCTTTAATCAGCCACCGATTGCAATATGAATGGCTATGAAAAACTGGTTAAAGAGCAATTACTTAAACACGGTTATAAGTTAGTTCGCACAGGTAAAGGTTCGCATGAAATTTGGGCATCTGAAAAAGGCGTACCTGTTACGGTCAATCATGAGTGTAAATCACGGCATACAGCCAACAGCATTATGAAAGCGGCAGGGATTGCATATCGTTTTTAAACATAGTTCCCACGCTCCAGCGTGGGAATTCGTCTGACAACGCTCCAGCGTTGTGTCATTTAGCAAGACAAGATAAGAAGACGCTGGAGCGTCCACAGACGCATTCCAACGCAGAGCGTTGGAACGATGCAAAAAAGCGGCAGCCCAACCTACACTGCTGAAGAAATTGAGAGGTCTAAATTGAGCTTAAAAAAATATGCAGTGGCAGATTTAATCGTATCACCAAGTCAATTAAAGGTTTTATTTGTTTTAGAGTCACCGCATAAAGATGAGTTTATACACTCACATCCTGCGGCTGGCTCTACTGGTAAAAAATTATCTGCTTTATTTACTAAAGGCTTTTTAAGTCAATTTATTCCAACAGAACCTATTGGCTGTCAAATCAAAAAATATAATTACCCTCATTTGGGCATAATTGAAACTTCTAATTTACCTATGGATATGGATTTTTATCCCTGTTTTTTATCATCTGCTGATAAAAGGCTTGTTCAAGATTTGAATTATGCTAAAACTCGTTTAGAAAAACGTATTCAAAAACGATACATTCCAAATGGAATTGTAGAGAAATATTTAATCAACAACTTTTCAAATCGTTTAAATTCAATATTAAGGCAATCTAGTAATCCAGTAATCATAATTTCTTTTGGACATATTGCTGCTAATTTTATAAATACAGCTAATGTGGCTAATTTAAAATTACCACACCCAACAGGGACAAGCTGGAGTAATGCTGAAATAACTTTAAATATCTTCAATTTAAGTCAATCATTATTACCATAATTTCATAAAATACCTTTTAATCTGAAATGGAGAAAGCAATGAACAAAAACCAAGCAACTTTTGAAGTCTTATTACTTCAAGCAGAAGCATCTAATTTAGACAAAGTAGAAACTATGGCTTTTCTTTCAAATCATGGTATTCCTTTAGAAGTCATTACCCGAATGAACTCTTTATGGGATGAAGTTATGACGATTGGCGGGCAAGCCATTAACATTGGGAAAATCATAATAATGAAATTAATCCAATTTGTTAAAGAAAATCCTAATATGGTTATTGGTCTCGCTATAGGTTTAGCTATTGGAATGCTTGCCAATTCAGTTCCATATATAGGTCAATTTCTAGCTCCATTAGTAACACTTGTATTTAGTACACTTGGGGTATTACATGGTCATAGATTAGATAATAGACTTGTTGCACCAGAATAAATAAGAATAGATAATTACTATTATCAATAAAACAGGACTAATAAACGGCTATGAAATTGGGATTATCTTATTTAAAAACAGAAAGGCAGTGTCGGGCGGCGATAGGGATGGATAAAGACCGATTTTTTAAGTTATTAGAAGCATTTAAGCAGAGTTATCTTGATATTCACGGTATGAGGTTAAAAGAGAAGCAGGTTGATAATGGGATAGGCTATTAGAGTTGTTGTTCCATTATAAAACAATCAGTTAGCGAGATAGAGATTCCAAAGCCCCG
>JAUYBJ010000081.1 GCA_030693155.1 Methylococcales bacterium
TGCAAGCTATCACCCAGCTTGTTCAGCTTGGCTTCTCGTTCTTCGGCGGCAAATAAACTTTCTTTGATCATGGCTGGTAATACATCGATGGGTGATTAATCATTATTATCCCATGACTATAGGTTTTTCGAGATGCCCTACATTTAGGTTACGTTGATAATACCGATGTGCTGGAACTGTATTTAAAACACCCTAACGATGAATACCTGAATCACAATAACGAAACTGATAAACAAATTGCGTGGACGTTAGCCGTGGTATTGCGCCAAGCCTTAGCCGATTGTTTAGGTATTGCCTGTGATGAACTGGGCTTTACGGTGAAGCCGACTACCTTGCCCGATTGTTCGTTATCAGTTGCGGCTATTGTTATTTACGATGTATGCAGTGGTGGCGGTGGTTTTTCTTGTGCGGCACCGTCTTTTTTTATTGATATGTTTGCTAAAGCACAGGGGTATTTGCATTGCAGTTGTACGGGTGTGTGTCAAAACTGTTTGTTAGGTTTTGACACACGTTTTTGTTTACAGCACTTAAACCGTCAAGCGGCAGAGCAGTTTTTACAGAGCTGAATTGAATAGAATAGACCCATTTCAATCGCCATTATTTTATCCATCATTGCACAGTGAACTTTAAAGCATCCAACACGACTTGCTCATTCGCGCCAGTTCGAGTGGCATTTTCACTTAAATGTCGCCGCCATAAGCGTGCGCCGTATTCGCCATGAAACAAGCCTAGAATATGCCGTGTGATGCTGTTTAAACGCACCTGATTACTCGATGCCAGCTGTTGTTGTATGTAAGGAATTAATGATTCAACCACTTGGTGACGCGACACAAGGGGATAACTTGCGCCATACAGCCGCTGATCGACTTCGGCTAACAGATAGGGGTTGTGATACACCTCGCGCCCAAGCATGACACCATCAACCTGTTCCAGCATCGTTTCGGCTTGCTCTAAGGTGCTAATGCCGCCATTAATAATGATGTTCAGGTGCGGAAACTGTTGTTTCAGGGCGTACACCACATCGTAACGTAACGGCGGCACATCGCGGTTTTGTTTCGGTGATAAGCCGCTGAGCCACGCTTTACGCGCATGAACAATAAATGTTGTGCAACCTGCTTTAGCTATCGTGTCGATAAAATGCACTAATTCTTCATAAGAATCGCGGTCATCAATGCCGATGCGTGATTTAACCGTGACAGGAATGTTTACCGCCTGATTCATTGCCGATACGCACTCAGCGAGCAACTCAGGTTCTGCCATTAAACACGCGCCAAAACGTCCATTCTGCACACGGTCACTGGGACAACCGACATTCAGATTCACTTCGTCATAGCCATAATCTTCTGCCATTTTGGCACACAATGCCAAGTCCCGCGCATTGCTACCGCCTAGCTGAAACGCGACAGGATTTTCTGCACGGTCAAACTGTAAAAAGCGGTGCGCATCACCATGAATCAACGCGCCAGTGGTCACCATTTCGCTGTATAACAAGCTGTGCCGTGATAATAAGCGATGAAAATAACGACAGCGTGAGTCAGTCCAGTCGAGCATCGGGGCAACGGAAAACCGATGCGCTGGTAAGTGTGCAGGTAATGATTCTAACGGGTTCAACATGGTTTTATGAGTAATTTAAGACTGTTTGCACAGGGTATAAGTGAAATGAAGACGCAGGAAATACTAACACTATTATTTTGGGTAGTGATGAACATTAAGTGATTGGAGTACAAACCTAGTACACCGTCAGTGTCGTTATGACGGGTAAGGTTACTTAGACCTGCGAGGTTTTAAAAACCTCGCAGGTCTTTATCACATCGTCATCATAAAATAGACTGGCTACGAGGTTTAAACTTCGCGCCATCAAAAATATAAACATCACTCAATGTTTAGAACTACCTTATTTTGCATAGCCTCTTCGTGTACGTTAATGAATAATTTTAATTTATTCATCATGGGAAGTGCTAAAAAATGGGTTGTTATCACTTTCACAACACAAATTCCGTATTACACCTTGTGATTGATGATTGTTATGTTATAACATAACAATCATCAATCACTTTAACCACTCATACTCTCTATGTCTTCTACGCTACTGCCTGTTACTGTCCTGTCTGGTTTTTTAGGCGCGGGTAAAACCACGTTACTCAATCACATTCTTGCTAATCGTGACGGTTTAAAAATCGCCGTTATTGTCAATGATATGAGCGAAATCAATATTGATGCCGCGCTGGTCAAAAATGAAATGACTTTAAATCGCACTGAAGAAAAATTGATTGAAATGAGCAACGGCTGTATTTGCTGCAACTTGCGTGAAGATTTGCTCATTGAAGTGGCGCAATTGGCAAAAGAACGGCGGTTTGATTATTTGTTGATTGAATCCACAGGCATTGCCGAGCCGTTACCGATTGCCGAAACTTTTACGTTTCGCGATGAAGACGGCGTGAGTTTATCGGATATTGCCCGTTTGGATACGCTGGTGACCGTGGTCGATGCGGTTAATTTTATGCGGGATTATTTGGAAGCCCAATCACTGAAAGATATTAACGCCGAATTAGGCGAAGAAGACGAACGCAATATTGCCGATTTATTAGTAGAGCAAATTGAATTCAGTAATGTGCTGTTAATTTCCAAAGTCGATTTAATCAGCCGTGATGAGCTGGATAACTTAACCGCGATTTTGACCAATCTTAATCGAGACGCGCTGATTATTCCGATGGTAATGGGCAACGCACCCTTAGCCGAACTGCTGAATACCCAACGGTTTGATTTTGCCAAAGCAGAACAGGCGGCTGGTTGGCTGCAAGAATTACGCGGTACGCACATCCCTGAAACCGAAGAATACGGCATTAGCAGCTTTATTTATCAAGCACGCCGTCCGTTTCATCCAGCCCGTTTTTATGATTATCTGCACCGTGATGACTGGGAAAACGGCACGTTATTGCGCTCGAAAGGCTTCTTTTGGTTAGCATCACGCACTGAATGGGTCGGTTCGTGGTCACAAGCAGGCGGCACGATGCAGCACGGTTGCGCGGGTCGCTGGTGGGCTTCTGTACCCGAAAGCGAATGGTCGCATGAACACGCCGCTGATATACGCGCTAACTGGCAAGCACCGTTTGGTGATTGCCGACAGGAACTGGTCTTTATCGGACAGAATATCAATCAAGATCAAGCCATTGCACAATTGAACGCCTGTTTATTGACCGATGCCGAATTAGCAGCGGGTGTAACCGTTTGGCAAAGCTATCGTGATGATTTTCCTGTGTGGTTTATGGAAGAAATCGAAGGAGACAATATGAAATACACCTTCATTGACACACTAACAAGTCCGTTGAAGCATTTTAATGTCTACACAGCGGCGACTTTGGTTACGATTCATGCGTCATCAACCGCTTCTCGCAGTTGACATGACACTTGCATTTGAGGTTTATGCGGGTGCAATTACCGCAAGTTTGCTGGTGAGTTTATGCTCGTTCAGTGGTTTATTCGTCTTATGGATACAACCCGAACGGTTACAACGCCTGATTCCGTACCTCGTTGCCTTAGCAGTGGGTGTGTTATTGGGTGATGCGTTTATTCATTTGATTCCCGATGCAGTTGCGCGTCAAGGTTCAGTGTCAACCGTGTGTTTAATGGTGTTGCTGGGCGTGGTTATTTTTTTCGTGCTGGAAAAAGTGGTGCGTTGGCGACATGACCATGATTTTGATTTTACCAATCACGAAAAAAACGCCATTCGTCCGATGGCAAAAATGAATTTAGTCGGTGATGCAGTGCATAACTTTGTGGACGGTATCCTTATCGGCGGCAGTTTTTTAGTTGATCCTGTAATTGGCGCAACCACCACATTTGCCATTATTGCTCACGAAATACCACAGGAAATCGGCGATGTGGGCGCGTTAATTTACGGTGGTTTTACACCCCAAAAAGCGGTTTTATATAACTTTTACGGCTCGCTGAGTGTGGTACTAGGTGCTGTTTTCACCCTTATACTCAGTCAAATAGCCGAATCATCGTTAGTGTTTTTACTGCCGATTGCCGCAGGCGGATTTATTTATATCGCCACCACCGACATGATGCCTGCATTGCATGAACATTCCACATTGCGCCATGTCTTTGGGCAAACCGCCATTCTCGCTATAGGTATCGGCTTTATGCAATCCATTATTGTTTTAGAACATTTTTTACTTCCTTAATTTATGACTACTGCACACGCCCTTAAAATAGAACCTAATTGCTCCTACACTTATCTGTCTAAAAATGTGGCAGATTTAGCAGAAATTTACCGCCCTGAGATTAATTTGTGCGTGGTTGAACGCAGTATTTCCAGTGAAATAGAGACGTTTGTGACGCATTTATTATCAGCAGCACACGCCATTAATGTCATTGAAACCATCAACGTTCAGTCATTTAATACCCTCACGTTATTGCCGCAACACCTGCATTTTCAAGGTTACGAAGCCTTTTGTGCTGATATTGCACAGGTCATTGGTATGTTCAGCGATTTATTTGAACTGGAAGCCATTGGCTTGCGCTTGGGAATGCTGGATAAAGCCATGTGTCCGCGCTTTCATATTGACCACGTTCCCTGTCGATTAGTGTGTACTTACGGCGGTATCGGTACGCAATGGCTGGAAGATGCTTATGTTGACCGCAGTAAGTTAGGCAGTCGTTCAGGCGGGTTAAGTGACGAGCAATCAGGCTTGATTTTAGATGCTGATGCCATCGGCACAATGCCCAATTATGCTATTGGTTTATTAAAAGGCACACTCTGGGAAGGCAACGAACAACACGGCGCGGTACACCGCTCACCGCATTTACCAGCCGAATCACCGCGTCGATTATTGTTGACGCTGGATTTTGCTTAATTATTAAACAAACAAGAGGTTTTTATGTTGGATGAAAGTCGTTTTTCAGCTGTTCCCGTTACGATTTTAACGGGCTTTTTAGGCGCGGGAAAAACCACGCTGTTAAATCGCATTTTGTCGGAGGAACATGGTCAGCGCATTGCGGTGATTGAAAATGAATTTGGTGAAGCAGGCATTGACAGTGATTTACTGATTCAAGGCGAAGAACAAATCGTGGAAATGAATAACGGCTGTATTTGCTGCACTGTGCGGGGCGATTTGGTGCGTATTCTGGGCGAGTTAGCCGAAAAACGTACCAACGGCGAACTGCATTTTGAACGGGTGATTATTGAAACCACAGGCTTGGCAGACCCTGCGCCTGTCGCACAAACCTTTTTTGTTGAACAAGACATTAGTGACTATTATGTACTTGATGCGATTATTACCGTGGTTGATGCAAAACACGCACACCAGCAACTCGATGCCTGTCATGAAGCTGAAGAACAAGTGGGTTTTGCCGACCGTTTGTTATTATCGAAAACCGATTTAATATCTGCCGAAGACATTGCCACAGTAGAAGCCCGCTTACGCGCCATTAATGCGCGTGCGCCGATTGCTCACGTTCATTTTGGCAAAACGGCGATTGATGACATTCTCGATATTCGCGGTTTTAATCTGAACGCTATTTTAGACATTGAACCTGATTTTCTTGAGGATGTCAGTCACGAACACGATGATAAGATTAGCTCGTTTGTGTATCGCCATCATCAACCCTTTAATGCCGCAAAAATTTTGGCATTCATGCACATCATGATTGGTGAGTTCGGCACTGATTTATTGCGCTACAAGGGCATTTTATATATTTCTGGCACAAAAGAACGCCTGATTTATCAAGGCGTGCATATGTTACTCACCGAAACACTGGGTTCAGCATGGCAATACCATGAAACGCCAGAATCAGTATTGGTATTTATCGGGCGCAATCTGCCTAAACAATACATTTTAGATGCCTTAGACAGTTGTTTGGTGAATAAATGAAAACACGCTTAACAGGCGGTTGTGTGGTTGACCCCGCCCAACAGTTAAACGGTGCAGTGCAGGATATATGGTTTGAAAACGGACGCATTATCGCACCGCCTAGCGATGCAAACCCTGATTATGATATTGATATATCGGGCAAAATCGTCATGGCAGGCGCGATTGATATTCATAGCCATATTGCAGGCGGCAACGTCAATACTGCCCGTTTGTTATTGCCTGAACAACATCGAAATTTTATGGCTCGAAATCTCAATCATGCGTTCAGCACGGCTCGCTGGTCAAGTACCGAAATCGGCTATCGTTATGCACAAATGGGGTATACCACCGTGGTTGAACCCGCCATTTTGCCCGCCAATGCCTTAGACGCACATTTACAAATGGCGGATATTCCCATTATTGATACCGCTGGTTTAGCCATTTTGGGCAACGATGATTTTTTATTGCGCTTATTGCGTGCTAAAGCGGGTCAGAATCAAATCAATGACTATGTGGCATGGACGTTACACGCGACCAAATGTTTAGGGTTGAAAGTGATAAACGCAGGCGGCGCGAATGCCTTTAAAGCCAACGTTCGCAGCTTTGATTTAGATGATATTGTGCCTGATTACGGCGTAAGTTCACGGCACATTTTACAAACGCTGCAACGCGCGGCGTGTGATATTCAACTGCCGCATCCTGTTCATGTGCATTGTAATAACTTAGGTATTCCCAACAACGTAGATACCGCGATTGCAACCATGGAAGCCGCACAAGGTTTGCCGATGCACTTGGCACATATTCAATTTTACGGTTACGGCAACGAAGGCAGTCGCGGTTTTTCATCGGCGGCAGCAAAATTGATTGATGGCTTTAACAAACACCGCAATATCACGATGGACGTAGGGCAAGTGTTATTTGGGCAAACCGTGACTATTTCGGGTGATGTGATTGCCCAATACAGTCGCCGACACGATGCCACACCTAATAAATGGGTGACGTGGGATGCCGAATGTCAAGGTAGCGGAGGCGTTGTGCCGTATCGTTATCAAGAAAAGAGCTTTGTGAACAGTTTACAATGGCTGATTGGCTTGGAAATTTTCTTACTGGCTGAAGATCCGTGGCGATTATTTTTTACCACCGACCATCCCAATGGCGCACCTTTCACCCGTTATCCGCAGTTGATACGCTTGTTGATGGATGTTGAGTTTCGCTTGGAATGTATCGCGCAACTGCATCCTGAAGCGGTGGCGATGAGTTTATTAAAAGATTTGAAAAAAGAATTTTCGCTCTATGAAATTGCCATTATGACCCGCACCGCAGCGGCAAAAATGCTGGGCTTAACAGACAGAGGGCATCTAAAAGCAGGTGCAATTGCCGATATTGCTGTTTATAAGCAGCAAGCGGATAAAGAAGCAATGTTCAGTCACGCCTGTTTAGTGTTTAAAAATGGTGACTTGGTGGTAAAAAACGGCGAGGTGCTAACACGCCGCAACGGTACAACACAAACTATCCAAGCCCATTTTGAACCCCAGATTGAGCGCGATGTACAAGCCTATTACGACCGTTTTTATAACCTGAGTTTGCATAATTTTACCGTCGAAGATGTCAGTTTCCAACAACCCGACAGCGAACGCTTCGTCAATCATGCCTGTGGAAAACCTTATGAATCAAGCCAATCCAACCACTAAACCCATCGAACAAATTCCTGTTATTGTGATTAGTGGTTTTTTGGGGAGCGGTAAAACCACGCTGCTCAATCAGCTATTAAATCATTTGCCCAAAACGGCAGTGATTATCAATGAATTCGGTGTAACGCCTATCGACCAACAATTACTCAAAAAACAGGGAATGCCCGTGGCAACCTTGGTCGGCGGTTGTTTGTGTTGCCAAACCCGCGATGCACTGATGCCCATGTTAAAAAATTTACGCATGGCGTGGGAAGCGAACGCCGAAAAACCCTTTGATTGCGTAATTATCGAAACCAGCGGCGTGGCAAATCCTGAACCTGTGCTGGATATTTTATTAAGACAACGCTGGTTATCGGCACGTTATCGGTTGCAAGGCGTGATTGCTACCATTTCAGCAACGATGAACGTTGATACTTTAGCGCGGTTTCCACAGATTCATGCACAACTCGCGTGGGCGGATACCGTGGTGATAACGCATACCGATTTAGCGAATAATGCACAAATTTCCGACTTAACATCCACGCTAAAACAACTCGCACCTACGGCAACCAAAATAAATGCCGTACATGGCGCAGTGCTGCCGAGTTTGTTATTGGCATTCCCGCAAAAAAGTCGTTATACGCCTGAAAATAATTCTGCCGATTTAACGGCACACCGTTTTAAAAGTATCAGTCTGCAATTGGAACAGCGCGTTGCTCGGCAACATTTAGAAGCTGTTTTAAGTGAATTATTACAAACATACAGCGAACAGTTAGTGCGTTTAAAAGGCGTTGTTTATACCCTCGAACAGCCTGAGCCTTTCATTATACAGGGCGCGAACGGACGCTTATACCCGCCTGTTGTATTAGCCGCACGCGAATCAGATGACACTATCGGGCGATTGGTATTCATTACCGATGGCGATATTATGCCTTTGACGGAAGAATTAATGGCTCGCTTGCGCACTTAGCTATCGCTGTTACTGTTCACGACCGTACTGATATTTAAATTTCCGTTTTAACAAGCCCGCAGGATCATCGGGAATGCGGTTCAGCCATTGTTCATTGGCTTGTTGTTTTTCATCTTTTGCAGGTGCGTCGCCCGGTTTAGCGGCTTGCTCAGTTGGTTTTGGCGCATCGTCTTTTTTCTGTTCGGCGGCTTGTTGCTGCTCTTGCTGCTTGGACTGTTCTTTTGACTTTACTTCTTCTTGTTTGGCTAAATCCTCCTGCCCTTTTTCCTGCTTTTGCGCTTGCTGCTCTTCTTCGGGTTGAGAATGTTGTTCTTCTTTGCCTTGCTGGTCTTTATTGTCAGAACCTTGTTGTTTGCCCGATTTTTTTTCGTCAGAACCCTGCTCATCCTTACCGTCTTTTTTATCCTGCTTGTCTTGTTGCTGCTGTTCTTTTTGTTTTTCCAGCTCTTTTTCTACAAGCTCTTTGTTAGCTTTAGCATCTTCGTTATGAGGATCGAGCTTTAGTGCTTGCTGGTATGCCGCTAAGGCTTCTTTCAATTTTCCAGATTGTGCCAGTGCGTTGCCCTGATTATAAAAATTATCAGACGTTTGCTGGGGCACGCTTTGATAGGTTTTTAAGGCTTTATCGTACTCGCCCGCTTTGTAATGTGCGGCGGCTTGCCAATCAGGATTTTCAAATTTTTCGGCTGCTTTGGTGTAGTCCTGTTGTTGATAGGCTTTGAGTGCTTGCTGGTCTGGACGTTGCCATAAATCCTGCCAATCAAAAGCGTAACTGTTTTTCGGTAACGGTAATAACAGCACGAACGCCACCATTAAGAAGCCTTTTCTGAAAAAAACGGCCGCTAAGGGCAAGACCAGCAATAACAACCACGCGCCTTTATCATCCCATTGTTCCAATTTCAAATTGTTATCTTCTTTGTTTTGCTGTTGTGCAGATTTATCAAACGTACTCAATAACGCTTGTATGTCGCTATCATCAGCGGTAATGGTTTGATAACGACCATGCCCTGCTTGAGCAAAAATATTCAAATCAGCCACGTTTAATTTAGTTACCACAATTGAACCTTGCTCGTCTTTCAAAAAACCGCCTTCGGGTAAGGCAATCGGTGCGCCGTCTTCTGTACCCACACCTAGAATGGATAATTGAAAGTTATCCATGTCTTTTACATCTGACAAGGCAACATTTAAATCAATCGCATCAGTAACCAGCAATATCTGACCTGTTTGTAAGCCTGTTTGTTTAAACAGCGCAACGGCTTTTTCCAGTACGGCGGCAGTATTATTGCCTTCACTGGGCATAATCTTAGTGGTTAACGCGGATAATTGGCTGTCGATGGTGTTAATGTCATTGGTGAGCGGTGTCACGGTGAATGCCGCACCTGAATACACCAGTAATGCGGTTTGCCCGTCTTTACGCTGTTTTAAAATATCAGCAATTTTGTAGCGGGCAATCGTCAACCGACTGGGTTTAATGTCTGCGGCATCCATTGACGGCGATAAATTTAACGCTATCACTAACGCCGCTTCATTTCTAAAGGCAGGTGATGGCAAGCGTTGCCACGTCGGGCCCGCTAAGGCAACAATAACCAGCAAAGTAGCGATAACGCCTGTTATTAACCATACGCGACTGTGATTAGCGGCTTTTTCTTCCAATAAAAAAGGCAGTAATTCAGCATCACAACACGCCACCCAGTTGCCGCGACTGAGTTTATTGCGCCACAGAAAAAAAGCGATAACCATCATAGGTACTATCGCTAATAACCACAGCGGTCTTATAAAATGAAAGTCGGTTAGTTCCATGACCACCTCAATTTTGTACCACACAAAAATGTCACCAAGCCCAATGCCAACGCCATTGGGTACACATACAATTCAGTGCGTGGACGAAAGTATTGTTTATCTTTTTCCACAGGTTCCAGTTCATCCAAACGCATATAAATGTTATTCAATTCATCGGTATTTTTAGCGCGGTAATAATACCCGCCTGTGCTTTCAGCAATTTTTATCAAGGTTTTTTCATCCAAATCCAGCGAGGGATTCACTTTACGATTGCCGAATAAACTAGGCACAATCATTTCATCAGCACCGACACCAATGGTATAAATTTTCAAGCCATTCGCCGCCGCTAATTCAGCCCCTTTTAACGGTGAAATTTCTCCTGAGGTATTCGCACCATCGGTCAGCAAAATCAAGACATGACTGTTGGCGGGTTGATTTTTCAGTCGCTTAACTGCCAAGCCGATAGCATCACCAATCGCGGTATTGTCCCCCGCCAGACCAATCGCGGATTCATCCAACAGCGTCTGCACGGTTTTACGGTCAAAGGTCAGCGGCGTTTGTAAATAGGCTTGCGTACCGAATAAAATCAAGCCCAGCCTATCGCCTACACGCCGATTAATAAAATCACTGGCAATAGCTTTAATGGCGGTCAACCTATCCACGGATTGCTTATTGAGCGTAAAATCCTGTGCTTCCATACTGCGTGACAAATCCACTGCCATCATTAAATCGCGTCCGCTGACCGCTTGTTCAATCGGTTCACCCAGCCATTGCGGTCTGGCACAGGCAAGCACCAATAACACCCACGCCACCGCCGCCACCCATAATGACCACGAATCGGTTTTTAACACGCGCGGCGTTTCCAGCTCCGCCATATCTTCCAAAAACGGCACTTTTAATGCCGCTTGTTCAATGGGTTGATGTGCGGGTAATAACCAGCGTATTACGACAGGTAACGGTAAGACGAGGAACGCCCAGAGCCATTCAAAATGAATCATGATAATTTTTGCGCTTTCAGCCAGTCTTCACACAGGCTGATGAGTTGAGAAATTTCCTGTTCCGACGGTGCGGACGGGCGATAAGGTGCAGAGGCTAAACACTGCCCTGCCCCTTTAGTAAACGGTGAGCCTATTAACGAACTATCTAGAAACGCCAGCCACGCCTGCCCTGTTAAACCTGCGGTTTCTGCGCGTGGCGCGACACTCATCGCCACACGGCGCAATAAAGCAGATAGTTCGGCAAGTTTTTGTGCGCTATCCATCGGACTGGCTTTAATAGTTATCAGCAGGATTTTCGCGCTTTTCAAGGCAGTTTGACGTGTCAGACGACGATACAGCCAATAGCTTAAGGCAATAAGCACAGGTATCAACACAATAACCAGCCACCAACCGATAGCGGGAGGAAACCAATTAATGGGGTCGGGTAAATGTAAGTCTTTAAGCGGAAGTTGGCTGGGCGGCATAGTTGGTTTTTAGTGATTTTTTGATAAATTCTATTGTGCTGCGTATCGCTCGTCGGTAAGTGCTATCCGCGAGCAGGTCGTACTGGTGATTATATAGCGATTATGAGATTTGACTCATTAGCAATTTTTGGTAGTCATAAAGAGTGGGTGATTTTTATAGCTTAATCTGTTGGAGTACAAACCTAAGGTTTGTATTCCAATCGCTCATTATTTACCACTACCCCATTTTTGTCATGTACAAAAATAACAAAGCTATGATGTGTCAACACTTTTCAGGACACATTATTAAGCAGCTTTATGCTGCCTTTCAAATTCTACAGGAGACAGGTAGCCACATCAGCAATGCCTGGTTACGGAAGCATAAAAAGAGCCGCGTTGACATTAAAGCGGATCGGATTGGGCAACTGGCCAAAGCCATCAGCCTGCCGCGTTCCGCATTATCCGGCAGCAAAAGCAGTGATCAAACCCTGTTAACCCAAGCCAATATACTGCACCTGAAAAAACCGAATTCCACCCCGTTTGACGATAACCCTTTCCTGCAAACGGCCACGTTTAAAAACAAGCTGGATGCGAAAACCGCCATTGCTGACTATCTGGGCAAACCCTTGTCCCGATTGACCGATCTACAAATGGCAACCATCAATACTATCCTCGATGAATCGCTGGATAAGAAAACATTACCCCGTTACAAATTTGCCATTACCTGACGCTCGCTTTAATAAAGGGAGCCACCACAGGGACAAAACCCGTCGATGTCGAGATTATAGAAGCCGTGTTATCGCCAGATTTAAATACCCTGGAACCCAAATTAGCTCGGTAGGGCTATAACACAACGGCTTTATGCGAACATTTGAATGCCCGGAAAAGTGAAATCCGGGCTTATTTCAATGGGCAATTGCCAGCGGTCAGGGCAGATGAGTTCAATAAAGAGATTCATAAACTCGGAATTTTATAAAGTAAGACCGACCAAACCTCCCGTTTTTTGGCATGAGATAGAATCAAATAATGTGAGAAATTTCACCCGATAAAATCACTTAACGTGAGCAGACTAAATTTGCCATTACCGTAACACAATAGGTTAATAGTTATGTGGCGAAGATTGGGACACGTTTTTTTAGCATTGATGGTTGGGGGTTCTGTGGCAAACGCAGAGGGTAATAAAATTTACATTACTCAATCAGGTTCAGGTGCTAATAAAACCAGAGTACGTCAGCAAGGCGGTCAAACAATGATTCAACAAACTGGTGATGACAATACCGTTGTACAAACGCAATCGGGTGTTAACAACACCAGTGTAGTAAAGCAAACAGGTAAAACCAACGTCAGTTTGCAAAATCAGCAAGGCGAAGAAAACCTTGCCATCACTGCCCAGACGGGCGAAACCAATATTGTCATTCATCAACAACAAGAAAATGACGATAAGCGCGTAACAGGTAAGGTCACTAGTGGTACGAAAGTAACCATTAGCCAAACTGGAAAACCTTAAGATATCTATAACTCGATAGGTCGTTATTGATACAACAATGACGACTATTTAATAATGCTTAATAATAAGGAACGTCTCATGAAAACAAAAATTTTAACGCTGGCAATTACAGCTATCCTTTATTCAACAGGTGCTTTGGCTGGTAATGTCGTTGACTCCATCTCAACAGGTGACGATAACACGGTTGTTGTTGGTCAAGCAGCAGGTGTTACTGATAGCGTAACCCTGAAACAAACAGGTGATAATAACGTTATCACAACCAGCCAGACAGGCACTCATGCTACTGCTACAGATAATGTTATTACTGTTGACCAAGGACAAACTAGTACAACTACCGGTGCATCTGCTGCTGTTGCGCAATCAGGAATAACCAACAATGCGGTTGTCACTCAAGATGGTACGACAGCTCAAGCTGTCGCCCCTGTATCTAATACTGCTTCAGGCGCATTGGGTGGCGCAGTGGGTGCGGTTACAGATGCGGCAAGCTTTGATATAATTGCAAGCGTACCAGGATCTTCCACTACCCCTGGTGCTGGTTCGTTGGCTAACATTACGCAAGCGGCTAGTGCTGGTCTTGCCACCATTACTCAAACAGATTCGCTGGCAAGCACGGCTGCTATTACTCAAAACGGTGCTGCTGATACCAATAATAATGCCCTGATACAACAATTAGATGCGTCAGGTACTGATAACACCGCCGCTATTACGCAAACTGGTTCAAATAACGGTAGCAAATCGGGTACTGCAATTGCCACTGCTATTATCCAAGATGATACTGCTGGAACCAATGAAGGTAACACCGCCGCTATTACACAAATTGGTAGTGGTAATGGTAATACAGAAGCCACAGTAACCTATATTCGTCAATCAGGTACTGACAACGCCGCTGTTACAACACAAACTGGTGATAACAACTCTGCTGTTATATCACAAGCGGGTAATAACAACGGTCAAGTGGACGGAACATCTATTGCTCAAACGGGTGGCAGCAACGTCGCTGTTATCGTAGAAAACGGTAGCAATGCAGACGCTCAAGTAATTCAAGAGTCCAGTCTTAACGTTGCCAGTGTAGAACAAGACAACGGACTTGGCGTTACTACTGTTCAGCAAGCTGCTGTTACACAAAATTCAGGTGATTCTAACTCAGCGTTTGTTGTTCAAGTCTCTGCACTTGCTGATACAACTGCAACTGTGCTTCAAGCAGGTGCTGGCAATTACGCACTTGTTAATCAATAAGCAGTAAGCGGTAAACTAAGGAAGAGGGCGTATTACACTACGCCCTCTTGCTTTTAGAGATTTAATATATGTACCTATTAAAATCCATTAGAGTTGTTGTTCCATTATAAAACAATCAGTTAGCGAGATAGAAGTTCCAAAGCCCCGCGCAGACTCCGAGAATATCATCATATAAATCAATAAGATGGTTTCTTAGTCTGTCAGAAAGAATGCGGTAACGCTTCAT
>JAUYBJ010000087.1 GCA_030693155.1 Methylococcales bacterium
TTTTGAGGGGATGATGGCGATTTTTTCTTCGCGCAGGGCTAATAAACCATCGGTGGTTTTTTGTTCTTTCAAAATGGGCTGGTCGGGATAGGTTTTTAATTGCGCATCGGTTTTGGTAGCACCCAGTTCAGGCAATGAACCGACGGTCGCGCCTTTGGCTATCAGTGTCAGCGTGCGCGTTAAGGGTTCGCCGACTTTCATTTGTTGAAAATCGCCCGACCATTCCTGTTTGACTTCCAGTTGTTCAGCGGTCAACCAATGCGAACCCGTAAAGGCGGCAGGTGCAGGTTTGACATCCAGCGTTATTTCTTTGGAGGTCACCTGTTTGGTTTGTGTGGAATTAAAGAGACCGTTAAAACCGCGCCGAGCATTAACGACGACTTCTGCGGTTAAGCGCAGCGGTTTAATGGTCACTTTGCCGCTTTTTTGCGGGAAAATAACGTATTTGCGTTCGGTGACCGAATAATCCACGCCGTTGACTTTGGTCGCATAATTGCTGTCATCCGCCAGTTTTTCCACCACGGCATCAGGAAGTTCGGGATCGGTCAATTGTGCCTGAGCAATATCGACTCTACGATACAGACGCAAGGTATACAGCACTTGCGATTGCAGATACGGGCTTGCGGGCGTGGCTTCCACGTTTAAAAATAAATCCTGATCGCTATTATCAGCGGCTTTGGTATTATCGCTTGGTGTGATGGTAACAGCGACGGCGACACTGGTATCCTGACCGAATTTGATGACGGGAATGGTAATAGTGCCTGTATGTTTAGCGAGTACACTCACGGTCCACTGTATGGTTTTGCTGGATTTTCCGTTGACCCACGAAGCACTGCTGCTTTGGTTTTGATTGAGAATGGTAAAGTCCTCTTCCAGCGGCGTAAAGTCAGGCGCGGCATCGGGGGATTCGGTCGTGGTAAACAGGATTTGAAACGAGTCTTCAATACTGACAGGATTGCGGTCTACTGAGGTGTCAATGTCTGCGGCGATTACGCCTTGACCTGTCAGCAGTAAAAGAAAAAACAGCGTTGATTTTAGTAATTGTTTGATAGTATTCATGCGCGATAGTGGGTGTTGAAAAGCACAGATTGCCCTAACGACCATTTTACAACAACAGCGTTATAGCATCGCATTTATGTGCGTGACTATAGCTAAGCAATACACTAGGAAAACATTGTATGAAACTTGAAACGATTGCCGTACATGGCGGCTATACACCTGATCCCACCACTAAAGCCGTTGCGGTGCCGATTTATCAAACTACCTCGTATGCGTTTGATGATACCGCTCACGGCGCGGATTTATTTGATTTAAAAGTCGCGGGTAATATCTACACGCGCATCATGAACCCGACCACGGACGTACTGGAAAAACGGGTTGCAGAATTAGAAGGCGGTATCGGCGCGTTAGCGGTTGCCTCAGGTATGGCGGCGATTACTTACGCCATTATGACCATTGCCGAAGCGGGCGATAATATCGTGTCTGCATCTACCTTATACGGCGGTACTTATAATTTATTGGCGCACACCTTGCCGCAATACGGTATCAGCTCACGATTTGCCGATTATCGCGATGCTAATGCCTTTGAAGAATTGATTGATGACAACACCAAAGCGATTTTTTGTGAATCCGTCGGTAATCCGCTGGGCAATATTACCGATTTTGAAAAACTGGCAGCGATTGCGCATCGTCACGGCATTCCGCTGATTGTGGATAACACCGTACCGTCACCGTATTTATGCCGTCCGTTTGAACATGGTGCGGACATTGTGGTGCATTCGTTGACCAAATATTTAGGCGGACACGGTAACAGTATCGGCGGAGTGATTGTTGATAGTGGCAAGTTTCCGTGGGCAGAACATAAAGCCCGTTTTCGTCGTTTGAATGAGCCAGACGTGTCTTATCATGGCGTTGTATATACCGAAGCCTTAGGCGCGGCGGCGTTTATTGGACGGGCGCGAGTGGTACCGTTACGCAATACGGGCGCGGCAATTTCACCGTTCAATTCATTTTTAATTCTGCAAGGCATAGAAACCTTGGCGTTACGCATGGATAGAATTTGTGAAAATACCCTGAAAGTCGCGGAATTTTTACGCAGTCATGACAAAGTGGCGTGGATTAACTATGCAGGTCTGGATGACCACGCAGACAAACCCTTGGTTGATAAATACATGGGCGGACGTGCCTCAGGTATTTTGACCTTTGGTGTAGAAGGCGGACGTAAAGCAGGGGAAAATTTCCAAGACGCGCTGAAATTAGTTACGCGCTTGGTGAATATCGGCGATGCCAAATCATTGGCGTGTCATCCCGCTTCAACGACACATCGTCAGTTGTCGCCAGTAGAATTATTAAAAGCAGGGGTATCAGAAGATATGGTGCGTTTGTCGATTGGTATCGAACATATTGATGATATTTTAGCGGATTTAGCGCAAGCGTTAGCGGCGGCGTAACTTTGATAATGACTGCCAGTCCTTAAAGGCATTGGTATCTACACAAGTTTCATAAGCACTTGATTTTAAAAGAAATCATTAGCTTGAAGAAATTTCATAACTCATTGTTTTACAAAGAGTTATCAAAGATGTGTAGATACCTTTGCCTTAAAGGACTGGCAGTCATGTCAGCGCGTAGGATGTGCCGACGATAGGAGGCGCATCAATCCAAACAAACGATTGCCGTATGAATGATGCGCCTCGTGCCTCGGCACATCCTACATTTGGCGTATCTTACGGGTTGAGTTATTTTTGATAAACATGGCGTTTGTGGCATCGCCTTTTATGCCGCATTATTTTGGAAAAAATCATGTTGGGTTTTGTACCTCTATTAGCCTACAGCCTACCATCATCTTGGCTAATATATACTTTGGTACTTATAATTACTTATAAGCTAAAGCTAACTAAAACCAGAAGGATAGTTGGTTTTTTTATTGCATGGTTGATAACAGCAATAACTGCATTACTAATAGCAGATCAGCCTACTGTTTTTTCTGCGACACAAGGACAAGGAATATTCACTGCCGCTACTATTGGAGCAATTATTGCTGTATTTGCAATTGCTATAACTGGTAAAAGAAATCCGTAAGATAAGTAGAGCGATAACGAAATCCATTACATCTACACATTCTTTATGTTGGGTTTCGGCTATCGCCTATTGCCTCTACTCAACCTACGCATTACAGGCTAGTTAATGAATGATATTAATAATAATTTAGTGGAGCGTTTAGCGTATCATTTGCTTTTGAACATACTAACCTCAAAGGAAACTAAAGCTATATATTTTGATGGTAAATATTATTGTATATCTTGTTTTTCAAAAAACAGTAAAATTACAACACTAAGGGCAGTAAGAGATGAGGAATATGTTTTTAATTGCCCGTATTGTTCTGAGCTAAAAAAATACGATCCAACCGAATGCAACTCGTAGATGGGTAGAACGATAGTAAAACCCATTACCTCTACACATTCCTTATGTTTGGTTATTTAACAAATTCATCATTTTCCCATAGACCACTTTGTATTGTTCCATTTGAATAAGTATATGTTCCTTGACCATTAAATTTATTATCTTTCCATTCGCCAGCGTATTTATCACCATTTGAATAAGTAACTGTTCCTTGACCATTTTTCTTACCATCTTTAAATTCGCCAACGTATTTAGTGCCATCTGGAAAAGTATGTGTTCCTTGACCATTCGGCATATCATCTTTCCATTCGCCAACGTATTTATAGCCATTTGCCCAAGTAGCTGTTCCTTGACCATTAACACAGTCACCCGCACATCTGAGATCTACCGCATAACTGTCGGTGATAACTAACAGCCCGATAACCATCAAAAATTTAGTGAGTTTATTCATAATTTTTTACCTCCTATTAAGATTTTTTACATAATTTTAAGCTGGCAGCAGCGTAGGTTGGATTGCCGTCTTTTTTGGCAACCCAACACAATCACGCACAATTATGATTGCAAACGTTATTTGTTCATCGTGTTTGTTGGGTTGCAAAAAGCCGCAACCCAACCTACCAGCTATAAATCCCAACATTTTGCACCACAACAAAAAATCATCCGCCTTGCGGCTTTTTCTTTCTCGCCAATTTCTTCGCGGCTTTTTCTGCACGAATAACCTCTAGCTCCACCAATTCTTGTTCCATCATCTCAGGCGTTTCCAGTGTGATTCTGCCTAGCGTTCCTGCGCGGTATTCCGCTAATAAAATTTTCGCCGCTTTGTCCATTTCCACGCGCCCACCTGAACGCAGACAGCCGCGTTGGGTGCCGATGATTTTGACCAGTTCTTCTTCTTTTTCGGGCAAGGTGTCTAATTGAAAACGCGCTTTGAGCAAATCGGGATAATGGCGCAACAAAAAATCGGCGGCAAAATAGGCGATGTCGTCATGGTCTATCGCGGTGTCGCGAATCGCGCCTGTGGTCGCTAGACGATAACCGCTGTTACGGTTTTCGATATTGCCCCACAATAAACCAGGCATATCGAACAAAATAATGCCGTTACCCAAATCAATGCGCTGCTGCATTTTGGTAATCGCAGGTTCATTGCCTGTTTTGGCAATCATGCGCCCTGCAACGATGTTGATTAACGTCGATTTACCGACATTGGGAATACCCATAATCAACGCGGTAATCTGTTTGCCGCTTTCTACCTTTTCAGGCAGCATTTTGTGGCATAAATCGGACAGTTGGCGGATTTTTTCGGGCGTTTTACTGGTGACAGCCAAGGTTTTTACGCCTTGTTCCTGCTCTAAATACGTTTGCCAGATGTGTGTCATGTCAGGGTCGGCTAAATCGCTTTTGCTGAGCACTTTAATGTAAGGTTTGTCGCCGCGTAAGCGGGCAATCATCGGGTTTTGACTGCTGAACGGAATACGCGCATCAAGGACTTCGATAATTAAATCGACCTGAGGCAAAATTTCTTTCACCTCTTTGCTCGCCTTGTGCATGTGACCGGGATACCACTGAATAAGCATAATGTTTTTGAATAGATATGCGTAAAATACGCTGTAAAACTAACAAGATAACAGAAAATCATGAAACCCATCACGCTAACAAGCAGTTTTTACGCCTATCTATCACGATTACGCTGGATTAAACGCTGGGGACTCAAGCGCAACGCCCTTGATGAAAATGTCATGGAACACAGTTGGGAGGTGTCGGTGATTGCCCACACGCTGGCATTAATCAAAAATCGTTATTATGACGGCACAGTTGATGCCAATGCGGTGGCAACAGCGGCGTTATATCACGACATCACCGAAGTCATCACGGGCGATTTACCCACACCAATTAAATACCATTCTGCCGAAATTAACGCCGCCTATAAGCAAATCGAACAACGCGCAGAAGTTGAATTACTGGCTTTATTGCCTGAAAAATTACAAGACGATTTTCGCGCCTTGATTCAGCATGAGCAAATCCCCGCCGCCCATGCCGAACTGATAAAAGCCGCCGATAAAATCTCCGCGTATTTAAAGTGTCAGGCAGAATTAAAAGCCGGCAACCGTGAATTTGAAACCGCCGCCGAGCAGTTGGCGTTAAAAATCGCCGAATCGGAACAACCCGAAGTGATTTTTTTTATGCAGGTGTTTGTCCCCAGCTGTAAATTGACGTTAGATGGATTAATGAAGACTTATTGAGGCGCGAGGGTTACGCTATGCTGACTGGGACATACGAACGCCAACACCTGATGATTTTTTGCACACCTAACTTATGCACATAGATCCTTTCACGATTGTTATTTTCAATATTTTTGTGTCATTAATAATGTGTGTTTGCTTATTCGTAGTCTCACGAGGGCATTTAACCGATGTCAACGGCATACGGCACTGGGCAATCGCGTTAATCTTGCAGTGCATCAGTTATATTTTATTGGCTTTAATAGAGCTTATTCCAAAATTTTTCTCAATAACGGTAGGCGTTACCGCGCTTTTTTTAGGGCTGGTTTTTTATGTTCATGGATTAGCCTTATTTAAAGAGCGGCGTATCGCACTGCACTGGCTTTATTTAATCATCGCTATGGGTATTATCGGTAATATTTATTTTGCCTTCATCCATTTTAATATGGCAGCTAAAATTGCAGTCACCTCAGCAACGGTTGCTATTTTATTATTGACCAGCAGTTTTTTATTATTGAGTAAACAGCATAAGACTCGCCCTGTAAGCCATTGTTTAACGGGGTGTATTTTTGCTTTTGCGGCTTTTGTAACCTTGGCACGAGCTTATTATTATTTATTTTTAAATACTCAGGCGAATCAAAACCTGTTTAACATCAATATTATTCAAGATGTGTTTTATTTAACCAACACGCTGCTGTTAATAGGCGCATCTTTTGGTTTTATTTTAATGTGCAATGACAAAGATATTGCCGAAAAAAACCAAGTGAAATTAGCATTGCAAACATTGGTTTCGTTATTGAATGCCACGCTTGAATCTACGACAGACGGTATTTTAGTGGTGGATTTAACGGGTAAAATTATTCAATACAATACGCTATTTATCAGGATGTGGGGTATTCCAGATTCAATAGTGTGCACAAAAATCGACAAATTATTACTTGAATTTGTATTGGATCAGTTGGTTGATAAAGACAGTTTTCTTAGCGATGTCATGACTACCTATCAACAGGGCATCTCGAAATACCACCTAAATAATTTAAACGCTTGCTAATGGTAGTCAATCGGCACGAGAACGCTCACAATTTAAGTTTTACCTTGGCAAGAGGGCTTGTTTTCCGGCTAACATCACCTGAACAGGTGATGTTA
>JAUYBJ010000090.1 GCA_030693155.1 Methylococcales bacterium
TACAATTTCGGTAACCCAGAAGTTTTAGACAGGCTGTATGCCCAGCAACAAAGCTACGAAGCGATTTTTAAACAATTCGATGCCTTGCCCGTTGCCGAACGCACTCCTGAAAAACTGGTTGAGCTGGTCAATAAAGCCACTGAGTTTAAAATTACTGTAGAACAGGCGAAAACCGTATTGACCACCGAAGCCAATCCCTTTTATCAAGCCAACCACAGCACGCTGGGTGAAAAACAAGTACCGAAAATGCCGATGAACAGCGCGTTTTATCCCTATCAAAAAGATAATCGGCAAAACCTGTTAGCCCAAGTCGTTTCCGCACAACAACAAGTAGTGTGGGCAACAGGCACACACACCAGCACCCCCGTATTAGTGTTCACGCACGGCAAAGAAGCGGCGTTAATCCCGTTCAGTAAAGTATTGCATCACAGTGAATTGGGGCGATTATTGGGCGAGGCTTTATAATATAAAGACTGCCAGTCGTTTATCGTTCCAACGTCTTCTTGCACACAGTTAAGGATTTTTACAGAATGGTGGGAGTGGCTTTAGCCACGATGATCGTGGCTAAAGCCACTTCCACAGTAGTTAATTAATGTCCACCGACATCGGCAATAATCTGGCTTCTGTCTTGATAACGTCATCCTTACCCCACGCCGTCACCGCTTCAACAAACCACTCGGCTTTCTGCGGATGCGGTTTAACGACATCATATTCCGCATAAAAACTGCCATCGCTGTTAAATTGCAATTGCCCGATTCGCTCAATGCGTGGTTTGTTGCGTTTGTTGTACCAGTAGCCCGTCAAATTGGAATTGCCCGTATAAGGGTCTTTAGTAAGGGTGATCGAGTAACTCATCATCAGCAAACCCCAACTTGGTTATTTCTGCGCGTAGCCGTTCACACAGTTTGACACCGATTGCGCGTTTATCATCAATTTGATTTTGCAGCATAGTTACCAGAGTTCCTTGGGTACAATGAGATTAGTAACGGGTTCACCGCCGATAAGGTGTTGTTCCACAATGGTTTTGACATCGGCTTTTTTTACTTTGCCGTACAAAATACCTTCGGGATACACCAATACGCTAGAGCCTGCCATACACGGCCCCATACAGCCCGTATTGGTCAGCGTGATTTTTTCAAACAAATTGCGATTTTGTATTTCATTCATAAATTCATTCAAAATGTCCATACTGCCGCTACTCGCGCATGAGCCACGCGGATGACCTTGCGGACGGTTTTGGGTACAGATAAAAACGTGTTTTTCAGGACGTGGCATGACAATTCCTCATAGTAAGTTTTTACAAAAAGCACGAATGTGTTCGTGCTTTTTGTGGACATTAAGCGGCTTGTTTATGTTGATGCGTGAAACAGTCTTTCGGACACACGCGCGAACAGGCTTCACAACCGATGCAGTCATTGGCATTTTTAATGTTCATCACCATACTGTTGTCATCGTCTTCAAAATCGCCGTAATCGTCGTCGAAATCGTCATCCGCCATCAGGTCTTCTTTTTCCACTAAATCGAACACATCACGCGGACAAACTTTAAAACACCGACCACAGCCGATGCAGGTTTTTTGATTAATATCGGTTACATAAGACGGTGTCCATTCTGCACCGCCAAAAGTAACGCCAGTAATAAATTCCGACATGACTAACCTCCCGCCGCTTTCAGTTTTTGATTTGCCTCATCCCACGTTTTGCACGCATCGTAAGTGGCTTGTGCGATGCCCATGAGTTTGTCGTAACCGTCTGGCAAGCTATCCTCGATTAAATCGTGCAGTATCGAGGCTTGTTCATTCGCCATCCGTTTGGTTTTTTTAACTTCTTTTTCCAATGCTTTAATGTCGTCTGACATGATACTGACCTCAATCTGTTGCCGCGTTGTTGTATTTTTCGATGAGTTCGATAGCATTGCTGATGGTTTTATCGCTTTTTTCCGATAAATCTTCAAGGCTGGCAAAGCCCCAGCGATGCACATCACGCAAAATTTTATCGACTACCACCAATTTGCCGACCATGATTAATGCGCGTCCAAAACCTTCATGAGTCAGATGCACAATCGGTGCCGCCATTAAGCCAGAGCGTTTTTCAATCAAGGAAGCCAATGAGTTGTAATAGGCTTTGATACGCGCAATGGTTAAACCGTCTGGATCGCCGATAATCGGAATTTCGCGTTTGCGTTCTTTAGTCAATACAATCGGATCAACCACACGCGCACTGGGCCAGCCGTCGTAAGTGTCATAAGTATCAATTGCGCGTAATTGTTTAATTAAATCCTGCACGATGTCCGAGTTTAAATAGGGATCGTTTTCTTGTACTACTAAGGTTGCTGTTGTCATTAGGTTTGCTCCGTTGATAATAATTCGTAGAGACGCGATTTATCGCGTCTTGATGTTGATCGTTTATTAAAGACGCGATAAATCGCGTCTCTACTCATCCCAGCCTTCATCTTCCATTTGGGAAAACTTTTCAGGATCAGGGCTTTTATATTTATTAATCGCTTTTGCTAACCAGCTGGAAGGCACTGCGATTAATTCATTCTGTAAATCGACCAGCAAATCAGTAATTTTGCTGCCTTCGTGAACTTTCACGGGTTGTATGCCGTTAGCGATTAATTGATTGATTGCCGATGCGCCAATGGCTTGGCAATACACCGCCGCACACCCTGCCAATAAGTCGATTTTTACCGACAACTTATCTTCATTGCCGTCTTGTGCCAGTACGCCGAATTGCGCGGCTTCCAATAATTGGGTTTCGTCCCGATTCACCGCATAAACCGCAAAGGATTTAGCCGAGCCGAAATGTTGATTGACCGTAGTCATATCGCTGGTCGCAAACGCGACTTTCAAGGCAGTTTCCATAAAAGCTTTCTCCTCCGAATGTATAACGTGTAAATGGCGAGTTAATGACATGACGGCGCGACCGTTTCATTCGCGGGTTTTTGCGCGTAACGTGAATGATAAATAGGGATTTCTTCATGCGCGTGATTGATAACCAGATTGGCTAAATCAAACAAGGTTTGTCGTGAACCTGCATAACCAATCCACATTTTGGCATAGCCACCGATTACGTCATACAGTGGAAACCCTGCGCGTAAAATTGGCACTTTCAAGCGTTCTGCACTGATCACGGCGTGTGAATTACCGATAATCAACTGCACTTTATTGTCTATGCTGAGTTTTTCCATATCTTCCAAATCGCCGATTTTGATACTGGCAACAGGAATGTGGGACAATATCTGCACATTGCACGAAGTCACCGCCGTGACCACTTCTGCGCCAGTTTCTTGTAACAAATCGACGAATGCCGCTAATAAATCGCCGTCGGCAGCGAGGGCGACGCGCAACTGACCCAACATAAAATGGGTATCTAATAATGCGTCTTGTAATTGAGCGCGTTGCCGTTCCAACCGTTCGGGGACAGGATTACCGCTAATCGTCATTAACGCGCTCATCAGTGCGTCATTGGCTTTTAAGCCGTACAAATGATTCAGTTGATAGGTTGGTACGCCTGTTTTTTCTTCCAACACTTGTGCGGCGGTGTGTAACGAAGCACCGATAACTACGGTGGCTATGGCATCGCCTAACGTAGCCAATTCAGATAAATGCGTACCGCCGATAGTCACAGGGCTAAAATCTTCATCGGTTAAACAGCCGTCCAAGGAATCCGCCAGATTGGGAATAAACACAGGACGCAAGCCAAACTGTTCAAAAATCAGTTGCAAAACTTCCAAATCGCCCGAAGTAAGCATATAACTCACTAGGACATTGACTTGACGTGGTCGTCTGCCGACTTGTGTGCCTGCGGTTTTTGCGTCTGGAACTAACGCCCGAATTATCTCGGTTAAAGTGGCGGCATAACCCGTTTCCACACTGCCGGTAAAATCAGGCGTATTAACGGCAACCACCGCAATATCAGCAAATTCTGGATACGCAGCGCGAAACTCACGGACATTACGATGTACGTCCGCGCCTTGGGTTTCCGCCAAGCCCGTCGTTAGAATGGTAATTAAATCGGGTTTGGATTTTTCGGCAATCGCGCGTATACCTTCGACCACGTTTTCATCTGCGCCCAGTACGGAACTGGCTTGATCCATTGCAGTGGATTGCAACGGAATCGGCTCACGAAAATGACGCACAAAAAACACTTTGGCAAATGCGGTGCAGCCTTGTGAACCATGCAATAACGGCATGGCACGATTAAAACCGAGAGTGGCTAATGAACCGCCAATGGGTTGGCTGGCTTTGAGCGGATTAACCGATAAGGCTTTGTTGCGTTTGATGACATCAGCCATGACTCACCTCCACTTGTTTCCACGGCGCAGGATCACGCACCAGTTGCCATACAGGACTTTCGATGGTCAATGCCAATTGCCGTACCAATTCCAGCATCCCTTGATAGCCTTCATAACCAAATTCCCGTTCTTGGTTGATGTCTAAAAACGGAATTTTGGCTTTTAAGGCGGTGTACATATTGCGCCCGCCCGCAATTAAAATATCCGCCTTGTAATCAGCAACGATTTTTAATAACGCACGCGGGCTACCGTCTTCTATCATTACCGTGTCTTCGCCCATCAATTCACGAATTCTGGCTTTATCTTCTTCGGTAGATTTTTTTGTACCTGTGGCGACTACGACCATGCCCAAGTCTTGTAACGCAGAAATAACCGACCAACTTTTCACACCGCCCGTGAATAACAACACTCGTTTACCTTTCAGGCGTTCTTGCCACGGTTTTAAGGCTTCACGAATTTTTGCTTCTTCACGCGCAATCACCGCTTCTGCGCGGGCAATCAAATCTTCATCACCAATGGCATTGGCAAAACCGCGTAAGGCTTCGCTGGTATCGGTAATGCCGTAAAAACTGCCTTCAAACCACGGTGTGCCGTAAGTTTTTTGCAATAAACGTGCAACATTGACCATCGCTTTTGAACACACCATCATATTGACTTCGGCTTTGTGCATGGTTTGCACTTCGCGAAACCTCGCATCACCTGACAGCGTACACAACACGCGCAAGCCCAATTCATCCAGCAACGGCAGAACGCGCCAGAATTCACCCGCAATGTTGTATTCACCGATTAAATTGACATCATGAATTTTAATGTCGGATTCAGGTAACGGATCAGGATCGCGTGTGCCAATGACGTGCTTCACCATGGCATCACCCGCAATCCGATTGCCTAAATTTTTCGTGCCGTAAAATCCAGCACTATCAATCGGCACCACAGGAACGCCCCATTTTTCGGTTGCCGATTTACACACTGCATTCAAATCATCACCGATTAAGGCAGGTACGCAAGTGTTATAGACAAATACCGCTGGCGGTGCGTAATTATCCACCGCTTGTTTAATGGCATGAAACAGTCGTTTTTCTGAGCGTCCCATAATGATGTCTTGCTCGGTTAAATCGGTGGTCATGCCGTAGCGGTATAAATCCGCGCCAGATGAGCGTGTGCCTCGGTTGTCCCACGAACTGCCCGCGCAGGCAATCGGGCCGTGAACAATATGGGCAACATCGGCAATGGGTAAGAGGGCGATTTGTGCGCCATCAAACGCGCAACCACCGGCAGAAGCACCCGGCTTTGGTTTAGCACAACCAGACTTTTCCTTTTTGTTGTGTTCACAAGCAGGTTCGTCTAATAGCTCGGCAATGTCTTTATTTGATTTCATGATGTTGACCAATAACGTTGTTTAACTGGGTCAAGCAACCATTGTGCCATTTTTTATGTTATTGAAAGTATTGTGATTTTTACATTATGGCATTGTCGTAAACCCGACAAAATGCAAGATATGTTGTTATTGAAAAACGATAGATAGCACAATCAAAATCGCGAAATTTCGGGAAATTTTGTATTTATGTTAATAACGGCATTTTTCTTGCAAATAAAAAACTGTCATATTATTTCGTTATGAGTCGATATATGTATATGATGCTTTCTTAATTGTTAATACAAAGGTATTTATTTATGTTCGAAATCGTTATTTCTCTTTTTGTCGCTGCCATCGCTGCATGGTATATCTGGTCTTCTTTTTTTAAATCTTCTGCTACAGAGCAGTCTGCTTATTTAGAGCAATTAAAAATCCCTGAAGATTCAACGCTCAGACGACATTTCATCACCCATTTAAAAAATGAAATAGAATCTGCAATGTATTTATCCCCCAATGATTCTGTGTTGCAACGTCGTTATAACTCCTTGGTTGCGGTTGAACTGAATCATCGTTCGTGAGCATCAATTAATACAACTGCTCAGCTCTATTTAAGCTGAGCGAGCTTGCTAACCCCCATTAATAAAGCGGGGTTAGCAAGCTGATTAACTCCCTAAATTTATTAGTCCTGGTATCCATTATCATGACTCAACAAGACAATATCACCCACCGCTATTTCGTCAGTTACAGCGGTATCAAGCTCCCCCTAAAACTCGTCAATGAAATCACGGAAGACAGTCTGCATAACCGCAATACTTATTTTTGCGGGCATTTTGATGCCAATAATCAGTTACTGCGTTGCCAGAAAATGGTTTATGGCGAGGTGGAATGCGAACACGTTTACCACTATCACACCAATGGTGCGTTAAAACTGGCTGAAATTACCGAAGAAGACGAGACGCGGGCATTGAGTTTTCCTGAAAACTAGCTGTGTAAGTGCAAGCCAAACAGGAGTCCAATAGCTTCAGCTATTGGCTGTAAAACAGCTAAAGCTGTTTTACTCCTGAATTAATGAAAAATGTCGTCTTTCCTACACAGCAATTTTGTTTCCCGCCATTCTGTATTCTTTAGCACAGGCTTTTCCCCAATAAATGCGCCTTCTGACCGCTTTTTTAGTATCTGGCATAACTCCTGCTAGATAATTATTAAAAACAGTGAGGACGCATAACAGTGAGCGAATATCTTTTACTTTTAGTCGGCACGGCTCTGGTCAACAACGTAGTGTTGGTGAAGTTTTTAGGCTTGTGTCCGTTTATGGGCGTATCAAAAAAGCTCGATTCCGCGTTGAGTATGGGCTTAGCGACCACGTTTGTACTGACGCTCGCCGCGATGACCAGCTGGCTGATTGAGCATTTCATCCTTGCGCCGCTGCATATTGAATTTTTACGCATACTGGCATTTATTTTGGTGATTGCCGCCGTGGTGCAGTTCACCGAAATGGTGGTGCATAAAACCAGTCCTGTGCTGTATCAGATTTTAGGTATTTTTCTACCGTTGATTACCACTAACTGCGCGGTGTTAGGCGTAGCGTTATTAAACGTGCAGGAAAAATACGGCTTTATGCAGAGTTTAATTTTTGGTTTTGGTTCGGCAATTGGGTTCACTTTGGTGATGGTGTTGTTTGCGGGACTGCGTGAACGCTTGGCGTTGATGGCAGTTCCCGCTCTTTTTGCAGGCACACCGATTGCATTTATTACCGCTGGTATCTTGTCGCTGGCGTTTATGGGTTTCGCTGGGCTTTACACAAAATAATCTGGGAAAACCGCCATGTATGTACTCTACGCCATTATCAGTTTAACGTCTCTTGGGCTAGTGTTGGGCTTGTTGCTGGGCATTGCCGCAAAATATTTAAAGGTTGAAAGCAGTCCGATTGTCGATGAATTAGAAGCGTTATTGCCTAATTCGCAGTGTGGGCAATGTGGCTTTTTAGGTTGTCGTCCTGCGGCTGAAGCTCTCGCCGAAGGCAAAGCCTCGCCTACTTTATGTCCCCCCGGTGGCTCTGCGTTAGTTGAACAAATTGCCGCTTTGCTGGGCGTGGATGTTGATTTAAGCACCGTTGCCGAGCCTGAATTATTGGTTGCACGGGTCAGTGAAGACACCTGCACGGGTTGCACACGCTGTTTTAAAGTCTGTCCTACCGATGCCATTGTCGGCGCACCCAAACAGATTCATGTGGTGGTTGCGGATGCCTGTATTGCGTGCAAAAAGTGCATTGATGTCTGCCCTACTGAATGTTTACAAATGCACCCTGCGGAAGTGACGCTACGCAATTGGCGATGGGCAAAACCCAAGCCTGTATTTACAGTGGAGAGCGACGCGCTATGTTAAGAACATTATTTGCCAAACCACGCTTGCGCGGCGGTGTTCATGCCGAAGAGCGCAAATCTGCGACTGAAAATGCACCCGTCATTACCCGTTTTCCGTTGCCGAAAAAACTCTATATTCCACTACAGCAACACGTCGGCAAACCTGCCGAGCCGATGATTAAAGTCGGTGATACCGTGCTGAAAGGGCAGTTATTGGCTTATAGCCAAGGCATGATTTCTGCGCCTGTTCACGCGCCCAGCTCTGGGCTGATTGTTGATGTCAATGATTATCCCGCGCCGCATCCGTCCGCGTTGCCGATTCGGACTATCGTATTAGAAACTGATGGTAAAGATGAATGGATTACGATTCCACTCGTCGATGATCCGTTTTTACTGCCGCCTGAAGAAATCAGCTTGCGCGTCGGTGCGGCGGGTATTGTCGGTTTAGGCGGCGCGACGTTTCCCACCGCTGTTAAATTAAACATGGGGCGGGAAAATCAGGTGCAAACTTTGATTATCAACGGCGCGGAATGTGAACCCTATTTAACCTGTGATGATAGATTAATGCAGGAACGCGCTGCCGCTATTATTGACGGTGTGCGTTTAATGCTGCACGGCATGGGGACAGCATCGGCGGTGGTCGCTATTGAAGATAACAAACACCACGCTTATACCGCTATGTACACCGCTGCGTTACCTTACGCACAAATAGAAGTGATACAAATCCCTACCCGTTATCCGATGGGCTGGGACAGGCAATTGATTCGTTATGTGACGGGCAAAGAAATTCCTGTCGGTGCGCGGTCGTCTGAATTGGGCGTGACCATTCACAATGTCGGCACCGCTTACGCAGTCCATAAAGCTATCCGTTTCGGGCAACCGTTGGTTAATCGTATCGTAACCGTCTCAGGTGGTGCAGTTGGGCAACCGATGAATGTGGAAGTACCGCTGGGTACACTTATCAGCGAATTATTCAGTTTTTGTGCCGTCGATAGCGATAAAACCGCGCGTATTATTATGGGCGGGCCGATGATGGGTGATGCGTTGCCGCACAGTACCCTGCCTGTGGTGAAAGGCACGAGCGGCGTGTTGGCTCTCACGCAAGATGAATTACGCGATAAACAGGAACAGCCGTGTATTCGTTGCGCCAGTTGCGTCACGGTGTGTCCTGCGGGTTTGCGTCCTCTGGATATGGCAAACAATATTCGTATTAATCAGCTGGATACCGCCGTCGATTTAGGCTTGAAAGACTGTATCAGTTGCGGCTGTTGTTCGTATATCTGCCCGTCCAATATCCCCTTGGTGCAGTATTTTAAATTCGCTTCGGGTGAAGTCATGGCAAGACAGCAAGCACAACATAAATCCGAACAAACCAAAAAATTGATGGATGCGCGTAATGCCCGACTGGAAAAAGTTGCCCGTTTGCAAGCCGAAGAAGAACGCGAGCGATTAGCGGCTAAAGCGGAACGCGAACGCCGACTTGCCGCCGAAGCAGTAGCAGAAGCCGAGGAAAACGCATGATAAATACACACAATGACTGCCAGTCCTCAAAGGACTGGCAGTCATTCTCTTCGCTCATTTTAAAGTCTCGTTCCCACGCGCCGCGTGGGAATGCAGTAATGGCGTGCCACGCCATACAACACGCGGAGCATAACCGATGATTACCTACGCTAAAGCCGCCGCCAAACTACGCAGTGGCGCACATATCGGCACCAAAACCAGCATCAGTTCCATCATGGGCAAAGTCATGCTGGCGATTGCTCCCGCGACACTTTTTGGTTTATTTTGCTTCGGTTGGCCTGCAATTTTTTTATTCATCGTCACGCTGTCCTCAGCCCTGTTTTTTGAAGCCTGTTGTTTAAAATTAGCAGGTCGCCCCATTAAATCCACCTTGTTTGATGGCTCGGCATTATTAACTGCTTGGTTACTGGCAATGACCTTACCGCCGTTTGCACCGTGGTGGATAGGCGTAGTCGGTTCAGGTTTTGCCATTATTTTGGGCAAACAGGTCTATGGTGGCTTGGGGCAGAATTTATTCAATCCTGCCATGTTGGCGAGGGTTGCGTTACTGATTTCTTTCCCGATTGAAATGACCACTTGGGCGAATGTGTCGCCGTTATTTTTTCTTGGCTCGCCTGACATTATGGAAAGCTGGCGTATCACGTTTTCCAGTATCGTACCCGATGGCATCACAGGTGCGACCACCTTGGGTTACATCAAAACCGAATGTTCACAAAACCGTTTGTTGTCTGACATATTGAAAGATTACTCAGCGGTAGCGAATTTTTTCGGCTGGACACGCGGCAGTTTAGGCGAAACCTCAGGCGTATTACTGGCAGGTGGCGGACTGTGGCTGATGCAGCAAAAAATTATTACATGGCATATTCCAGCCTCGTTATTAGGTACAGTATTTATATTGGCGAGCGTGTTTCATGTCATCGACGACAGCCATTATGTCAGCCCGTTTTTACATTTGAATTCAGGCGCGATGTTGTGCGTGGCGTTTTTTATTGCCACTGATTACGTTACTTCACCGAATACACCCACGGGTCAATTGGTGTTTGGTACAGGCTGTGGGCTATTAATTTTTGTGATTCGGACGTGGGGCGCGTACCCAGAAGGCGCGGGCTTTGCGGTGTTATTAATGAATGCCGCTACGCCGTTGATTGATTACTACATTAAGCCGCGTATTTACGGACGTGATCGTCATGGTAAACCGTTGGAAATCAATAAATAATTTCGCCGTCAAGACCTGCGAGGTTTTAAAAACCTCGCAGGTCTGAGAACACACAGAGAACGAAAAATGAAACTCACTCCCGCCCACCCTGCAACAATCGCCGCCATGCTCGCGTATCTAAACCACTGGTTAGCTCCTGATAATTTAGCCACGCTCAGACCAAAACTAGGATTTCAAACGGGCATACTGGCAGGATTTTCGCTGATTGCCAGCGTGTTATTAGGGGTTACCAATTGCACCACCCAAGACAGCATCCAGCAACGTCTGGATGAAGATTTAAAAAGCTCACTCGCCGAAGTCGTCCCTGCCAACTTGTACGATAACGATTTGCTACAAGACACAGTGAATATTCCCTCCGCCAAATACAACATCGGCAGCACGGAAACACTGGTTTACAAAGCCAAAAAAGCGGGTGAGGTCACCGCTGTTGCGTTTAAATTCACCGCGCCAGATGGTTATTCAGGCGCGATTGATATGATTATCGGCATTGACCGAGACGGTAAAATTTTAGGCGTGCGCGTACTCAGCCATAAAGAAACCCCTGGCTTAGGCGATAAAATCGAACTGGCAAAATCACCGTGGATTTTAAGTTTTAACGGCTTCTCGTTGGCGAATTTAAGCCCAGAAAAATGGGCGGTCAAAAAAGACGGCGGGCAATTTGACCAATTCGCAGGCGCGACCATTACACCGCGCAAATCGGTACAAGCAACGCAACGCAGTTTGCAATTATTTCAGGATGAGAAAGACACTTTGCTTCAGTGACAATGCTACGCATACAAAAGCCATCGTCCACGAAAAACACGAAAGGCACGAAAAATAAAAATCTATTATTCCGTGTCCAAGGCATGACTTGGACTTAAGCCTGACTGTCTGCAACCGCGTAGCGGCGAGATGTTTGTAGCAACACAATATAAACACCATCAAGCCGCAGCGGGGCGAAATGTTTGTTTCATTTACATTTCACCCCGCTGGGGTTAGTTGTATCTAAACGGTCGGTCTACAAACATTTTACCCCGCTGGGGTTTTTCCTTAATTGTGGACGGTACGATGGAGCGCGGGAACTATAAATTATAATTTACTACCCACATCACAAACAGGAACAGATTTTGCTTCTTCAACGATATGCACATCATATTTTAGGAGACATTCCATGTTCTTATCAGAAAATTATCGCAAAATCGCCTTAGAAGGCATTTGGAACAACAACATCGTATTCTCGCAAAACTTGGCGTTGTGTCCGTTGCTTGCCGTCACAGGAACGGCGACTAATGGCTTGGGCATGGGCTTAGCGACCTTGGTGGTGATTACCGCGTCCAATGGGCTGATTTCCTTGTGCAGGCATTTGATTCCTGCTGATTGTCGTATTCCCATTTTTGTATTGCTGATTGCTACTTTAGTGACCTTAGTCGATTTTTTAATGAATGCGTGGGCGCATGAATTGTACAAAGTGCTGGGGTTATTTATTGCCTTGATTGTCACCAACTGCGCGTTATTAGGGCGTGCGGAATCGTTTGCTTACAAACAACCCGTTAAAGAATCGTTATGGGATGGTTTTATGATGGGCATGGGGTTTTTGCTGGTGTTGGTGGCGTTGGGCGCGGCGCGGGAAATCAGTGCAACAGGCACATTATTTGCCAATGCGTCGGTATTATTGGGCGAATCATTCAAGTTCTTGGAAGTCACGGTGATTGATGATTATCACGGCTTTTTGCTGATGGCATTACCCCCTGGTGGCTTCATTATGTTGGCGTTTATTATTGTCGGTAAACGCTTGATTGATGCCGCGTTGGCAAATCGTAAAGTACCCGTGCAAACCGTTGTAGCAGTAGTGGAGGAATAACATGAATGTCGGAGTATGTTACGCAGAAGCCGATAGACAAAGTTGGCTGCGTTTGGAAGTGCCTCATAACAGCACCGTCGAGCAGGCGATTGAATTATCGGGCTTATTAACTCGTTATCCAGAAATAGATTTAAGCAAACAAAAAGTCGGTATTTTCGGCAAACTCGCCAAGTTGGATACCATTGTTCAAGAAGGCGATCGTGTGGAAATTTATCGGCAAATTACCGTTGATCCTACGCAGGTAAAACGCCGCCGTTTGTAACATTATTTATTGTGTGTTTTTTGGCACTTTGTCGGGTTTACGACAAAAAATTTTATCAAAAGGGGGCGTGATTATTAATCACGCCCCCCTTTTTTATAGAACTCTGTCCACGAAAGACACGAAAATCACAAAAATAGCGTTTGTTTCTTTCGTGATTTTAGTGTTTTTCGTGGAAAACAGTTTTTTTGGCAAGTTATTTGCTTTTTCATCAAGTATATTCATTTAATTACTCGGAGAAAGATATGCTACTTGAAGACTACCAAGCCAAAGGCTTATTAACTGTTACCCTCGTCGATGGGCAAACCAGCACGGCGGGCGTTTATGCCTATCGCGGCGATTTAGTGTTAAAAGAAGGCACATACCGCGACGGCTCAACCACCGATCGCAGACCTCCAGAAGCCTTATTTATTCACTCCGCGTTAATTATTGAAAACGACAAAATTGTGTTCATTAACGGCTTATTACCTACCCTCAATTTATTACCTGTGTTTGTTGAAAAATACAAAGCCGATATAGCAGAAAATGCCGTTGCCATCGTCTATGTAGAAAATATCAGTAAGCCATTGCAAGTGGTTTTAGAAGGCGTGACTTACAAGTTATTGCCTTTCAAAGAAGGCTTGGTGTGGAATGAATTATTGGAAGAACTGTATATTGAAAAAAGCGAACTAAAAGGGCAATCGGCAGAAGATAAAGTTGCCATTGCTTATGCGGCTGCAAAAACCTACAAATCGAAAGGCGCGGTCGTTTCTCTGGATGAAGCAGATGCTTTCACTTTTGTGGTGGTGAAAGATGCCTCTGTAGGTGCGATTTAATATCTCCTGACCATTCTGTCATGACTGGTGCTTTCGGGCGTTCTACCTTCTCGGCTAGAACGCCATTTTTTTGTTCGGAGAAAACTCATTATGAAATACCAAAACATTAGCGTCACCGCGTGTGACCAACTTATTCAGGAAAATAATCCGCTGATTCTGGATTGTCGCGATGTGAAAAATTATCAGGCGGGGCATTTAGACAATGCGCTGCACGTTCACGAAGGTTTAAAAGAATCGCTTATCAAACGCGGCGATAAACAGCGGTGTTTATTGATTTATTGTTATCACGGTCATGCCAGCCAACACCTTGCGGAATTTTTCAGTGATTTTGGCTTTAAGGATGTTTACAGTTTGGAAGGTGGTTATAGCGCGTGGCAGGAACAGCAATCAAATCAGTAAAAGCCTGTGCCATACCCAACAAAACCGAAAATTTTCCCTGTCATCTTTACGACAATTCAAGCAATTGTTAAAAAAATAGTTAAATAAATCAGCTAGATACAATAAATAATCATTATTGGCATGACCTGTGCTTTTACTCAAGTAATGCACACAATCGAGGTTAAAACCATGCAACTACCAGTATTGAACGACGTACCTGAAGCGAAAGGCGGCTGTGCTGCCAGTTCTTGTGGCTCAACAGACAATCAAATGGACAGCTTACCCGATTCGATTCGGGAAAAGGTACAAAATCACCCCTGTTATTCGGAAGATGCTCACCACTACTTCGCGCGTATGCACGTTGCGGTCGCACCTGCTTGTAACATTCAATGTCACTACTGTAATCGTAAATACGATTGCGCCAATGAATCGCGTCCGGGTGTGGTGTCGGAAGTATTAACGCCCAATCAAGCGGTGAAAAAAACCATGGCAGTCGCTGCAAATATTCCACAAATGACGGTATTAGGTATTGCAGGCCCCGGCGATCCGTTAGCCAATCCAGAAAAAACTTTTGAAACCTTTAGACGTTTAAGCGAAGAAGCCCCTGATATTAAGTTATGCGTCTCGACTAATGGTTTAGCGTTACCTGACGCGGTGGAAGAGTTATCCAAACACAATATCGACCACGTCACCATCACTATTAACTGCGTAGACCCAGAAATCGGCGCGAAAATTTACCCGTGGATTTTTTGGAACAATCGCCGCATTAAAGGGGTTAAGGGTGCGAAAATTCTGATTGAACAGCAACAAAAAGGCTTGGAAATGCTGATTGCCAAAGGCATTTTAGTCAAAGTCAATTCAGTGATGATTCCCGGTGTCAATGATGAACATTTAGCCGAAGTTAGCCGCGTGGTGAAATCCAAAGGCGCGTTTTTACACAATGTGATGCCGTTAATTGCCGAAGCCGAACACGGCACATTTTATGGCGTGATGGGGCAACGTGGCCCGTCACCCGATGAATTACAAGACCTGCAAGACAGTTGTTCAGGCGATATGAATATGATGCGCCATTGTCGCCAATGCCGTGCCGATGCGGTCGGTATGTTGGGCGAAGACCGAGGCGATGAATTTACGCTCGATAAAATTGAGGACATGGAGATTGATTACGCGGAAGCGATGGAAAAACGCAAAGTGATTCACGCCGCTATTCAAGAAGAAATGGACAGTAAACGCTTAGAAAAAGCCCAAAAAGCCGAGCAGCAAAAACAAGCGGAACGCATGAATACTCGCCCCGTATTAATGGCAGTCGCGACCAGCGGTCAAGGTGTGATTAACGTGCATTTTGGTCATGCAAAAGAATTTTTGATTTATGAAGCCTCGCCTGACGGTGTGCGTTTTATCAGTCATCGTAAAGCCGATGCCTATTGCGGCGGTGATATTAGTTGCGGCGAAACCGAATCAACCTTGCAACGCACCATTCATTCCTTGGCAGGTTGTGAGGCGGTGCTGTGTTCTAAAGTCGGTTACGAGCCGTGGGAGATGCTGGAAACAGCGGGCATTATGCCGAACGGCGAACACGCAATGGAAAACATCGAAGAAGCGGTGATGGCGGTTTATAAAGAAATGGCGGCGGCTGGGAAGTTGACGGCAGAGAATGCGCCGCTTCGGGCTAATGCTTAATTTACATCTCGCACTTCTGGAGCGTGGAATACATTAATTGATCCGTAGAGACGCGATTTATCGCGTCTCTTTATACAAACGCGATAAATAAAGACGCGATAAATCGCGTCTCTACTGGAGTTTTCATCATGGCAGTAAAAATTATCGAATCCTGCGTTAATTGCTTTGCTTGTTTGCCTGTGTGTCCGAGCAATGCAATTTACGAAGCCAAACCGCATTTTTTAGTGGATGCGAAAAAATGCACTGAATGTGAAGGTGCGTTTGCCGATTTCCAGTGTGCCAGTATCTGCCCGATTGAAGGGGCGATTTTAAATTCATTTGGTGAAGCCATTAATCCTGAGGGGTCATTAACGGGTATTCCGCCTGAAAAAATGGCGGAAGCCATGGCCGAGTTACAGGCGCACTGACATGGCTACGGTCATTTTTTACGAAAAACCTGAATGCGCCAATAACAAGCGGCAAAAACGTTTGTTGATTGAAGCTGGGCACACGGTCATCGCTAAAAATTTACTCGCTGAAACGTGGCAAGCTGAGCAATTACGCCTGTTTTTTGCTGATTTACCCGTGCGCGAGTGGTTCAATTACAGCGCACCTGCCATTAAATACGGAGAAATAGAACCCGATATTTTTAATGCACAGCAAGCCTTGGCAGTGATGCTGGTTGATCCACTCTTAATCCGTCGCCCATTAATGCAGGTGGGTGAGGAACGCAAAGCGGGATTTGATCAGGAACAAGTTCATGCGTGGCTGGGTTTAACTGCCATCAATACGAAACAGGACTTGGAAAGTTGTCCGCGTTCCGCATCATCCAGCGTGTGCAGTCATGACTAAGCCAACGCTGTTACAGGACAACGGCACACCGACAGCGGTCGCGTTATCCGAGCGCGTGTATTGGATAGGCGCGTTAGATCCGAATTTACGCACTTTCGATATTATTTTAAAAACCGCGAACGGCACGAGTTACAACGCCTATTTAGTGCGCGGTAGCGAAGGCGTAGCGGTCATTGATACCGTCAAAGAAAGTTTTGCAGGTGATTTTTTTGCCCGTCTGGAATCGGTCGCTCGTTATGACGAAATCAGCGTTATCGTGCTGAATCATTTAGAGCCAGATCACACGGGCGCATTGCCTGAACTGATGCGCCGTGCGCCGCAAGCGCGGTTGTACATCTCACAAAAAGCCCAGTCGATGCTGAAAGCGTTATTGAATCAGGATGAATTTGATTTTACGCCCGTACTGACGGGCGACACAGTAACGCTGGGCGATAGAACCCTCAGTTTTTTACACACGCCGTATTTACATTGGCCTGATACCCAATGCACGCATTTAGTGGAAGAACGGATTTTATTTTCAGGTGATGTATTCGGCTGTCATTTTTGCGATTCCCGCTTGTTTAATGACGAAGTGGGCGATTTTCGCTTTTCATTTGAATACTACTACGCGCACATCATGCGTCCGTTTAAGACTTATGTGAATACCGCACTGGATTTAATAGAGCCGCTGTTACCGTTTAACCAAATTTTACCCGCGCATGGGCCGTTATTGCACGACCAACCGCAACGCTATGTGCAGCGTTACCGTGAACTCTCGCGCTCTGCGTTACAAAGCGAAATCAGCGCGGATGAAAAAACCCTGTTGATTTTTTATATCAGTTCTTACGGCAACACGCGGCGCATGGCAGAAGCCATTTATGAAGGTGCAATGGCGGTTGAACAAGTGCGCGTGTCTTTATACGACTTGGAAGGCGGTGAAATCGCGCCGTTTGTCGATTTGATTGAATGTGCGGACGGACTGGTATTCGGTACGCCGACTATTAACGGCGATGCCGTGAAACCCATCTGGGATTTATTGTCGTCACTGGCGGTGGTCAATCTGAAAGGTAAATTAGGCGGCGTATTCGGTTCTTACGGTTGGACGGGCGAAGGCGTAAAAATGGTTGAAGACCGTTTACGCGGTCTCAAGTTACGCGTTCCGATGACAGGAATCCGCGTCAAACTCATTCCGACTGATGAAGAAATGAATCAGTGTCGTGAATTCGGGCATGAACTGGCACAAGAACTGATGGGTTTAAGACAATCCAAGGTAATTGATATGGCGGATCTTGCTTAACTATTTTTTAACTCAACAAAAGGAAACACATCATGGCAAAAGCATCAATTACCTTTGAAGACATTAATGTCACTGTGTCTGCACCCGCAGGCACACGCATTATTGAAATTTCGGAAAAAGTCGGTTCAGCGATTACTTACGGTTGCCGTGAAGGCGATTGCGGAACTTGTATTATGAAAGTCACTGAAGGCTGGAACAATCTTACCGAGCCTTCGGTGTTAGAAGATAAAATTTTGCGCGAAAACATGGCGGGCAAGCACAACCGTTTAGCCTGTCAAGCACAGGTATTGGGCGGAAAAATATGCGTCAAACCCGTTTAATCAACCCACATTATTAAGGAACTATCATGGCATTAATTACATTTTCAAATCCTGAATATCGCGACAAAACAGTGTATGCGGTGGCGGGCAGTCACACTGAAACGGTATTGAAAATCGCGCGGGAAAATAAAATCCCGATTGACTTTGAATGCGAAGATGGCGAATGCGGTGCGTGCGTCGTACAAGTCAGCAGCGTGGACGATAAACACCAACGTATGGGCGGGCCTTTAACTGAAAAAGAGAAAAAGGTCTTACAGGAAATCGGCAAACTCACTAAAGACGAGATGGAGCAAATGATTGTCGATGACCTGCCCTCAAAATGGCGTTTAGCGTGCCAAATGATTGTGCGAGACGAAGATATACTTGTCCAATACTAAAAAACACAGACCATGACACTTCAACACGCCGACAGGGAAACTATTTATTCCCAGCTTACGCAACACACCATTAGCGACGCTAATCATGAATGGTTAGCGTGTATGGTCGCTAGTTGGTGCGTTGGTAATAGCTTATTGCCTGATTATCTGGGTTTGGAGTGTCATGACTTTGCCGCGTTAAAACAACATTATTTTGCCGATTACCCGTTACCTGAACGCGCTCCATCGGGTAAACAGCTGGATTTTGAGCGTATGCTGGAACGGCAGGATTTAATTAATCTGTTAAAAAATTACCGCAATCCAGAGGTTATCGACATTGATTGGGTGATTGGCTTGCTGGTTGCAGGTTGCCTAGGCAACGATCATTTGTGGCATGATTTAGGCTTATGGTCACGTTCACAACTCACCGCGTTATTAAACTACAACTTCCCCGAATTAGCCGCGCGTAACACCCATGACATGAAATGGAAAAAATTTCTCTATAAACAGTTGTGTGAAGAAGAGGGCTTGTATTTATGCCGTGCGCCCTCGTGTCAGGTCTGTGTTGATTATGGGCAATGCTATGGCTCTGAAGAAGCCATTACTGACACGCATGACAGTGCCGCGCTTATTTGACCAGAAGGAATAAAGATGTATATCTGTGTTTGTAAAGCCGTCACCGATGGACAAATCCGCACCGCTATTGATAATGGTGTCTGCACACGCCGCCAACTCGTCCATTGTTTTGGTGTCGGTAAAGATTGCTGCAAATGTAATAAAGAAGTCAGTGAATTACTCAAACAACGCAGTGAACAAAATGCCATTTATTCTGATGGTGTTATCAAACACTTATAGCTAAGGCACAATAAAATGATTAGAAAAATTTTGAAAATAGCCTGTATTTATTGGCTTTGTAGCCTTTAAAATACAATCAATTTATATTGCACAAGCTATAACAACTGAGGGTGTGTTACAAAAAACAACAGCAAAGTTGTCAATCAACAAAAGGCTCTAACGTTTCACCTGATATTTGCTATATGTCAATTTTGACTTTAATCCCACTAATGAATAGCCAATTGATTTTTGACTAAAAGCTTGTTAACTTGCTGATCAAATCTCCTTTCAGGATTTAGTCGGTGTCATCTATCCCCAGAATAATTATTTTCTGTCAACCTCAGCACAATGCGGATTATCGCGGTTATCTGAAAACCGTTAGCGGGTCTGCAATAAACTTGTCTGCCAGATATAAGCCTTTATGCCCATGAACCAGATTACAGTGGATTCAGGCTTGACCTTGATTAAATCACTTTGTGCAGCAGAGGCTTATCATCATAACGTTGCTGCTGTTCGGCTCATTGAAACCCATATTTCCTGGGTGTTATTGACTGGAGAATATGCCTATAAAATCAAAAAACCCGTCAATTTTGGATTTCTGGATTTTTCCACGCTGGAAAAACGCCGTTTTTTTTGTCAGGAAGAATTACGGTTAAATCAACGCTTAGCCGCTGAGTGGTATCTTGATGTTGTCCCGATAACTGGACAACCTGAGCATCCTAAAATGAACGACACAGGTGAAGCTATTGAATATGCCGTTAAAATGCGTCAGTTTCCTTCCATACAAACATTAAAGGAATTAAGTCTAAGTGTTGATGAAATTGATCAGATTGCCCGCATTGTTGCCGATTTTCACCAGTCCATTGACATAGCCGATGCACAGTCGATTTATGGTGACAGCCACGACATTAATCATTGGTTCGATGAGAATTTTTGCCATATCAGACCTTTGCTGGACAATTCCTCTCAGTTACTGCAACTTGATATTATCGAGGCTTGGGGACATCAGGAATGGACTGGCAAGTCACCCGTCATGCAGCAGCGTAAACAGCAGGGTTATGTGCGTGAATGTCATGGGGATTTACATTCAGGGAACATGACGCTGATCAACGGCAAAGTCATTCTGTTCGACTGTATCGAGTTTAATCCGCTACTGCGCTGGATTGATGTTATCAGCGACGTGGCTTTTTTGGTGATGGATTTGTTACATTTGGGCTATCACGACTATACCTACCGTTTTCTCAATCGCTATCTTCAAGCCACTGGCGATTATCAGGGACTCACTTTATTACGTTATTATCTGGTTTATCGTGCCTTAATACGCGCTAAAGTGGCCTTATTACGGCTGAATCAAAACCCTGATGCGGCTGTTTGTAAAGAAGTTCGTTCTGAATATGCGGCTTTTGCCAATTTAGCAGAACGATTTACTCAAAACAATGAAACGGTGCTGATGATTACGCACGGTTTTTCAGGGGCTGGAAAATCGACCTTTGCAGCGCAACTGGCTGAAAAAATCGGTGCCTTACAAATACGGTCGGATATAGAGCGCAAACGTTTATATGGCTATCGACCTCAGGCAACCACTGATGGCAGTATTTATAAGCAGGAAGCGGGGGAAAAGACTTACCAGCATCTGGCTGAACTGGCTAAAACGACACTTGAGGCGGGCTTTTCTGCGATTATTGATGCTACATTTCTTAAAGCCGAACACCGAAATCTGTTTCGACAGCTTGCTGGCGAACGCGGTATAAAATTTTTTATCCTTGATTTTCAAGCATCGGATGAAACATTATGCCGCCGTATCAGGCAACGGCGAAATGACGCTTCGGAAGCCACCCTTGATGTGCTGCGTCAACAGCAACAATCGGCGGAGCTTCTGGGGAGAGAGGAGCAAAATCAGGTGATAATCATTGATACCGAGAGCGATACTGCACTGGCATCATTATTCCAGTCACTAGAAAAACAGTTGCTTTGCGTAGGTTGAGTTAAAAAATGGTCTAAAATATCCATAACGAATACCTGAATTTCTTTTAACTGCCTGAGTAAATAACAACATGATGAAATATAACAAATTACTGGGTTTGGTTGTGTTATTTACACTGGTTTCTGGTTGCTCGTTTTTTGAGGAAGAATCAACCTCCATTCATCTTTCCAGTGATGGCAAGATGGTTTACTCGCCTGTTGAAAACAATCAATCTGAAGATCCAGAAGGTGTGGATGAACCGCCAGAGATTGAAATATCCAACCCTATGAAAGTTCCTGAAATGTCGGTTCGTGAAATGCAGCTTCCAGAAATGTCGCCTCCTGAAATGCAATTGCCTGAAATGCGACTTCGTGATAATTAACACAAAAGTGCGAATGCTTTGTCGTGAAGTTTATTAAATCGTGCTGAAAAAATTGACACCGCCTGCCCATCAAATCTGTTTCATAGTAATGCCTAAAGTCTGGATACGGTACGCGATTTGTCGTGGAGTCATGTTTAATATCCGTGCGGCTTTTGCCTGCACCCAGCCGCTTTGCTCCAGTGCGGCAATGACCCGTTCGCGATCATCCATGTTTTCATCATTAAAATCAACGGTGCGATTGACGGGCGGTTTTTGACTGATTCCGCTGCCGATGTCATCTTCCAAGCCTGTACAGACCATCACATCTCTATCAATAATGCCATTGGTACTCATAATAGCCGCGCGTTCCAGACGATTGGCAAGTTCACGGACATTACCCGGCCAGTTGTGTTTCATTAATAAACGAATCGCGCTTTCCTTGATTTCTAAGGGGCGGTCGCCTTGTTGTTGGGAAATTCTGTCCAGTAAAAATTCGGCTAATTGCGGAATATCTTCGGTGCGTTCGCGTAATGATGGCATGAGAATCGGCATGACATTAAGCCGATAATATAAATCTTCGCGGAAGTTGCCTTCGGTGACCTGTTCTTCAAGATTGCGATTGGTAGCAGCAATAATGCGCACATTAACGTGTAAAGTTTGCGTGCCGCCGACTCGTTCAAATTCGCCTTCTTGTAGTACGCGCAGTAATTTGGCTTGAAAAGAGGCTGATATTTCGCCTATTTCATCAAGAAACAATGTACCGTTATTCGCCAGTTCAAAACGTCCTTTACGCAATCCGACCGCACCGCTGAACGCGCCTTTTTCATGCCCGAACAGTTCAGATTCCAATAACGTATCAGGTAACGCAGCACAATTGAGTTTTAAAAACGGCCCGCCTGAACACCCTGAATTGAAGTGAATGGCATTAGCAACCACTTCTTTTCCTGTACCCGATTCGCCGCGTATCAATACGGTGGTGTTCCATTTTGCCACCTGACGGATGACATCAAACACTTTAATCATCGGCGCAGAATGCCCGATGATATTTTCAAAGCCGTAGTTTTTAATTAATGTCTGTTTGAGATGATCGCGTTCATTGAGTAAGTCGCGTTGTTTGCGTTCGATACTGCGCAGCATTTTGACGCTTTGGGCAATAAGATTGGCGACCATTTCCATAAATCGCGCCCGTTCGCCTAAAAAGCTATCGCTGTCAGGTTGCGCGGCAAGGACTCCGACTAAATCGCTTTTTTCCATAAAAATGGGCGAGCCGATAAACGGTAATTCAGGATCATATAACCCTAAGCGTCCTAAAAAACGCGGTTCATTGATGACTTTATCTACCACAATGGTGCTGCCTGCATCCAGAATCGTGCCGATAAGTCCTTCGCCCGCATGATAACGCACGGCTTGAATGGGTACGCCTGAGCCATTGGTGTGTACCGCACAGACTATCATGCTGTCATCGTCGATTTCGCGTAGCGTTATCATGCCTGAGCGCATACCTGCTTTTTTATGCAGTATTTCCAGTACACCTTGCAGTTTTGCCTGTAGCTCGTGGGCACTATTCAGCACTTGACTAATCAGATACAGGGTATCAAGCTCAGCTTCTATCAGTTGTAAGCGTTCAGACATGATTCACCTCCCGCCGTGAACTTTTATGCAGCGGAAAACTGAGTTGGAAGCAGCAACCTTGTTCTACATCACGGTCGATGTCGATTAAGCCATGATGCTGATTGACAATTTCTTTAGCGATAACCAACCCCATACCTGCGGTATTACTGCCTTTATTGGTGGTATAAAATGGCTCAAATATTTTTGAGTGTTTATCGGCAGGAATACCGTTGCCACTGTCGGCAATGCGCACATACAATAAGTCGGCTTCGGTTTGCGTACAAATACTGAGCTGTTTATCTGGATTATCTGCCTGAATTATCGCGGCAATAGCGTTATCAATCAGTTGCTTAAATAAAATACGCAAGCGACTTTCTGAACCTAGAATGTTAGGTAAATCCGCCAACGGTCGCCATTGCACCTCAATGTTATGCGTCAGCAAACTTTGCGCTTCTAATAGTAATACTTCATGCAGAATTTGATTGAGATTAACGGGTATTTCCGCGCTGTGAACAATTTCAGGAACACAATCCTGCATGGTTGCTACGGCGTTTTTACCTGATTTTTGAATTTGTTGCAGAATGTTAATCAGGTGGGTGTTTTTTTCATCGTTTTTGTGGAGCAGAATTTGTTCGGCTGCACTGATTTGATTCATCGGCATTTGAATTTGATGAATCGCGCCTAATAAGGTTTCTCGAATACTGCGTACCCGTTCATCTTCTGCCATCAGCGTTTTCAGGGTTTGTATATGTAATGCTTCGATATGCTGACGCTGTTTAGTAATATCAGTGAGGGTCAAAATCAGGTATTTTTTCTGATTATCGGCAAAAAAAGCATCGGCACTGATTTCATTTTCAATAAACCAATTACCCGCACAGGAATACCAGCGCACGCCATGCCCGCCTTTGGTTTCCACTCTGAATTCGCGATTGGTAAAGCCTTGGTTACTGTCTTGTAAATCCATCCAGGCCTCTTCCATTTCATCGCGTAACAAGCTCAGAAAAAAATGGGCCGGTTCGCTTTTGTCCAAATCGCTGACCAAGGCTTTGTAAAGCTGATTGTCTAAAATCACGCGGTCGTTATCATCAAGCACTACCATGGCAATCGGTGACGAATTAATCACCGATTCAATTAATAATTTCTGATTAATGACTTTCTTTTCCGCCTCATGAGACGCGGTTATATCGCGGTGCATACCAATGTAATGGGTAATCGCACCTAAAGCATTCACAATCGGCGCGATGGTTAAATCCGCCAAATAACGTTGTCCTGATTTATGCCGATTGACCAACTGTCCGTGCCAACTTTTTTTACTGCTGATGGTATGCCATAGGTTGTGGTACATCTGTCTGGGCGTGGTTTTATCGGATAACAAGGATTCATTCTCACCCAACACATCGGCAGGCTTGTAACCTGTAACACGGCAAAATTCCTCATTCACATAAATAATTTTGGCTTTTTTGTCAGTAATAGAAATCGCTATCGGAGATTGTTCGACCGTCTCGACAAACAAACGCAGCGTTTCCTGTTCGGCATCACTATCGCTCAGTGAGTCAGTTAGCGTTTTATTTCGAGTAATGTGGTTTTTTAAATACTGAAGGGCTGATTTATTCATGGCAATAGAAGGCGACAAGTCAATATAGAGTTATTAAAGCAAAAATAACGCCAAAAATTACAGGGGTATTGCAACTACTGTTCTTATGCACTGACACAGGAACGCCGCTGGTCAGCAATAGCGTGGCACAACGCTAGAATATGACTGAATTGATAGTAATGTCGGCTTTGCAACAATTCACCATAATGTCATTGTCCGGTTCATTACGGTGCATAGATGTTTTTTTTGGTGCATTTTGGGGTTCGACACAGCATTCGGAATGGTAGTGTACTAAACTTGTTGCTACGGTATTAAGAACTGGCAGTCATACCTAAAAGTGAAAACAACAGATTTAATACACTACCAATTTCCGCACCAGAAATACAAGCAGGATGTCATCCTGCTTTTGCTTGATTTGGAGAACGTATTTACGAGCGGCTATTTACATAATCAAGTACCTTTAAGCGCAGCGGATGTTCAGGCTCTTTTGGGAATTTACGCGCAAAAAACTTACCCGACAATGTGAGTTGCTCTGTATCGTCAATTGTGAGAAATGTAGAACCGCGATAATCTGCTTCTTTATCGAATACACTGACAAAGTGATTGGACTGTACAATATTGTGTGGCTGAAGGTTTAAAATGACGGTCTGAAAAAAGAATTCATCGGGAATTAACATATTTTTGAAGTGATTGACCACCTGTGTATTTTTCTTGACCCAATCCATTATCTTCATACACATAGCCGATGAACAGCCAAACCACTGGCTACCCGCATAACAGTTTAATTTACGCCCGAATGGATGGGTAAAACCAATACCGTGAGCTGCCAACTGCATGACAGCATACTGCAACCAGAACAGGGGAGGTTTTCGGGTACTGCTGGTTGAACGAACTAAAATCCCGCCAATTGTCTGTGTTTCTGTTCTATCAAGTTCATACCAGAATTTGAGTCGGCGTAATATTTTGTAGCGAATAGAATTCATCACTGTAAATGCCCGATAATCATGACTCATCATGACGGTCAGGTTATCATTCAATGAGACATAATCAAGGCTTGCATCAGGTTGCGTCTCTTTGAGGTAATCGACAAACTTAGGGATGGGCTGAATAGTAAAACTGGTATCGCTAAGCAGCTGAAAATAATCAAATTCACCCCTGGCGAGTGCAGTTTCAATCAGCAGAAGTGTCGCCTCAACCAGTGACCACCTTGCCCAAGTGGTGTGCAGATAATTTTCAATCACATAGACATTATCGCCCGTTACAGAAAAATCAGGCTGCTTGCTAAAGTCGTGATGAATAATAATAGTGTGTTCCGAGCCAATTGCATCTATTATTTGCTGGATAGCAGCGGCTGTGTTATTTGAGGAAAGAATGCCAAAAGCTATGCGCATATAAATTTACTCGTATATTTGTTCATCAATAGTTCCTTACGATTAGTTTTGAAAATTAATATTTACCTTTTGGATACAACTAACAATCCCCGAGTAAAGTAGAATCGCTAAAATAAACCAGATAAATAAAAATAATATAAAGCAATAGATATACCAAAAATTAAAAGAGATAAAACTCAATCAGTTATCATTATTTTTGAAAGTTTCCCCGCTGATTAAGGTTGAAAACAACCATTAGCAATGGGAGTGTGGTGCAAATGAACCAAACAAAAGATGTAATATTTGTCTGTGCGGGTTATTTGTTTGCAGGCAGTTATCAGTAATGTCGTTCATTAAATGCAATTTATTACCCGCATTTGAAAAGTGAAGACCACTGTGATAGCTGTTTGTAAGCAATAAAATTACATTTACCTTCATTTTATAAAATACAGATAATACAACTTAGTCAGTACCACCGAGCGGGATTGAAATGGTTTTTTGGTTTTATGCCCAAAGTCAGCATAATAGGAATCGCTTTTGTAGTCTGTTTGCTATCGTACACAATCACTTTTAATAATCATTTTATTGGCGGTTAGCTATAATATGAGCTTGCACATAAACTGGACTTATGAGATTTCACCATGACTAAAACTATCGTTTTAACAGGCATTACCACCACAGGTACGCCGCATTTGGGCAATTATGTGGGAGCAATTCGACCGGCTATTACGGCGAGTAAAGACCCCAGTGTCGCGCCGTTTTATTTTCTGGCGGATTACCACGCATTGATTAAATGCCAAGAGCCTGAACGTATTCGCCAATCAAGTTTAGAAATCGCGGCAACGTGGCTGGCATTGGGCTTGGATACGTTCAATGCGGTGTTTTATCGGCAATCCGATGTGCCTGAAATTCTGGAATTATCGTGGATGTTGAGCTGTGTGGCCTCCAAGGGTTTATTAAATAGAGCGCACGCTTACAAAGCCGCAGTCTCAGAAAATGAACAAAGCGGTGAAAATGATGCCGACAAAGGCATTACGATGGGATTGTTTGGTTATCCTGTGCTGATGGCTGCGGATATTTTGCTGTTTAATGTCAATAAAGTGCCTGTCGGTAAAGATCAGGTGCAACATATTGAAATGGCGCGCGATATGGCAGGACGTTTTAATCATATTTACGGTGAACATTTTGTGTTGCCCGAAGCGGTGATTGATGAAAAGAGCGCGACTTTGTCAGGTTTGGATGGGCGCAAAATGAGCAAATCCTACAATAATACAATTCCGCTGTTTGAGCCTGAAAAGAAATTGCGCAAGCTGATTAATAAAATCAAAACCAATTCGCTAGAACCCGGTGAACCTAAAGACACTGACGGTTGTACGCTGTTCAGCATTTATAAATCCTTTGCAACGCCTGCCGAAGTTGCCGTTATCAGCCAGCGTTATGCGGAAGGCATTGCGTGGGGTGAAATGAAACAAGTGTTATTTGAGCATATTAATGAACATATTGCCCCTGCTAGAGAACGCTATGAAGCCTTGTTAAATGCCCCCGAACATATTGAACAGCAGTTACAGGAAGGCGCGGAAAAAGCAAGATCAATAAGCGTGCCGTTCATGCAGGATCTACGCAAAGCAGTCGGTATTGCTAGGATAGGGTCGTGAAACCCGAAAAATTCAGCGATTGGCTGAAGCAATCTTTACTATTTATCAGTCGTGATCCTATCGTTTGGGTAAGCTACACACTATTGATGGGGGTGTTACTGGTGCTGGGGCGCGTCTCGCCTGCGCTGGGCATTTTTTTAGCGGTGGTGTGTTTGTTCGTTGGCGTGGGTATTGCTAAATATATCGACATGAAATCCAGCGAACAGCCCGTTAGTCTGGGGTATGCGATTAATAAAAGTCTGCCGTTAGCGATTTTAGCTGCAACTATTATTGTGTTGTGCTGGTTTGTATTTATGGTAATGGTCAATATTTTTTCGGGTGAGCCTGAAAAAATCGGACAGTTCTTTTTTTACTGGCAACTCACACCAGAAAATCTAAACCGCCAAACCAGCCGCGAAATAGCCAGCTGGATTTATGGTTATGCCAATATCACGCTGATTTTCACGCTGTTAATGATGACCACTTTCGCCAGTTGGTTTACTCATAGCCTGATGTTATTTAAGGATTATAGTTGGAGTGCCGCCAAAGAAACGGGTAACGAGTTAATGAGCAAACATCAAAATGCGTTGTATAAATTACTGGGCTTTGTGTTTCTTGAAGCGGTGTTGTGCGCATCGGTTACGCCGCTATTAACACCTGTCTTGTATATGCTGACCTCGACGCTAATGTATATTTCGTACAAGAATGTACATTAACACCATAACCAATTGATTATTAATTTAAATAAATTAATATATTTTTTTCTGGTACACTCATTGGTACACGGTATTTTGTACCACTACTACACCAAACCTTTAAAAGATAGGATAATAAGAGCCTTACTAAATGACAGAGAGAGAATATCATTCGTACCATCCCAATTATTAAACTGACTGATGAACAAAAACAGCATCTGGAAGAAATCACCCGTAGTCGTTG
>JAUYBJ010000096.1 GCA_030693155.1 Methylococcales bacterium
TGAAGCGTTACCGCATTCTTTCTGACAGACTAAGAAACCATCTTATTGATTTATATGATGATATTCTCGGAGTCTGCGCGGGGCTTTGGAACTTCTATCTCGCTAACTGATTGTTTTATAATGGAACAACAACTCTAATAGAGAGTATCTACGAGCTTGTATCTACGAGCTGATAATTTTTATATCACTACTTAGCTATCCAAAACTTAGCAGGTTTATACCAACCGCTTACGCAACAACAGCTCATCATAATCAGGATGCACTAAACCCTCTACCACGCCGATTTGTTGAAAACCGTGCCGCTGATAAAACTGTAAGGCTTGCTGATTGAATGACGAGGTAAGCAACCACAGATTATTGCCGTACTGACACGCTTCGGTTTCTGCCCATTGCATAATATCCGCGCCGATACCCTGCCCGCGATAACTGTCCAGCAAGCCTAATAATTCAATATACGCACCGCGTAGCCAAGGGTAACGCAGGCAAATAACCCCCGCCAACTGCCCATCAACCCGCACCGCATAACGGTACAAATGGGTATCGTCACGCAGAAAATAATTTTTCAAGTCTGTCGCAGACACGCCCAAGGTGAGCCACGGTTCACTCAACGCAAAAGCGGCACTCAATAATTCGGCATCGGCGATGGATAACGAACGGCTCAGCACGCAACTCGCTAACGGAATGCTGGTTTTATTAAACGGCGGTTCACTCATGGCACGGGCTGTTCAGATGCTGGTTGTTGTACAGGTACGGTTTCGACGGGCGTGGTTGCAGGTGTTGGTACTGGCTTGGGTTTGGGCTTGGGTTTAGGTTTTTTAACCCGCACCAAGCCATTGCCATATTGCGCGTCGTAACCGACATTATCACCGCGTCGCAATTCGTAACATTCATCCACCGCTTCAACTGTGCCAGCGGCGAGTAATTCGCTCACGGTGACAAACTCAAAACCTTTGGCGCGTAAATGATCGACAATACGCGGCAATGCAGCCGCTGTACCACGTCCACGCCCGTTGGCATGAAAAATCACGATTGAACCCGCGCGGGTTTCGCGCACAATCTGAGCGGGTTGCACGGTAATCGCAGGGTCGCCGCTGACCACATCCCATTGAATCGCGCTTAAGCCGTGCGCGTTGGTCGCTTGTAAAGATTCTGGGCTGCAAGTGCCGAACGGAAACCTTAAACCCGCAGGTTGCGGAGCGACTGTCTCCATTAAATCGGCTAACCCTGCGGTGTTGGCTTTGTCCTGTAAATTGTCGCGAATGCGTTCGTATTCGGCTTGCGTCCAGACAATTTGTTGCTGTACCTCTTCGCCTTGCAACACGCGCAAATTGCCGTGCGTCCAACTATGATTGCCGATTTCAAACAACGGGTCTGCCATTAACTGCATGGTTTTTTCAGGGTGCGATTGCATCCATTTACCGCCCGTATAAAACGTCGCTTTGACTTTTTTATCGCGCAACGCATTAATCACGCCCCGGTCATAACCTGCCACTTCATCGGCACGCTCGCATAAATCAAAGGTCAGCGCGACCCATTTTTTATCACTGGGCAATTTAACGCGCCGTATGGAATTCAAGTGTTCAGCTTTCAGCGGCGGCAGAACAGCATTCGGCTGAGTGCGACTCGGTGGCGAAAAGTCGGGGGCGCGTAAATAATGGATTTTTTCCTCGCCCGCTTTGCCCTGCAATTGCTCAGCTGTCCACAGCGTTAATAAACCTGTGGGTTGTGTGACAGGTGGCGGAGTTATAACAGCGGATTCTGGTTTAGATTCAGCCGCTTCTGGCTTAGGCTCAGCGGCTTTTTTTTCGACACTGACAGCTTTATCAGGCAACACCTTCAGGCTGGAAAAATCCACTTTCCACTGCTTGTCTACTCGCTTAACCATCAACGTGGCTTCGGTAGTGATTGGTGTTTTCTGTTTGTGCAGTTGATAGCTCACAGTAAACTTTAACACTGTATTATCGGATTGTTCCGCTACGATGCTGATTGAATCCCCTAATTGTAAACTGGCAATCGCCTGACAACGCTCCAGACTGTAACCCTCAGATAACGCCACCGCCTTGTCACACTCATGACTGGCAATCGCCTGATAAAACGTGCGTAGCGTTTCTGTAGGATTAAGACATCCCAACGCGGCTATTGATAACGCACCGCAAACCCATGTAAACATTCACTTCCTCTCATTCATCAATCTATATACAACGGCTATTTAAACAAACGCCGCTAAAATTCCACAATGTTTTTTACCGCGCGGCTTATAATCCAAGCTCTACTGTTAATTATCAGGGGACACGTTATGTTAATCGGCTTACCTAAAGAAATTAAAGATAACGAAAATCGAGTTGCCATGACAGCGGGTGTGGTCAGGTCACTCATCCATCAAGGACATCAAGTGCGCGTCCAACGCGGCGCAGGTGTCGGCAGTTCAATTTCCGATGCAGAATATCAAGCCGCAGGCGCGGAACTGGTTGAAACCGCCACCGAAGCGTGGGCGGCGCAGTTAGTTGTAAAAGTCAAAGAACCCATTGCCGCAGAATACAGTTATTTACGCGACAATTTAATTTTATTCACCTATCTGCATCTTGCATCAAATAAGGCATTGACCGAGGCATTATTAACCGCAGGCACAACCGCAATTGCTTATGAAACCGTACAAACCAGCAGCGGGCAATTGCCGTTATTAATACCGATGAGTGAAGTGGCAGGGCGTATGGCTCCGCTGGCGGGTGCAACCCATCTGCAAAAAAGCAACGGTGGATGTGGCGTATTAATCAGCGGTGTCCCTGGTGTTGCCCCTGCAAAAGTCGCTATTTTAGGCGCGGGCATCGTCGGCACCAATGCCGCGCGTATCGCCGTGGGCTTAGGTGCAGAAGTCACCATACTGGACATTAGCCATGAACGCTTGAAGTATTTGGATGATATTTATCGCGGGCAATTACAAACCCGTAGCAGCAACGAATACACCATCGAAGAAGCGGTGTATCAAGCCGATTTAGTCATCGGTGCGGTATTAATCACAGGCGGACGCGCCCCGTGTTTAATTACCCGTGATATGTTGCAGAACATGAAAAAAGGCGCGGTCATCGTCGATGTCGCCGTCGATCAAGGCGGCTGTATCGAAACCACACGACCGACCACGCACAGTAATCCTACTTATGAAATCGACGGTATCGTGCATTATTGCGTCAGCAATATGCCGGGTGCAGTACCACGCACCAGCACCTTCGCGCTGAATAATCAAACCGCTTTATACACGCTGTTATTAGCCAACAACGGTTTAGACGCAGTGCGTAACAACCTAGCATTACAACACGGACTGAATACCCATCGCGGCTTACTCACCCATGTTGCCGTCGCCAATGCGTTTGCATTGCCTTATACGCCGCCTGCGCAAGCATTAGAATAAATGATACCAATTCACGATGAAAACCATGATTAAACCGCTGGTATTACCTTTGCTTTCACGTCGCCAATGTCTTAAAGGTCTAGCTGCATTAAGCTTATCTCCTTGGATTAAAACGGCGTACGCGAAGCCTGCTGACATATTGAGCGGTTCAGAATTTCATTTAACCATCGCACAAACCAGCGTTAATTTTACAGGTACGCCGCGTTTAGCAACAACGGTGAATGGCTGTCTTCCCGCGCCGACATTGCGTTGGCGTGAGGGCGACACCGTTACCATTCATGTCACCAATCAATTGAATGAAACCAGTTCTATTCATTGGCACGGGCTGATTTTGCCTTATCAAATGGACGGTGCGCATGGGGTTAGTTTTGCGGGTATCGCGCCTAATAGCACCTTTACTTATCGCTTTAAAGTACAGCAATCAGGTACTTATTGGTATCACTCGCATTCGGGTATGCAGGAGCAAACGGGTTTGTATGGCGCGATTATCATTGAACCGTTAAAAGCTGAACCGATTATTGCAGAACGTGATTATGTCATCGTGTTGTCGGATTGGACGGATGAAGATCCAATGGCAGTGCTGGATACATTAAAAAAGCAAAGTGATTACTACAATTTCAATCAACTGACCGCACTGGATTTTGCTCATGATGTTGCTCAGAATGGGGTAATGTCAGCCATTGATAAACGCGCCATGTGGAATGAAATGCGCATGAATATGACCGATTTATCGGATATTTCTGCCTATACCTATCGTTATCTACTCAACGGCAATACGCCTGAAACCAATTGGATAGGGCTGTTTACTAAAGGTGAACGGGGGCGCTTACGTTTTATTAATGCCGCTTCACAAAGCTTTTTTGATGTGCGCATTCCGAATTTAAAAATGACGGTGGTGCAAGCGGACGGGCAGAACGTTGAACCTGTCAGTGTCGATGAATTTCGATTGGGTGCGGCAGAAACTTACGATGTGATTATCACACCCAAAGAAGATGCTTACACGATTTTTGCCCAATCTATGGATAGAACAGGGTATGCACGCGGGACATTAACAACGCGAGCGGGTTTAACGGCGGCTGTGCCTGCGCTGGATAAAGGCGAACCTTTGTCCATGATGGATATGATGGGCGATATGAGCGGTGGCATTGCGGTGCATCATGCTAAAACCGAATACGGGGCGAGTGTCGATATGCGTGTTGATACGCCGCGTACCAATTTGGATGATGCAGGGGTTGGGCTACGCAATAACGGGCGGCGGGTGTTGACTTATGCAGATTTGCATACGGTTGGCGGGTCGATAGACTCACGCCCCGCGCAACGTGACATTGAACTGCATTTAACGGGCAATATGGAACGCTATAGCTGGTCATTTGATGGTGTGGAACTTGATGATTCCACGCCGATACATTTTCGTTATGGTGAGCGGTTGCGCGTTATTTTGGTCAATGACACCATGATGACCCACCCCATTCATTTACATGGGATGTGGAGTGAATTGGAAACGCCCGACGGTCAATTTCAAGTGCGTAAACATACCTTTAGCGTGCAACCCGCGCAACGCATCAGTTTTTTAGTTACGGCAGACGCGCTGGGTTATTGGGCGTGGCATTGCCATTTGTTTTACCACATGCACGTTGGAATGTTTCGCACAGTGGTGGTGTCGTGAGGCGGCGAATTTTAGAGCATAAAACTTCACAGGTTTTTATGTTAATGATGTTAGCATCCCTAACGTGGGCAGAAGACGCGCCGACTATGGATCATACGCACATGGATCATAGCAAAATGAACCATGCGACGATGAGTCATGCGGAGATGTCCATGCAGGGCAGTGATAGGTCTGAAAATGCGAGAGATCCCAACGCATACTCCGATGGTTACACGCTTAAATCAATGCCATTTTATAAGAATGAATCGCATAATCTGTATTCGCTGTTAGTCGATAGATTAGAAAGTGTGACAACAACAGGCAACGCCGCCATGACCTATGATTTGCAAGCGTGGGTAGGGCAAACTTATAACCGTGCGTTAATAAGAGCCGAAGGTGAAATGCAAAATGGCAAGTCAGAAAATGCGCGTACCGAATTATTATGGGCGCACGCTATCACGCCCTATTGGGACTCGCATTTGGGTGTGCGTTATGACAGTGGTTCAGCGCGTAATCGGGGGTGGTTGGCATTGGGTGTGCAAGGTTTAGCCCCTTATTGGCTCTACACCGAAGCAACGTTTTATGTGAATGAACAAGGACGCGTGGCGTTTCGGACTGAGCTGGAATACGATGTGTTAATAACCCAACGGCTGATTTTACAACCGCGTATCGAGGCGAATTTTTACAGTAAAAACGATGCCGCGCATGGTTTGGGTAATGGCTTATCGAACATTGAAGCGGGAATACGTTTACGCTATGAATTTCGCCGTGAATTTGCACCTTATATCGGCGTGGAATGGGCGAGTGTCGTTGGTAATACCGCGAATTATGCAAAAGCTAACGGTAATACGGTTGACGAAACGCGCTTTGTGGCGGGCATACATTTTTGGTTTTAATGTCAAGCTGATTGAGCCTAACTAACCGAGCTAAAAAATCGTGTGGGATAATAGTCAATTTTTCTTCCAATCACGTCATGAAAAATGCCTTACAACGCGCCACTTGGCTCAAAATTCACCTGTATCTAGCCTTATTTATCGGCTTTTTTTTCGCCCTGATGGGTTTGACGGGCAGTATCAGCGTGTACCGTGAAGCAATCGACGAATTTTTAAATCCACAATTAGTCATTGAACATCCCGCAGGACAACGGCAATCGCTGGATAAAATCATGCGTGCCGTACAAAATGCGCACCCTGATTTAACAGGCGCGTGGACATTGGAAATGCCGCGCACCCCGCACAGTATGCTGACCGCGTGGTATGACAAACCCGGCAAAACTTTTTTTGAGTTATATGCGCCATTGATGGTGTCGGTGAATCCGTACACTGCCGACGTGGTCACCAGCCGTTATTGGGGACAAACGTTCACCACTTGGTTATTGGATATGCACACCCAACTACGGCTGGATAAATTTGGCTGGAATGTGATTGGCTTATTCGGTGTGTTGCTGATGGTGTCGGTCACTACAGGCTTGTATTTATGGTGGTCAGACGCACGGCGATTATTGCAAGCCTTTACCGTGCGCCATAATGCAGGACTCATGCGCTTACTGTTTGATGTACATCGGTTGCTTGGCTTAGTGATTGCCCCTGCATTATTGGTATTAGCATTCACGGGCATACAACTCAGTTATCCAGAAGTATTGGAAAATATGGTCGGTGCGTCAGGCATGGAACACGGCGAAACAGGGCGCACCCTCATCAGCACCGCCAGACCGAACAAAAACCCGACAGGCTTGGAATCAGCGGAATTTATCGCCAGAGCGGGCTTTCCACGCGCGGAACTGCGCCGCGTGACCACACCCGCAGGT
>JAUYBJ010000098.1 GCA_030693155.1 Methylococcales bacterium
TTTATCCATCCCTATCGCCGCCCGACACTGCCTTTCTGTTTTTAAATCAGATAATCCCAATTTCATAGCCGTTTATTAGTCCTGTTTTATTGATAATAGTAATTATCTATTCTTATTTATTCTGGTGCAACAAGTCTAATAATGAAAAAGGCTCATGGTCTGGTACTTCATGGTCAAGAGTTATAAGAGTATTTAAAGCGACTCTTTAATAATTAGAAACACTCGCTAAGTCATGCTCTCTGTTGTCTCGTTCCCAAGCGGAGTTTGGGAACGAGATAATTTGTTGTGCTAATTTATGAATTATCCGCACTCATCCCACAGTTTATCCATGCGTTTTGCGGATACGGGATAAGCGGTTTTTAATTGCTGGGCGAATAAGGACACGCGAAATTCTTCTAATGCCCAGCGGAATGGGTCGTACTCTGGAATCACGGTGTCTTTTTTGGCTTTCTTCTCAATATCTTTCCAATAACGAATGGTATAACGCTGCAACTCTTGCACTTTTTGCGCATTGTTATCGTATTTGTCCAAGCGGTATTGAGCGGCTTTTAAATACCGTGGAATGGCTTTGAGTTGTTCGTAAGGGGTGTTGCGAATGAAGCCTGCGTAAATTAATAGGTCTAGTTGTTCGTTCAGGTCTTTTGCCAGTGGATCATTGGCATTAAAACGTTGCAAGGCGGTTTTTATTACGCTGTAAAGCGTCATAATGTCTAAGGTGACTTTACTGGCTTCATTGGCTACCGTCATTAAGCCCGCTTTGTTTTCGCGTAAACTTTGCTCAAACGCCGCTTGGGTGCGGATGGTTTTGCCGTCGATAAACACGCTGTGCAGAATGAGTGTCAGCATATCGTCTTTGTAGGTGATTGTGGTTTGCGCAGTCGGTACAATCGGGTGTTTAGGCAGGCGGTTATACGTTAATTCTATTGCGGCAGATTGCGGCATATTCTTGTTGATATAAGTGCATTCTTTACGCAGTTGCAACGCAAACAAACGCATCAAGCCTGCTGAATGTTGCAACGCGGCTTTTTGCGCAGTATCAAAAATGCGCACGCCCACCGCATCACCTTCATCAACCAACGCAGGAAAACCAACAAAATCCTGCCCTTTTTGGATGAATGCGTAACTGATTGGTAAATCCTCAAACGCCCATTGAATACAGCCTGTGTAATTCAATTCATCGGCGGCGATTTGGTCAAAACTATCGCCTGCCTCAACGGCGTATTTCGCCTGTAATTTTTTTAAATCGCGTCCGTAATCCAGCAACTTGCCGTCTTCGACAATACGGAAATTCATTTTTAAATGCTCAGGCAAACTGTCCATAGCCCACGCATTGAGCGGTATCGCTTCATCGGTGAGTTTGCGTAAGCGATTACCCAGCCATTCTTGCACCGTGCCTTTAAAATCGGGTTCAATTTCTAAACAACGTTTCACGGTTTCAGGCACAGGGACAAAATGTTTACGGATTTGTTTCGGCAAAGACTTAATCATCGCAATACATTTTTCTTCCAGCATTCCCAATACCAGCCAATCAAACGGCGCGGGTGATAATTGGTTGAGTTGATGCACGGGAATAATCGCGGTAACGCCGTCTTCATTATGACCGGGTTCAAAGCGGTATTGCAGTGGAATGGTGAGCGTGCCGATTTTTTTACTGTCGGGATAATCCCAATCATTAATCGGATTTTCCTGTTCGCGGGTTAAATCTTCGCGGGTGACAAACAGCAGCTTGGGATGTTCGCGTTCAACGGTTTTACGCCAAGTGTCCAGCGTCACGCCGCTGAATACCTCAGGTGGCAGTTTATGGTCATAAAAACTGTACAACCATTGCTCATCTTCCACCAAATCGACGCGCCGCCCTTTGTGCTGAATCATGCCGACTTCTTCCAGCAATTTTTGATTGGCGACATAAAACGGCGCGTTGCTGTGATAGTCATGATCCACTAACGCGGATTGAATAAACATCTCCCGCGCAGTTTTGGCATCAACGTGATCGTAAGGAATTTTACGCCCTGTTTGTAGCGTTAGCCCGTATAACAGCGTGCGTTGCGACACCATACAACGTGCGCCTTTTTTCTCCCAATGCGGGTCAGAATAGTTGTGTTTGACCAAATGCGTCGCCACCGCTTCTATCCATTCGGGTTCTATTTGTGCCACCGTCCGCGCATAAACTTTGCTGGTTTCTACCTGTTCCGCCGCCATAATCCATTTGGGTTTGGCTTTGTGTTGTCCAGAACCGGGAAAGATAAAAAACTTTAACCCACGCGCACCGATGTATTCATATTGTTCATGGCGAAAACCGATATTGGATAATAAGCCTGTTAATAAGGCGCGGTGGATATTTTCATACGCCGCTTCGGTGGTGTTGAGCGGCATTTTTAAATCGCCTTTCATCACCTGCATAATTTGTGCGTGAATATCAAACCACTCGCGCATTCGTAAATACGATAGGAAATTATCAGAACAATATTTGCGCAGTTTGCTGTTGGATAAATGTTTTTTCTGCACCTCAAAGGTGTTCCAGATAGTTAACAACGTCAAAAAATCCGATTCAGGATGACGGAATGCCGCGTGTTTTGCATCGGCTTGCGCCATTTTATCTGCGGGTTTTTCACGCGGGTCTTGCACACTGAGCGCGGCAACGATAATCGACACTTCGGTCAAACAGCCTTCGTCATGCGCCGCTAATAACATCCGCGCTAGTTTCGGGTCGGTGGGAAATGCGGCTAGTTTTTTGCCCATGTCGGTGAGCTTGCCCGCTTTATCCAGTGCGTTGACTTCGTGCAGCATGGTTTTACCGTCACGAATCATTTTGTCTTCGGGCGGTTCAAGAAACGGAAAATCTTCAATATCGCCCAATTTCAACGCCGTCATTTGCAAAATAACCGCTGATAAATTGGTACGCATGATTTCAGGTTCAGTGAATTCAGGACGCGCCAGATAATCGTCGTGCGAATACAAGCGAATACATATCCCTTCAGCAACCCGCCCACAACGCCCTGCACGTTGATTCGCACTGGATTGCGAAATACGTTCTATCGGCAAACGCTGAATTTTACTGCGGTGACTGTAGCGGCTGATACGCGCATGACCGGTATCAATCACCGCACGAATTCCCGGCACTGTTAAAGACGTTTCCGCGACATTGGTCGCTAATACGATGCGAATCTTACCGCCTTTGGGATTGAATACCCGTTCTTGCTCGCTGACGCTGAGCTTGGAATACAGCGGCAGAATTTCATATTGATTGGGATGGTGTTTTTTTAAGGAATCGGTAGTTTCGCGAATTTCCCGTTCACCGCTGAGAAAAATCAAAATATCGCCGCGCAAATCCCGATACAGTTCATCAACTGCATCCAAAATAGCGTGTTGCAATTCATCGCCTGTTTCGTCATTTTCTTCGGTTTCACGTTCAATCGGACGATAACGCATTTCCACTGGATAAGTTCGCCCTGAAACTTCAATAATCGGCGCGTTATTAAAATGCGTGGCGAAGCGTTCAGGGTCGATAGTTGCCGAGGTGATGATGAGTTTTAAATCAGGGCGTTTCGGTAACAGCCATTTCATATAACCCAGCAGAAAATCAATGTTTAAACTGCGCTCGTGGGCTTCATCAATGATGATGGTGTCGTATTGATTTAAATAAGGATCGTTTTGTGATTCGGCGAGTAAAATCCCGTCGGTCATCAATTTAACTAACGATTCCGAATGGGTTTTATCGTTAAAACGGATTTTATAACCGACGGATTTACCTAATGGCTCGCCTAATTCTTCGGCGATTCTGTCGGCAACGGTACGCGCGGCAATGCGTCGCGGTTGGGTATGCCCAATCAAACCCGCCGCACCGCGCCCGATGGATAAGCAAATTTTCGGTAATTGGGTAGTTTTCCCTGAGCCTGTTTCGCCGCATAAAATCAGCACCTGATTGTTTTTAATCAGCTCGGCAATGTCGTCTTTTTTACCTGTGACAGGTAAATCGGGGAAATTAAGCGGCGGAATACTGGCAAGGCGTTTATTACGCAACGCCACCGATGTTTCCACGCGCGAGGCGAGGGCGTTTAAGGCTTCAAGTGACTCTTTGCCTTTTTTTACTTCGCTACGCAAGCGGTCTAACTGGCGTTTTAAATGATGCCTGTCTTGATTAAGACACAGGGCTAATTGGTGGCTGAGTTGTTTAACTAAATCGGAAGCATTCATGCGGCTACTGCGGCTAAAATGAGCGCATTATACGCTATCGTGCCGCGTCTGGGTGTTCGCTTATTCGACTGTTTGTAAACCTAATGCCGTCGATACTTGTGCGTGTGTCTGCCGCGCCAAGCTGTTGCGTTGAATACCGTCACTCATTAACAATGGTTCACCAAAATGCAAGGTGACGCAGATACGCGGTAGTGTTAATAAGCGGAGTAAATGGGGTAAAAAATCGTCGTCATCCACAAAAGGCGCAACATGGAATGCCGCACCTTGATAAGAAATAGCTACCGATTGTACGGGGACACCCGCAGAAATGGCGGGCTGCATGAGACGGCTGTGAAAATGCCGCAGGGTATCGCCGCGTGTGGTTGTGCCTTCGGGAAATAACACTAGGCTATCGCCGCACTGCAAGCGTTGCGTCATGATGTTCGTAATTTCACCACTGCCGTGACCGCGCCGAATGAATAGATTGCCACTTTGACGACCTAAAAAACCAACCACTGGCCAACTGGCAACTTCACTTTTCGCAAGGAATGCGACAGGACGCACTGCACCTAATATGACTACATCCAGCCACGATACATGATTACTCACCCATAATGCACCGCCTGTTATCGGTGTACCATGAATAGCCAGCTGCACACCTAAGGCGCGACACACGGCGCGTAGCCACGTTGCTTGAATGATAGGTGGCAATAAATTAATACGGCGACTGGGCAGTTTGCGAAACATCGGCTGTAGCGTGGCGGCTGCCGCGCTACCGAGACCGAAGAGCAGAATGATGGTGGCGGCTTTATGCCAATGCGGGTAAGACAAGGTCATGATTGGGTGTGTGGACACTTTTAGGGGCGATAAAATGTTGTTCGTAGCGTGAGCTGAGTGCTTTTAACGGTAGGAGTATGAAAACATCCATGACATCAAAATCTTCATCCCAGCAGGGTTCGCCACATACCCACGCACCTAAGCGCAGATAGGCTTTGAGTAATGGCGGAATACTGCTTTCATCACGCACACACCGTTTATAAGCAGGTACAGGGCAACGCGGTATCACACCCAACGCACTCGAACCGAATTGTTCTGGCTCGATTTGACGATATACCGCATCCACTGCAAAGCCGCTGGGGCCGGGGGAAATACTGGCGCAACCTATCAGGTAATCAAAGCCGCCTTTTACTGCGTATTCTGCTAAACCGTTCCATAACATTGCCAGTGGCGCACCGCCACGGTAGCGTGAATCAATACAGGTGCGTCCGACTTCTAAAAAACGACCTGACATGGTTAATACGCCGTCTAAATGGAATTCACCTTCTGAATAATAACGTCCTGCCTGTAAAGCACCTCGGTCGCTTAATAAGCGTGTGGTTGCTACGATAGCCCCAGTATTGCTGTCACGCACGATTAAATGATCGCAATAAGCGTCCAGTTCATCTATATCCAGACCTGCAACAGGCGTATGCAGAACCGCGCCCATTTCTTCCGCAAAAACGCGGTAACGCAGAGCTTGGGCGGCAGTAATCGTAGCGGCATCATTTGCCACTTCGACTTGAAAACGACGCTTGCGCGTGGTGTTGGTATCGCGATCATCAATCGACATGAGACTCTTCCTCGTAAGGTGTAAATTACCGCTCACAATACCTACGAAACATGACAAAACTGCGTCAGGAAAATGACGTTTATATGAAAAAGTGTTCTGTCGATAGTGTGCGCCTGTCAGTTGCACGCACTGGCGAGGTTACTCGTTTTTTCTTGTTCTCAACTATAATCAGTGTTAAAACAAAACCACTATAAGTTATGTTGAATACGTTCAAATGACATCACAAACAACACTACAAGCATCATTATGAGACAGATTAATAAACATTTTTTCGCGGTCGTGGTTTTATTGGCGAGCAATTCCTGTTATGCAGAAGCGTCCTCCAATGATGTTATGCAGGCAAATGTAATTAATGGCAATAGTATCAATGACTTTCGCGACAGGGCGCAAAATCCGCTGTCTCCGCAATACAGCGTACCGCTTAACTATGTTTATCATGGCGGTGCAGATAATGGTGGCGTGTCCATCGGCAGTATACAGCCCATTATTCCTGTGTCCTTAGGCTCTTGGAATGTGATTAATCAGCTGTCATTAAACTTCATCGACACCTCAGGCGGGATACAGGGTATTGCACAACTACCCGAACCTTATGCGGGCTCAGGGGCGGTGGGTTTGGGCGATACCACCTTTACGTCACTGTTTTCCCCTGTGAGTTCTGATAATGTGAGTTGGGGGTTCGGGCCTACGTTCGTATTTCCAACCGATACACTTTTTTCGGACATAGAGGACAGACGGTCGCGGCAACTGGGTAGCGGAAAATTCAGTATCGGCCCGAGTGCGATGATTGTCACACAATCCAAACCTTTTACGCTGGGACTGAACGTCAAACAAATTTGGTCGGTATTGGGTAATGACAGCCGTCGCAGTGTCAGTCAAATGGAGCTGAAACCCTTTGTTAATTACAATCTGGCAGATGGCTGGTATGTGCTTTCCGATATGGATATGGTTGCTAATTGGAACAGGGATAACAACCAAGGCTGGACTGTACCTGTGGGCGGCGGTGTCGGTAAAGTAGTGGCTGTCGGTAAAGATGCTATCAATATCCGCGCGGAAAGTTACTATAATCCGATACGACCTGATCAAAGCCCTGACTGGTCTGCCAATGTTACGTTGCAGTATCTGTTTGCAAAATAAGCCTAATTTTTCAATCATTTCCAAATAAATAGAAGTAGCGGAGTCAAAAATCATGATTTTTGATTCCATTGCATCATCATGTCAGTCATGCCGTCATTTGGTGTATGCTAAAGCCATTTATTTATTCATCAATACGCACTCTGCCATGACCTCATTTGCCAAAATAACCCAGCTCGATGACTTAACTTTTGATAATCGTTTTATTCGCGATTTACCCGCCGATGAAGAACCGCTTAATACCCGCCGTCAAGTATTCGGCGCGTGTTATTCGCGCGTGCTACCCACTCAAGTCGTTAAGCCGCACTGTGTGATTTATGCGCAGGAAGTGGCGGATTTATTGGATTTAAGTCCTGACGTGTGTGCGTCCGATGAGTTTACCCAAGTGTTTGCGGGCAATCGTTTAGCCAAAGGCATGGAGGCGTACGCGACCTGTTACGGCGGGCATCAATTCGGCAATTGGGCAGGGCAGTTGGGTGATGGACGGGCGATTAATCTGGGTGATGTGATTAATCAGCCTGGTGAACGCTGGGCATTACAATTGAAAGGCGCGGGCGCAACGCCGTATTCGCGCGGCTCGGATGGTTTGGCAGTGTTGCGTTCTTCGGTGCGCGAATTTTTATGCAGTGAAGCGATGTATCACTTAGGCGTACCGACCACCCGCGCGTTAAGTTTATCGCTGACGGGTGAGCAGGTGGTGCGCGATATGTTTTATGACGGCAATCCCCGCGCTGAACTGGGCGCGGTGGTGTGTCGGGTCGCGCCGTCGTTTACCCGCTTCGGGCATTTTCAGATTTTAGCGGCGCGTAGTGATGAGGCGTTATTAAAAACCCTCGCGGATTACACCATACGCACCGATTTTCCCGAATTGGGCGAACCGTCAACAGCAGTTTATGGGCAATGGTTTACTGAAATCTGCCGCCGTACTGCGGAAATGATTGTGCAGTGGCAGCGCGTGGGCTTTGTGCATGGGGTAATGAATACCGACAATATGTCGATATTGGGGCTGACCATTGATTATGGCCCTTACGGGTGGCTGGAAAATTATGATCCTGAGTGGACGCCTAACACCACCGATGTACAGGAACGGCGGTATCGTTTCGGCAATCAACCTGCGATTGCGTTCTGGAATCTGGTGCAGTTGGCGAATGCTTTGTATCCGTTGATTAAACGAGTCGAACCCCTGAAAACCGCATTGACGGTGTACGAGCAGACTTTTGAGCAAGGCTGGCAAGCCATGATGGCGGCTAAGCTGGGTTTAACAGACTTTGATGAACAACTGTGCGGCGAACTGTTGGCGATATTGCCCTTAGTGGAAACCGATATGACCCTTTTTTATCGCAAATTGGCGTTGGTGGACTGCACGTTACCTTTAGAAGATAGCGTCGCCGATGCCATCCATCAGCTTAGCGATGCCTATTATGTGCCTGAGCAACTCACCGCCGATTATCTGGCGCGTTTAACCCAGTGGCTGACGCACTATATTCATCGCCTGCAACAAGAAGGTGTGGAGGATGACAGCAGACGAGTGGGTATGAATGCGGTTAATCCGATTTATGTGTTGCGCAATTATTTGGCGCAACTGGCTATTGATGACGCGGAACAGGGTGATTTTGCCAAGATACATGAGTTGTTGGATTTATTGCGTAATCCATACAACGAGCAAGCCGATAAACAACAGTTTGCTGCTAAACGTCCCGATTGGGCAAGACAACGCGCTGGCTGTTCGATGTTGTCGTGCAGTTCCTGAAAATCAAGCCTTACCATTAATGCAACGGAGAAAAACTATGTCAGAAATTGAAATTTTATTAACCATGACAGGCATAGTTCTGGTGGTTTTCAGTATTATCGGCGGCGGTTTGAAAGAAAACGACACTAAGGCTTCACCGACGGCAAGCCTTGTGCGGGTAGTGTTTTTCTTTGTGGGTAGTCTTCTTTTATTGCTGGAGGTATTGATTGAAAGTGGATTTTTTAAGCATATCTAGCAATCAGGCGGCATTATGAGTATTTATAAAATTATTATCGGCGGACTGCTGGTGTTATCGGGTGTGATGAATCCGTGCCGTGCAGAACAACAAGCCGCCGACTGGTTGCCGATTAACGACACTGATTTATCCATTCAGGCGGGCAGTGCGCTGGATTTTTCCGCATTGGTAGAAACAGGTGTTGCAGGTCAGCATGGGCGCATTATTCGCGGCACAGACGGACATTTGGCGTATATGGACAGTCCGAATAAGCCTCAGCGGTTTTTCTGTGCCTCGCAACCAGATGGTGCAGGGCTTACTTTTCCAGATCATGCTGCCGCCGACCGTTATGCGCGACAAGTGCGTTTACATGGCTATAACGTGGCGCGGTTTCATTTTGTCGAGAATGATTTGATGGAGCTGCGCACTGTGGATTTTGATTTTAATCCCGAACAGCTGGATAGATTTTATTATTTTATGGCGGCGTTAAAGCGCGAAGGGGTTTATTGGCTGGTAGATGGTATGAGTTCGTGGAATGGCGTGTATGGTGATGTCGGTGACGACCGCTGGATAGCCAAACATAATCTCAAACTGGGGGTTTATGTCGATGAGGAAGCCAAAGCGCATTGGCAAATATTAGTCCAGCAGGTGCTGAATAAAGAAAATCCTTATACCAAACTGACTCCTTTACAAGACCCAGCCTTAATGGGCGTTATTTTAGTCAATGAAGGCGGTCTGAATCATATTGTCAATTTATCACCCTCCGATAACACCGATTTAACACCATTAAATCAGGCATTCACGCAGTGGCTGGTGGTGAAATACGGCTCTATCGACAACGCAATGGCGGCATGGCGCGAGTCAGTACCTGTCAATGGTATTGTGAATGTACCGATACGCGACTGGAATGCTTCTGTCCGTGTTGCCGACAGTCAGCGTTTTTATGATGAAATGCAAAAAAATACCCTGCAATGGATGACTGATTATGTGCGCGGCTTGGGTTATCAGGGTTTGATAAGTGCTTATGATAATTGGTCGAATCTACAGGACAGCGCGACACGCTCTGCGTTGGAATGGGTAGATATGCACGATTATCAGGAAGAGCCTTCTGACTGGGTTAAAGCAGGTTCTACTCTGAAACAGGAAAGTTCTTTGCTGAATAAACTGGCATATATCCGCAATCTGGCAAGTTCACGCTATTGGTTTAAACCCTTTACCATCAGCGAATACGATCAACCGTTTTGGGATGGCTCTCGTTATGAAGCAGGACTAGCAATGGGGGCGTATGGCAGTTTGCAGAACTGGGATATGCTGTGCCGCCATAGCGGTGCGATTGAGCTGAATTACGCCAAGGCAGGTCAAAGTAACACGCGGCAAGCCATTCATCCGTTTGATATTGGTATGGATCCGATTGGAAGGGCAGGGGAAACACTGACCGCGTTGTTGTTTGCCCGACAGGATGTCAATCCCGCACTGCATAAAGTCGATATTCGCCTTACGCCTGAATATGTGTTCGATAAGCAGGCAGGTATCGGCAAATTACCTGATGCACTCACTAATGTCGCGTTAGTAACAGGCTTGGGATTAAGCTGGCAGGAAGCGGCAGGCAAGGTTGATAAGGTCATACAGCCTCAGGATTCCGCTCCGTCAGTCATAGATAAAGTGATCAGAAAACTACGCAGCTGGTCTGGATTAGTTCACGATGAACACTGGGAGCAGTTGCTCGGTGACTTAAAGGCAACCGAGGTTCTACCGAAGTCCAACGTGAGCGATAGCAAGGGTATTTTTCAAAGCGATACGGGGGAAATTACCCTCAATACGCATAATCAACAGTTGAGCGTCGTCACCGCTAACACCGAAGCAGTGGCGTTTGGCGCAACCTTACCGCCGCCATTAGCCAATGTGACTATCAAAAGCGCGTCTGCGCCCGCATTGTTTGCCGCGTCGTCGTTGGATGGTGCGGTATTAGCTCACAGCAAACATTTGTTATTAATTTATGCGACCGATGCCAGAAACAGCGGCATGAGTTTTGCCGATGCACAAAGCCGCGAGCTGACCAATTTGGGTACATTGCCTGTACTGATAAAAAACAGCCGCATTACCTTCAGTTTGAACAACAGCAATACCACCGCGTTACACTTATATGCACTCACATTAAACGGGCAGCGCGGTGTTGAATTACCGATAGACAAAACGACAGCTGACAGGCTATACATAGAGCTGGACTTGGCAAAGTTCAGCACGACACCGACCACTTATTTTGAATTAGCCACAGATTGATTGTACGGTATAAAATTACGCCGTTAAACAGCCTGCAAACCATTAACCTTTTACCTTGGAAACCAATATGCCGACGTTATTATCCATCAACAATTATTACTACCGCCGTGGTGGTGCAGAAGTCGTTTTTTTAGAGCAGAATCGGTTGTTTGAAGAAATTGGTTGGCAGGTTGTGCCTTTTGCCATGCAGCATCCGCAAAATTTGACCTCTGAGTGGCAGGATTATTTTGTCGATGAGATTGAATTTTCTTCAGATTATTCGTTGTTAGAAAAGGCAAGCCGTGCAAGCAAAATTATTTATTCATTTGAAGCCCGCAAAAAAATTGCCGACCTGTCGGCAAAAGTTCAACCCAGCGTTGCTCATGCACACAACGTTTATCATCATATTTCCCCCGCTATTTTCAGCAAGCTGAAGTCGATGGGTATTCCTACCGTATTAACGTTGCATGATCTTAAACTTGCCTGTCCTTGCTATAAAATGATGACGCATGACGGTGTGTGTGAGCGTTGTAAAGGTGGAAAAATATGGAATGTTGTCGTTCATAAATGCGTTAAGGATTCGCGTGTATTGTCATCGGTGATTTTGGCGGAAACCGCCGTACATCGTTTACTGGGCAGTTACTCAAATAATGTCGATAAATTCATTACGCCCAGCAAATTTTTTATTGAAAAATTTGTTGAATGGGGCTGGCCGCGTGAGCGATTCACTTATATTCCTAATTTTGTCGATACGCGGCAATTTGAACCGCGTGGCGATGTCGGCACCGCCTTCGTGTATTTAGGTCGATTGTTGTTCGATAAAGGCTTGGGTACATTTATTCGTGCGGTAGCACAGGCAGGTGTTAAAGGCTGGATAGTCGGCACAGGCCCTGAAGAGCAACAATTACGTCAGTTAGCCGAAGAACTCAATGCCGATGTGGAATTTCTGGGCTATAAAACCGGTGAAGCAATGGCTGATACGATACGCCATGCCCGTGCGATGGTATTGCCCTCAGAATTATATGAAAATGCACCGATGAGTATACTGGAAGCCTATGCCTTAGAGCGTCCTGTGATTGGTGCTGATATTGGCGGTATTCCTGAGTTGATTCGGGTCGGTGAAACAGGCGAATTATTTCCGAGTGGCAATGCAGATGCACTTGCAGAAAAATTACGCCAGTTTAGTGATCTGCCCGATACCACTATTTTAGCGATGGGCAAAACAGGACGTGCCTGGGCGGAACAAGATTTTACCGCTACCCGTTATCGGGAGCGTTTGATTGAGTTATATCGCAGTATGGGGGTTGATTGTGAGTAAGCAATTATCCGTGATGTGGATGGGCTTGCGCGGCTTTCCTCGTATACAAGGTGGTGTGGAAATTCATGCGGAAAATATTTGCCCGATACTGGTCGAGTTAGGTTGTGATGTTCATGTCATTACCCGCTCAACGTATCAACACAAAGACGTTGGGGAGTCATGGCGGGGTTTGCATTTTCATAATCTGTGGTCACCGCGTTCTAAAACCTTGGAAGCTATGCTGCACAGCTTGGTAGCTGTGTTATATGCAGGTTTAATAAATCGTCCAGACATTCTGCATATTCAATCAATGGGGCCTGCGTTTTGGACACCGCTGGCGCGGTTGCTGGGGTTAAAAGTAGTCATGAGCACACACGGCATTGATTATGAGCGTGATAGCTGGGGACGATTGGCAAAAATTGTTCTGCAAGCAGGTGAATTTTTCGGAATGCGTTGTTCCAATGCCAGTATTGTTATTTCTAAACGTCTTCAACAGCATAACTTTGATAAACATCATGCACAGAGTGCATTAGTTCCCAATGGCGTGACGTTGCCTGAACTGCCTTCCAGTATCGACAGTTTGCAGCAATTTGGATTGCAGCCTGAAAAATACGTTTTGTTGGTCAGTCGTTTAGTTGCTGAAAAACGCCATCTGGATTTAATCGAGGCGTTTCGCTTGGCTCATCTGCCCGATGAATGGAAATTAGTCATTGTCGGTGCATCCGATCATCCTAATGCCTATACGCATTCCGTATTGGAGGCGATTGAAAAAACACCCAATGTTTTGTGTACAGGCTTTCAAAGCGGCTTGAGTTTGAGTGAATTATTTGCTCATGCGCATTTATTTGTTTTGCCGTCGTCACATGAAGGAATGCCGATTGCGATGCTGGAAGCACTGAGTTATGGCTTGCCTGTGATTGCCAGTGATATATCGGCGAATGTAGAAATCGACTTGCCAGAAGAACAGTATTTTCCTATGGGTGATGCGGTTGCCTTGGCAGAAAAAATCCGCGATTTTGTCGGACGACCTTTGAGCTTGGAAGACAGAGAAGCACGTCGCGCTTGGGTGGCACAGCGATATGACTGGAACGATATTGCCCAGCGCACGTTGGATGTTTATCAGGGTGTGATGGGTAAGCGTTAGATTTAATACGACTGGAGTAAAACAGCTTTAGCTGTTTTCTAGCCAATAGCTAAAGCTATTGGACTCCAGTGTGTTTAATTTTTATATCTTCTAATCCCGCACCAGCCGAAGATAATAATAACTGATTTTGCCATACCAATAGGCACTGCCACCATAAAAATAGACTGCCCACGCGGAGTTATTGACATTGGTTGCTACGGTGGATGACCAAAACAGCGAGAGTGGCGTAGCGGGAAACATGGCGTGATTAATAGCAGGTTTTTTACCGCGCTCAATGAGAGTCTTTAATTCGTCAATTGTCGGTACGCGCCAGTCTATATACCCTGCAAAGCCACCTGTCTGATTGAGTTCATCGGTGGCATTCAGTGCTTCCTGCCAGTTGTATCGCTTGGCTTCGCTGAGATTGATTTTGCCATTCCATGACTGCCCCAGCGCGAAACGCATCCATTGTAAATTAGTTTTTGTGTCTACAATCGTTCCATCATTCTGATCCGAATAGCGATTAGCCACTAATTTTTGTACCACAATCGGCTTGTGGTGCTGTGATGGTGTCGGCCGGGGTTTTATTGCCGGCGTTTGCGTCAGTGGTGAAGGGTTTAGATGACGAGGTGGTGTGATAACGGGCGGTTTTGGAGCTGGAAATTTTTTGGTTAAACCCAGTACCACCACCCAACTGCCTACTGCCCATTTTGCGGCGTGTAAATCCAGCCCATAATCTTCATGCAGTTGTTTGGTTAAACGAGCCGCCAGCATTTCGTAGGGCAGGTGTTTATTGTTCAGCAGGGCATCAATTACACCTTCTCGCGCTGCTTGTACGCACAAAAAAACTTCCCGTTTGTATTGTCCTTGCGTGTAATCTTTGAGTAAGGATTCTAATCGTCGTAAATCTTTGGCAACATCAATACCGTAGTCATTAATCACTTGAAATAAATGTTGTCGCACTTGATTGTTCATGATGAATGATTAACTCAGTTGAAGGCAGTGTTTAAGCGATTATAGACTGGAACAGAGGATTTATTACACGCGCACCAGGCGGGTGTATTTTATGTCATGCGCCAGAGCGGTTCCAAAAGAGTAATGGGAGTTGAAACGATTGAAGTTGACGGTATAAAAGCGTTTATCGGTTGATCCCGTTAAATCAAGGCTGGTGCTTTCTGAAATTGTCCAGAAGCGACTGTCAGGGGTATTGGGAAAAGCTTTCGCATCAATGACTTTAGCACCTGTTCCGCGAATGCTATTCAGTTCGTCCCAAGTGGGAATGCGCCAGTCGGAATAACCGCAATTAAGACTTCGGTTGTTATTGAGTTGTTGAACGGCAGTTAATGCCTCTTGTAGTGTGCATTCAATCGCTCTGCCAGCACAGGTTTTGCCATCCCAATATTGCCCCAGAGAAAAACGCATCCATTGTAATTCGGTGCGACTATCAGTGACGGTGCCATCACCATTGTTAATATAGTGTTGTTGCCAGCCCAGCAGTCTTTTAAACCACGCGAGACTGTCTTCAATGAGTATAGAGAGATCGGTATCATCCTGCGATGGCTGTACTCTGCTGAGCGGACTGGTTTGCGATGGCGTGTTGATACCTGTAACCACAGGTATGGCAGGCGGAGTGGGTGCGGGTACAATAATAGGAGGGGGCGCAGGGATTACGGGTACAGGCAGTGTATTGTTTAAATTAAGCGCGGCAAGCCACGCGGTTATAGTCCAGTGTGCGGCTTGATTATCGAGACCGTAATCTTCCTGTAGTTGCTTGATAAGACGGATAGACAGCGCGTCTAAAGGCAGGTGCTGGTTATTTTGCAGATCCAATACAATGCCTTCGCGTGCCGCTTGTACGCATAAAAAAATTTCTCGTTTGAATTGTCCGCGTGCATGGTCTTTTAAGAGCGCGTTCAGTCTTTGCGGATCGCGGGCAAGATCAATGCCGTAATCACAAATCAGTTGGCGCAAGAGTTGTTGGGCTGGGTCGCTCATATTCGCGGTTGCATGGTCAATCAGTGTGTGGATTTGAACGTATGATTATAATCAAGATAGCACACGACGATAGATGATTTTACGCATGGATGAAATCGACAGGCATAAAAAAGGGCTATCAATTGATAGCCCTCTATTATTTGGCGTCCCCAAGGGGGTTCGAACCCCTGTTACCGCCGTGAAAGGGCAGTGTCCTAGGCCGCTAGACGATGGGGACTAAAACTGGTTTAGTCAGACCTAATCAGTCAATAATGACTGACGCTCAAAAATACTGCTGTGCCACTTAGTAAAATAGTTGGCGTCCCCAAGGGGGTTCGAACCCCTGTTACCGCCGTGAAAGGGCAGTGTCCTAGGCCGCTAGACGATGGGGACCTAAAACTATTATTATAACACTTTTACTTTTTGGTGGAGCCAAGCGGAATCGAACCGCTGACCTCAACACTGCCAGTGTTGCGCTCTACCAATTGAGCTATGGCCCCGCTGTAAAGAACGGGTATTATACGCCATTTGCCCGTTCTGTCTACTACTTATTTGTCGCTTTGATGTGTTCAATGGCTTTTTGCAGACGATTCAGGGTTTTTTCTTTGCCCAATAACGCTAAAGTGACATCAATAGCAGGTGAAACAGCCGAGCCGCACACCGCGACACGCAAGGGTTGTGCTACTTTTCCCAAGCCCAGTTCCAGCGTTTCGGCAACATTGTGTACAACGTGATGTAAAATTTCGCCATTCCAGTAAGTAACGGCAGAAAACTCCTCATGCAGTTTTGCCAATACCTCATCTGAACCTTGAGTAAAGTTCTTTTTTGCGGCTTTTTCGTCGTAGCTATCAAAGTCTTTATAGAAATAAACACTAGCCGCCGCCATTTCTACCAGCGTTTTACAGCGTTCGCGTTGCGCTTTAACGACATCAACCAAATCCGCGCCTTCCGTCGGATCTATGCCCAGTTGCCCGATATGCCAGCTTAAGTGTCGCGCAACGTGCGCAGGGTCGCTGTGCATGATGTAGTGATGATTCAACCATAACAGCTTTTCCATGTTAAACGTGGAGGCTGAACCGTTCACATTGTCCAGTTCAAAAAATTCAATCATTTCATCAATAGAAAAAATCTCCTGATCGCCATGCGACCAGCCCAGACGCACCAGATAATTCAACAAGGCTTCTGGCAGATAACCATCATCACGGAACTGCATGACACTGACCGCACCATGACGTTTGGATAAACGTGCGCCATCCGAGCCTAAAATCATCGGTAAATGCGCGTATTTGGGTAGCTGCGCATTTAAGGCTTTGAGGATATTCATTTGGCGCGGCGTGTTATTGATATGGTCGTCGCCACGAATAACGTGCGTCACCTGCATATCCATATCATCAACCACTACCGTTAAATTGTAAGTTGGTGTGCCGTCACCACGCGCAATAATCAAATCATCCAGCTCTTTATTGCCGACCACAATGTCACCCTTGACCAAATCGGGAATAGTGACTGCGCCATCGGTTGGATTTTTAAAACGGATAACCCGTTCGCGCTCATCTTCGGGTTGTGCGGGCAAGTCACGACATTTACCGTTATAACGTGGTTTTTCTTTGTTTGCCATTTGCTCAGTACGCAACTGCTCCAGTTCGTCTTTACTGCAATAGCAATAATATGCATCACCTTGGTCTAATAGTTGCTGAATAATGTCTTTGTAACGGTCAAAACGATGAGTTTGATAAAACGGCCCTTGATCGTATTCCAGCCCTAACCACGTCATGCCCTGCAAAATAGCATCGACAGATTCCTGCGTAGAGCGTTCTAAATCGGTGTCTTCGATACGCAAAATAAATTGACCGCCATGTTTACGCGCATAAAGCCAAGAAAAAAGCGCGGTACGCGCACCACCGACGTGGAGATAACCTGTAGGACTAGGAGCAAATCGTGTTGTTGTCGTCATGATTGTAGTATTGATAGTGGGTTCGAGAGCGAATGTCGCTGGTATTAATAGAGCTTATTATTCCATGCTACACATTAAAGATACATTAGCTATTTAAATTAAATAAGATAGTGCTAGACTTCAAAGCAGTGTTCGGTGCTAAAACAGATTGTTTTATCGTGTCGATTTATTAACTTATGGAGTGTTTACCATGCGAAAAACTTTTTTAACAGCCATTATTGGTACTATTCTGGTGCTAACAGGCTGTGCAATATCGAAAACAACCGATGAAAGTCATTTTTTTAGTGATAAAACCGAATTTCAGAGTGTCAAAGTTGACAGCATAGCTGAGTATATTACTTCAGGTAAATATGTACAAAGGGCGAACAATTTGTTTGTTTTGTTTGATGCGTCATCTTCGGCAACCGAAGATTATTTGGGCGTGGGCTATAAAACCAAAAATAATGAGCCTACCAAGCTGGAAGCGCAAAGAGAAATCCTGCACAGAATGAATCAAACGCTTTATAACTCCGCCTCTGCCTTAAGATTGAGTGACTTTACCACAGGCATTCGCAGCTTTGGTTATGGAAAATGCGACGGTTATGGCGATCGGAGCACTGATCTACATCAGGCGGCCACGCTGTATTCTAAAGAGGCGTTTGATAAGGCAACCGACACTATCGCCTGCGCTCATGGCCGCTCGAATATTGCCAAGGCGTTGATTAAAAACGACAATACCAGCAATCCCGTGAGCAATATGCTGGGTAATGACATTGACAAGTCCGTCAATGACGATTTAGCCGCCACAAAAGGCAACATTTCTCTAGTGATTATCAGCGACTTATCAAAAGGCAAACTTGCCCGCGCTGCCGCTGCAATGCTGCCTGAATACCTGAATCCGGATTTAGGTGAAGATGACCAGCAGGCAATTAAAAGTTTAAGACAAAAATATGGCGACCGATTATGCGTGTATAACGTGTGGATGGGCAGCAGCAGTAAAAGTCAGGCAGAAGACAATAGTCATGAAAGCGAAGACTTCAGCGAGCGGGAGTTAATGTATTCTGCTGATAATCCTGCCAATTGCGGCGGCCCTAGTGCCTATAATGCTGAAAGAGTCGCAGAAGCCGATGGCATGAAAGATTTTATGCGAGCCGCACTGTTATCACCCTTACCGCCCGCGCCAGCCATAGACTGTTCACAACTTGATTCTGATCGTGATGGAGTCAACGATTGTAATGATAAATGCCCCAACACAATACCTGGCACACCCGTTAATAGACTGGGTTGCTGGATTGTGGACGTGAAGTTTGATAATGATCGCGGTGTCATCAAACCACAATACTTCGCGTTGCTGGATAAATTGGCGGTCGATCTTACCGCAAACTTTGCTAATCTGACTATCGAGGTGCAAGGGCATACCAGTAACACAGCGTCAGCGGCTCATAACATGAAGCTCTCAATACGCCGTGCTAACGCAGTAGCTGATTACCTGAATAAACGGCTTCATGGCCCGCATAAACTGATTCCGCATGGTTATGGCTTAACTCGTCCTATTGATACCAATGAGACAGCGGCAGGTCGCGCTAATAACCGCAGAGTACAGTTAGAAATTCTGCAATAACAGCTCAGTCCGCTAGACTAAACCCGTCAGGTATTAAAACCTGACGGGTTTTTTATGCCTTAAACACACCTCTATTGAATCCTGCCTAACTTATGATAACCATTGAAACGCTCAGAAAAAACGCGACCCGATTTGCCAAAGATTTCGCCGATGCCAGTTATGAAATGGGGCAGGCGCAGAGCTTCATTATCGAATTATGCAAAGTATTTGATTTAGACTACATCCG
>JAUYBJ010000257.1 GCA_030693155.1 Methylococcales bacterium
CCCTCCAACATCGCCGATAATCCAGTTGCGGTAGTGAATCCGTTAGTGCATATCAAGTAATCAGTGTATATAGCTAAATTTTCTCTGTTCATCTTTTAATAGTACGCTTTCGGGGCGAGGTGTGCGTAACATCAGTTATTATTTGCTCACGCAACTGGAAACCACGCAAGTCGCCTTGATAACGCTGATATGTCCTGTTATGTCGCTGCTCTTAGGGTACTCGGTTAATCATGAACTGCTGACGCAAAAAGTGATTATCGGCACGGCTTTCATTCTCACCGCACTGTTTATTCATTTATTTTTTGATTGGTTTTTGAAATTGAGACGGCAATAAGTTCGACTGTATAAAAATGTTTTAAGAAAAATACACTATGAAACCGAATATCATTGCGTTACTTGCTGGTTTATTGGTAAATAGCGTCGCATTTTTGTCACATCACCATTCATAATTAGGAAACATCATCATGCGTAAAATTTTAGGGGCGATTGCTCTTTTGGGATATTCAGTTGTCAGCAGTGCCGATAATGCGGTGATGCCCGTTATGGTCGGCGGTGAGGAGGATTTGGATGCCTGCGGCAGTGTCGGTGTCGTGTCAGGTCTCGCACCACGCGGCGATGGCTTTCTTGCCGTTCGTACGGGTGCGAATGCCAGTTATAAACTGGTGGATAAATTGCTGGAAGGGCAGCAGGTGTTGATGTGCAGCACCTCAGCAGACGGCAAATGGTACGGCATTGTTTATGCACCAGAGAATAAAGACCTTGATTGTGGCGTATCCAGTCCGATCAGCCCAGCGCAACCCTATCAAGGTAAATGCAAATCTGGCTGGGTCAGCGGACTCTGGATTAAACAGATAGCGGGCTAAAACTCGTCAGATAGGGTGTTGCTTTTTGGCAAGCCGACATAAAATACTACACTTTATTTAAGAGGGGCAATTCGTACCCTACAGGCTAATTAATTTCACAGGAGCGGGTAATGAATACTATGCAGGCAGGGGCAAATATCCCCGTCAATCAATCTGGAACAATTGAACTATTAATTTCATGGATGCCTTTTGATTTTCCTGCCGATATAGCGGCATTTGTGTTGAATGACACAGAAAAAGTCCGCTCTGATAGTGATTTTATTTATCTCAGCGGTAATATTGATACCCAAACCGATTTTATGTCGTTATCACTCAATGCAGGTAAACCTGTGTTTCGCATTGATTTGAATAAAATCTCAGCGGATGTCAGTAAAATTGTGTTTGTGGTGGCAAGTCACGGTTCGCTGTCGGGTATGCAGAATCTGACGATGGAAATCGGCAATTTATCGGTGTTCACGCCTGACAATACCGCGTTGCAATCGCTCATTTTAGGCGAGCTGTATTTTAAAAATCAGCAGTGGAAATTCCGAGCGTTGGGGCAAGGATACCAGCAGGGTCTAGAATTTTTAGCAACGCGCTACGGTACGCAGTTTGACAGACAATCGCTCACGTCATCCTTGCCGCAGCTGGTGAATAACAGCCAAGTGAATAATGATTCCAATGCCATCATGGACACGATTAGAGAAGAATTGCCAGATATACGCACGCTGGTCACTCCTGATACCGTTAAAGCAGGTATCCAATCCATGAAACGCTTTTCTTGGGCGTGGATGTTAGCTAGCTTGGTGGTATTTATTATTGCTGAAATCGGCATTGCTGGATTATTTCAAACCAATTTATTTTGGTCGTTTATACCGCATAGTTTCCGCTTTTTAGTTGAAATAGTGTCTTTTCCCATCAGTTTTTTACTAGGCGGTATCACCGTCCATTCGGGTGCTAGAACCTGCTATCGCCGCTTTTTTCAGCGTTATCATCTTGCTGTCCAACGGTTTTTTCACCGCACATGGATTTGCTGATTTTAGCCTAATTAAAATGTTGATCGGCGGCACTATTGCGTTTGCATTAGCGATGTCAGGTGCGCGTCTAGGGGAAGCAATGGCGGCTAAATTTGGCAATCGTACCTCACAAGATTATATTGATAATCGCTAAGAAGGCTCTGAATCGTTTATAGTGTGCCTCCTGTCTCGCTGCGTCCTGTGGTAAGGTTTAACTCGGCTATTTATTCATTAAAAGGAAACGTTACCATGAAATACCTATTGCTCATTTTCCTGATTTGTGCAGGAACAGTGTCAGCGGATGTTTACAAATGGACTGATGCGGCAGGTCATACCCATTTTGGTGATAAAGGGCAAACGGTTGAAAAGGCGGAAAAAATCATCTTGAAAGTTGATAAGCCCACAACCACTGCCACTGCTGCGGTAAAGCAGGTAAAAATGTATGCGACCAGTTGGTGCGGCTATTGCAAAAAGGCGCGTGCCTATTTTGCTGCAAACAATATCCCTTATAGCGAATACAATAGACTTGTTGCACCAGAATAAATAAGAATAGATAATTACTATTATCAATAAAACAGGACTAATAAACGGCTATGAAATTGGGATTATCTGATTTAAAAACAGAAAGGCAGTGTCGGGCGGCGATAGGGATGGATAAA
>JAUYBJ010000113.1 GCA_030693155.1 Methylococcales bacterium
TCACTCACCCATTAAATAATTGCACCCATGCACACTGAATATTTCGACGCGGCTCACACTGAATTATTGCAAGGTATCAATCTGATAGAAGCCAGTGCGGGTACGGGGAAAACCTACGCTATCGCCATGCTGGTGTTGCGCTTTGTGGTGGAACAGGAACTGGCTATCGACCAGATACTAGTGGTGACTTTTACCAAAGCGGCGACGGAGGAATTGAAAGACAGAATACGCAGTCGCTTGGTGGAAGCGCGTAATGTGATAAATGCCGAGGGCTATGATGAAGATGCAGATGAAACCATTGTTAATTGGCTGGATGGATTGCAGATTGACCTTGATCTGGTTAAACAGCGTTTGGATGTCGCATTATTAAACATCGACCAAGCCAGTATTTTTACCATTCACAGTTTTTGTCAGCGGGTGTTGCGGGAACACGCGCTGGAAAGCGGGCAGTTATTTGATGCGGAATTGACCGATGATTTAGCCAGTATCAAACAGGCGTGTGTCGATGATTTCTGGCGTGAGCAGATTTATAGCCGCAGTCAATGGCAGGTAGCGGTGTTGACCGCGCACTATGCCACGCCCGATGAATTATTGGGCAGTATTGATGTGGTTGCCGCGCATATTACGGTGTATCCCGCTTATGAAAATTTGGATGATGCGCTGAAAAATCTGGAGAATGCGGCGGCGTTGGCAAATGCGGAGCTGGCTACTTATAGCGCGTCGGTACAATCAGGTTTTAATGATGGACACTTTAATGCCAAATATATTGATAGTTACGAAGCGGCGTATCCGCTGTTAGTCGATTGGTTACAGGGGCATAGTACAACTATTCCTGATACTGGCAGTTTGTCTGTATTTACCAGTAATGCGTTACAAAAAGGATTGAATGGCAATAAAATCAAAGCCGATAAAACGCAAACTTTAGCAGAGCGTAAAGCCAATCATTTAACAACCTTGTCCATTAATACTGCGCCGTTTGATGCACTCGCCGCCGCTGTGCAGCACGTTACGCTGGTATTGCGGCGGATGCTGTTGGAAGTGTTACGCATTGAACTCGATAAACGTTTGCAACAGCTGAATGTGTTGTCGTTCGATAATTTAATCACCCGCTTGGCGGACGCATTGCGCGGCGACAAAGGCGAATTACTGACCAGTGAATTACGCGGGCGTTTTGCGGCGGCGTTGATTGATGAATTTCAAGATACCGATGACAGCCAGTGGGGCATTTTTTCCACGGTGTTTGCCGCCGACAGTCATTTTTTATATCTCATCGGCGATCCGAAACAAGCCATTTATAAATTTCGCGGCGCGGATATTTATTCTTATCTAGGCGCACAGGATGAAGCTAAACATAAATTTACGCTGGGGAAAAACTGGCGGTCACATCCGCATTTGGTGGAGGCGGTGAATACCTTGTTTCAACGTGAACAGGCGTTTTTATTGGAGAATTTGCGGTTTCATGCGGTTGAGCCTGCCAAGTCCGCCGCCGATGGTGAATTGCATGATGCGCAAAGGCAGGCTGACGCGCCGATGGTATTGTGGCAACTGCCACCCAGCGAGGAAAAATCGGGCTATTGGGGCAAAGGCAAAGGCAAAGCTGAGCAGGAAATTCGTTTGGCGGTGTGCAATGAAATCGTCAGCTTGCTTAATCTGCCGTTGCAGCTCAAAACACATAAACCCAATAAAGCACCTGAACAGAACGCCATACAACCGCAGGATATTGCTATTCTGATGCGTAGTAATCAACAGGCGCAAGCCTATCAAATCGCACTGCGTGAAGTAGGCGTACCTGCGGTATTGAACAGCGTGGAATCTATTTTTACTCGTCCCGAAGCCGCTGATTTACACACCTTACTGCAAGCGGTTGCCAATCCCAGCGACAGCGGCTTACTGAAAAAAGCTCTTACCCTGAGTTGGTTTGCCTTGGATGGGCAAGGCTTGTACGCGCTACTCAATAATGAAGCGGAACTGGATAACTGGATGGCGCGGTTTTTAAATTACTATCAGGAGTGGCAAAAACTCGGCTTGATGGCAATGATGCAGAAGTTGCTGACACAGGAAAAAATTCGCCAGCACCTTGCCAATACTGCCAGCGTAGAGCGGCAATTGACCAATATCTACCACGCGATTGAACTGACCCATCAAGCGGCAATGAATGACCATCTGGGTATCAATAAAACGCTGGACTGGTTACACGCCGCCATGCACAGAGACAGTCAATCTGAAACCCAGCAATTACGCTTGGAAAGTGATGATGACGCGGTGCAGATTGTCACCATGCACCGTTCCAAAGGCTTGGAATACCCGATTGTGTTCTGCCCGTGTTTGTGGGAAGACAGAGCGGTCAACGACAAAAGACCGATTACCTGCCACGCGCAGGGGAAAACCATTGTTGATTTAGGTTCTGAACAGTTTGCCGAGCATTTGCAACAAGCCGCACTCGAACAACGTGCCGAAGATTTACGGGTATTTTATGTGGCAGTCACTCGTGCTAAATACCGCTGTTATCTGGCGTGGGCTAATGTGCGTACCAAAGATAAGCCCAATCAATCGGCATTCGCGCATTTGCTGGATTTTACTGAGCGTGATTGCTCAGAGCAACAAGCGGTATTAGAAAACCTAGCCACCCAACAGCCTGAACAATTTGCGTATCAAGTATTAACCGTTCCCAATAGTGCGCAAGGCAGTTATCAAAAACGCCGCGTCATCCACAGCTTACAGGCAAACCAGCGGCAACGGCAGTTATTCACCCATTGGCAAATGAGCAGCTACACCGCCTTATCGGCACTCAGTGAACACGACGCTCCTGAACTGCCCGAAGATAAAGCCCGCGAACAAGGCGAAGTATTAATCCCCCGCGCTACCGCTGAACAACTGCCCAAAGGCGCACATACGGGTAACGTGGTGCATGATTTACTGGAAAATCACCGTTTCAGCGATTTGGCACAGCGCAAAGATATAAGCGTGATTCGGGATAAAGCCTGTCAGCGGTATAGCTTAAAACTCGACCGTCCTGAAATGCTCGATGAAATTTTAGAAAAAGTGGTTAAAACGCCGCTGTCTGCAACAGACCCCGATTTTTGTTTGATGAATTTAGCGGATAAGCAGTGCTTAAAAGAAATGCCGTTTTATTTAGCGATGCAGGACATGAACGCCCAGCATCTTAATAAAGTATTGCAAGATACGCCTGCCTATCAAGCCTTGAGCAGTAAAGCCTTGAGTGGTTATTTAACGGGGTTTATCGACCTGATTTGTGAGTATGACGCGCGGTATTATGTGATGGATTATAAAACCAACTTTTTAGCGGATTACGACGAAGCCAATTTAACATTGGCGATGCGTGAACATAATTACGGCTTGCAATACTGGCTTTATACCGTGGTATTGCATCGTTATCTGCAAAACCGTTTGCCTGATTATGACTACCATCAGCATTTTGGCGGGGTACGCTATTTGTTTGTGCGCGGCATGATACCCGATGTGCCAATGAGCGGCGTGTATCAGGATAAACCTGAATTACCGCGCATTAATGCGTTGGCGACGTTGTTTGGTATTTAATTTGGTGGGGGTACATAACACACAGTTAAGCGTGATTGTTCGTAACCGCGTAGCGGTGAAATGGTTGTAGCAATAAAATATAAACCCAACCAAGCCCCATAGGGGTGAAATGTTTGTCTCATTTACATTTCACCCCGCTGGGGTTTAACGCGAGTGGCTTTAACCACGATTCTGCAAAAATCCTTTACTGCGGGCTGTAAGGCAATGCGTACCCGTACCCTACACGGTTTTTGAGTTCAATTCCTCAAGGTTTTTTCGTTTCTGATGCTGCCAAATGTTCAAACAGAATGCGTTTGACCTCTTCAATCACCTCAGGCTGACCTTGGCATGAGTGACTCCAATTGACTACAAATTCAGAAACCGCTTCATCAATGTGTGCGCTTTTATAAGCGACCACACCATCATCACCTTCTTCTTTCGGGTCGTTGCCTTCAACGGCGATAATCGAGTGGGCTGGAACTGCTGTAACAGGTATGGATGCCAACACTTGCAACGCGGGGTTGTTCGGGTTCATGGTGTCAATAGAGGTCATGGGTCTGCTTAACATAGCAGCAACTCTCTCATCGCCTGATGTAGTGGCAAGTTGTGCTAATAGCGCGGTGGTGTTTACCATCGTCATCGGTAGACTGACGAGTTTGGAAGCAAGCCCCGTCACCCATTGCGAGGCAGCTAACATTGCGCCGCGTTGCGGTGTTGAAATAAACACCACGCGCTTAACGAAAGGCAAGGGCGTATAGAACACGGATTGCTGGATAAATTCTCGCGTTTCTGGGCTGAGTTTTATTTGCTCCACTGGTTTGTCACTAATCAAGTCCCAAAATTTTGTCCCGCTGTCAATGGCAGTCATCTTGGTCAACAATCCACCTTGGCTATGCCCCATGACTATCATGTTCTGTAGTGCAGGATCTTTACCATCTGGATCAAGCTCATGCACGGTGTTGGTCAGTGCTTTGCGTAGCCGTCCCGCTGAGTAGCCTATGCCTCTGCCGCTGTCGTAAACAAATAACCATATTTGAAAGTGTTCGCGGATTTTTGGGTCGCCGTTGAGTTCATTCACTAATTCAGCCCAGCGTGCGGGGCTTGATGCCGTGCCATGCACTAACACGACAGGGATTTTGCCTGTCTTGTAAGGCTGCATGGTGAAAATACCGTCCTGCGCTCGGTCTTTTGACAGCAGACCGCTGGTGAAGATTGAGCCATTGAGAAATCCAGCAATTTCCATCGCGTAGAGCGGGCTGTCATTGAGTTGATAAGCCAGCGCGGCTGTTGGGTCGGACTCAATCGGCTGTTTTTGTCCATCAATGGTGACGGTTGAGGTCTGATCCGCTGAATAGACTTCAAGTCGTCCGTTTATCTTGCCTTTGCTCAGGCTGGAACGGGCATTTTCAAACCGTAACAGCGCGGTGACGGGAACTTTGGTATGTTCTCCAAGACGTTCTGCACCAATCACTTTTTTTGCTGTTACTGGTGTTTTTGCAAGACTGGCTGCCAAGGGAACACCGATACCCGATTGATGGTAGCGATTTCTGATGCCATCCACTTCCAGTGCAGTCGTTGAAATAAAACGGTCAAGCGGGTAGCCGCCCCAAGACATACCAGACTGGTCTAGGCTTATCTTTAACGTTCCGAAAGGCAGTTTATAAGTTCCTGCTTTCAAACGGACTTCTTTTTCTTCTGCATCAGTCGGTGCTGCCAGACCTTGGGCGACGGCTTGGTTGTAAATATCATAGCTCAAGCGAAACCGTGGATCGGTGGGCGGTATCTGTATACTCGTGCCATTTTCTGGGTACAGGAGCGACCACGCATACACGGCGGATGCCAGATAATAAGCGCGGTCATTGGTATGCTGGGCGTGTAGCAAAGACAGTTCTGCCAGCGCAAACAGTTGGTCATCATCGCCGACGGGTTTAATATTTTTATGAAGTTCAGCCAACACCTTGGCTGGCTCAGTTGCAAATCTATCCAGTACCCCGTGCTGTCTTAGAATGATGCTGGAGGCGTTTGATAGTTCACCCGAGGAAATCGCGCTTGCGGTCTGAATGCGATAGGCGGTTTGAATATCGACATGAGACACGCTGACAGGGTTCGCGCATCCTGAGAGCATGAGTGCAATGCCAGCGGATAGCATCATGGGTTTTATCAGACGTTTTGCAATCTGTCCGCAATGCTCTAATGTTTGCATACTCAAGGTGCTGTTTGATGCTACGAAAGTAGGCGATGTTGTTTGTGATTGTTTCATCTTTTTTTAACCGTAGGAGGGTGTCAGGGGTTTGTTAAGAGTCAGATAAGTCAGGATTTTTACCGACTGAATCAGTGATATATAAGGTCTGCGTGGGGAATGCAAACTCTACTTTCATGTCTTCAGCCAGACGTAAAATATCCAAAAAAATCCGCTGCCGTTCGGTAAGTTCAGTCATTTTATCAGGTACTTTAAGAAAAAATTCCACTGCAATGTCCAGACTGTGTGAGCCGAACTGGTAGAAAAATACCTGATAGTTATCTTTGCGTGTAGCGGGATGAGCTTCAAGAATGTGTTTAACGCCGTCAACAAACGCTTTTATTTTCTCAATCGGGGTGTCATAAGTGAGATTAAGCGTCACTTGAATCTGCCGATAGTCGCGCAATGCCATGTTATCAATAGTGCTGTTGACAATCTGACTGCTGGGAATCGTAACCAGAGAGTTGTGCAATGTGCGAATCCGCGTACTACGAAAGCCCACGTTTTCAACCACACCTTCGGTATCTTTCAATTTGATTGAATCGCCTACTTTAAAAGGTTTTTCAATCATGATAATAAGAGAGCCAATCAGATTGGCAATGGTTTGTTGCGCAGCCAGAGCCACTGCCAGACCGCCGACTCCAAGTCCAGCCAATACTGAGTAGGCGGGCAAACCTATTCGGTCGGCACCCGCGATGAGGATGGCAATTGCTAGGATAAAGGTGATAAGCCGCAACACCAAACGGATAAGCTGACTATCAATACTGCTGGTCAACAGACGCTCTTGCGCAATCACAGTGGCAGCAATCGCACCCCCTGCTACCCAAACAGTCCACGTCAAAGAAAGATAGAACAGTGTCCAGAGCGATAGCGTGAACACCTGATAGACACCGTCTGAAATTCTCAGGACTTCCCCAAAAATTAATGCGCCTAGAGGAGTCACAATGACCAAACTGATAGGACAGAGTAAATCCGCCCATTGCGCAGAAGAGTCTGCTCTGCTGCTCCAGTAGTGGCTCAGACGAAAACACAGACGAACAAAAATGAAGCCCGCACCTAAAATGATGACGATACTTAACCAACGCCATGCGGGTTGATCAAGAAACATGACTCTTGCGGGTTGCTTATCGGGTGCAGTCAAAAACCAACGCGGCGGTACGGTGTTATGTAATACCAAAGCTACGCCAACAGGACTATAGGTAACAAAGTCGTACCAGCCGACAGCCGCATTCGCTTTATAGGGCAGGTGTTTAACTTTGGCATAAAACTCTGGTAAACGATTCAAGGTGTCTGGAGTAAACAAGTATTCACCTGTACGCGCGCCTTTTTCAACGCGCTGAATCCGAATTTCAGTATTTGGAATAACCCAATACTTGAATTCGGCTTTAGCCATCATCTGAGCATCTGGAATAGATTCCATGGCAGGAATATCAATACGATCCAGCACTTCCTTCATTTGTACCATGAGTCGCCGTGAGGTCTCATCAACGGTGGCGGGCGGTAATTCATTCACATCCAAAGCGCGTTCAGCCGATTTTTGAGAGTGTCGAACTTCTTTAAGCGCAACTATTTCTTCTGCTGTTAAGTAAAGTTCCGAGGAGTTCATATAGGTGTTTATGAGTCCGAATCCTTCGCTGTATGCTTTGTTGGTAAACTCGATAAATCCTTGTAGCGTGGCTCTGGGGCTGGAGGTGTCAATGGGTTTGAGTGGATTATTATCGACCTCTGCATGAGCGGGCATAACCCACATTTGAAGTATACATAACGTGATTATGGTTGTTATGAAGTACCACTTAGACATGAAGAATTTAAGCATCATATTAGTTCTAGGTAAGTTGCAGGCAAGCTAATTGCCCGAATAGTGCGTAGTTTTCCAGCTTTGTCAGGTGCAATGTTACTATAATAACGTCGTTTTTTAACTTAAAATATCTTAACTCCAGCGAGGATCTTAGTGCGTACCCCCTTTAAAAAAACTCTGTTATTATTAACCATCACCAGCCTGATGAGCGGCTGTTATTCCTTCGGTCCAGATGAACTCAAGGGTACGCATCCTTTGTATAACGCCGCGATTGTTGACAGTCAGAATGAGCAGTTCATCCAAAACATTGTCCGTCTGCATTATCGTGATCCCATGTTTTTTCTTGATGTGGTCAGTGTCACAGCGTCTTTAAAAATGGATTTAGGCGCAGGTCTAGATCAATCAGCGTTTGATTTGAACAGCGGCGGTGCAGACTTGTTACAGTTCAGTGCCAGTGGTGCGTATAGCACAGCACCCACCATTGCTTACTCGCCATTGCAAGGTGAGAACTTTGTGAAAAGCGTATTGAAGCCTATTGCATTGGAAGACTTGTTTTCTCTGACAGGGTCAGGATGGAGCAGTCGGCGCGTCTTAGGGCTATGTGTGGAGCGTATAAATGATGTTAAAAACGTACCGATTGCCTCAGGGCCTACGCCTGCATTGTCGCCCAAACATATTGATTCATTCAATCGCCTGTTACAACTGTTTGATGAGGTCATGGGCGAAGACTTGATTATTCCCAGAATTGATCCCGTCACCAAGGAAATGCAGCTGGAAATTAAATCCTCGCCTCTGTATCAGGCTCAGATTCGAGAAATTAAGCAACTGCTGGGACTCGACCAGAACATTGAGGTTTATCATGTCAACAGCGACTTTCTGCAACATAAAGGCGATACTATTTCGATACGCAGTCGCTCACTCAGCAGTATCTTTTTCTATTTATCGCACAATATAGACACGCCAAAAGAACACAAACAAGCGGGCTTAGTTACCGTGACACGCAACAAAGACGGCTCTGAATTTGACTGGAGTAAAACCGCAGGCGGCAGTCTGTTCCATATTAAGAACAGTTTTATGAAACCTGACACGGTATTTGTGGCAGTGCCGTATCGCGGTCAATGGTTTTATGTCGCCGACAACGATTTAGAATCTAAATCCACGTTTATGCTATTGACACAGTTGTTTCGGTTACAAGCAGGGTCGGCTAAATCAGCGGGGCCGACGCTCACTTTACCTGTCCGTTAATCTGAAACTTAGCACACATAAATATTCACATTTATGCGATACTAGCCGACTTATTTTTTTCAAATTATTGTTAATACTATCAAGGAGTAACACATGACAGCACTGGTTGGCATCATCATGGGCTCGACCTCTGACTGGGAAACAATGCAATTTGCAGCACAAACGCTGGAGCATCTTGGCATTCCTCATGAAATTGAAGTCGTTTCCGCACACCGCACCCCCGATAAATTGTTTAATTATGCGGAAACCGCAGAAATTAAAGGTCTGGAAGTGATTATTGCAGGCGCAGGTGGTGCCGCGCATTTACCTGGGATGACAGCGGCTAAAACCGCCATTCCCGTGTTAGGTGTTCCCGTGCAGTCTAAAGCCTTGAATGGTATGGATTCCTTATTATCCATCGTCCAAATGCCCGCTGGTATCCCCGTCGGTACATTGGCAATAGGCAAAGCAGGTGCGATTAACGCGGCATTATTAGCGGCGGCGATTATCAGCAACAAACATACTGAATATAAGGATGCGTTGAACAATTTCAGACGCGACCAAACCGAAACCGTATTATCAAACTCAGACCCGCGTAAGGAAATGCAATGAAAGTAGGCGTATTGGGCGCAGGACAACTGGCGCGTATGGTCGCGTTAGCGGGTATACCGCTCGGACTGGAATTTATTTTTTTAGACCCCTCAAAAGATGCGGGCGCAAATCGCTTGGGCGAAGCCTTAACAGGCGATTACTACGACCCTGAATTATTGGCACAATTGGCAGAACGTGCCGATGTCGTGACTTATGAATTTGAAAATGTACCTGCACCTGTGGCTGAATTTCTCGCCTCACACACGCAAGTACACCCCGCACCTAAAGCCCTAGCTGTTGCCCAAGACCGCCTAGTTGAAAAAACTTTTTTCAATGACATAGGTATCGCCACGCCACAGTACGCAGCGGTCAATAGTCTGGCAGAATTACAACAGGTAATGACCACCATTGCCTATCCCGCCATTTTAAAAAGCCGTACCCAAGGCTATGACGGCAAAGGGCAATCGGTATTACGTTCAGCCGATGATTTATCCGCCGCGTGGGACGTGTTACAAGGTGTGCCTGCCATCGTGGAAGTGTTTGTGCCGTTTGACAGGGAAATTTCTATTGTTGCCGTGCGCAGTGTGTCAGGTGACATCGTGTTTTATCCCGTGGCTGAAAATGTGCATCGTGGCGGTATTTTGCGTGTCTCCACCGCACTTGATAATGACCCTATGCAAGCAACCGCTGAAAATTACGCCACCCGCTTATTAGAAGCCTTGGATTATGTCGGTGTACTGGCGTTGGAATTATTTGAAGTCAACGGTACATTATTGGTCAACGAATTCGCCCCGCGCGTGCATAACTCAGGACATTGGACGATTGAAGGCGCAGAAACCAGCCAATTTGAAAACCACTGTCGCGCGATTGCAGGTCTGCCACTCGGAGCAACCAGCTTAGTCGGCTACTCGGCAATGGTTAATTTTATCGGTGGCTTGCCTGATACCAACGCCTTGCTGGCATTGCCACACACGCACCTGCATTTATATGACAAAGAACCGCGCACAGGGCGTAAAGTGGCTCACGTCACCGTTCGCGCCGACAGTGCCGCGCAGTTAGCCGAATTACTGCCACCTGTCATCGCAATGGCTGATGAAGTGGATGATTCTTAAAACTTATTGTCCACGAAAGACATGAAAAATTGATAGCAAATATTTTGTCTCCTTTAGGTTAAGTAATGGCAGGAGTCCGATAGCTTTAGCTATTGGCTGGAAAACAGCTAAAGCTGTTTTACTCCTGCGGTGTTATTAACGTAACCGATAATACTTTCGTGCTTTTCATGTCTTTCGTGGACAAAAATCCTGTTTTAGCTTGAAAGACCAAGCCGCGCTTGGTAAATTGCATGGCTTTGTTGCCCTAACAGCTGAAAAATCTAATGTTAAAAATATACAACACCCTCACTCGAAAAAAAGAACTCTTCCAGCCGCGTGTTGCGGGTAAAGTCGGAATGTACGTCTGTGGCATGACCGTTTACGATTACTGCCATATCGGTCATGCGCGAGTAATGGTGGTGTTTGATACCGTCGCGCGGTATTTTCGGTATTTGGGTTATGACTTAACCTATGTGCGCAATATCACCGACATCGACGACAAAATCATTCAACGCGCTATCGAAAACGGCGAAGACTTTCACGCCCTAACCGAGCGATTCATCACCGCCATGCACGAAGATGAACAAGCGTTATCCGTGTTGCCTGTCGATATAGAACCCCGCGCCACCCAATCCATCCACGACATTGTCGCCATGATTGAAACCTTGATTAGCAACGGTTTGGCTTATGTGGGTGCTAATGGTGACGTGTTTTACGCAGTCACTAAATTTGCCAATTACGGGCAATTATCAGGTAAAAATCTGGATGACTTGCAAGCGGGTGAACGGGTCGATGTAGACCACGCAAAAAATAACCCGCTGGATTTTGTCCTCTGGAAAATGGCAAAAACAGGTGAACCATTTTGGGAATCGCCTTGGGGCAATGGTCGCCCAGGTTGGCATATTGAATGCTCGGCAATGTCCACTTGCTGCTTGGGTAATTCCTTTGATATTCACGGCGGCGGCATGGATTTACAATTCCCGCACCATGAAAATGAAATCGCCCAATCCGAAGGCGCGACAGGTGAAAAATTTGTTAATCTGTGGATGCACAACGGTTTTGTGCGCGTTGATAATGAAAAAATGTCCAAATCGCTGGGCAATTTTTTCACCGTCCGCGAAGTTTTAAAACAATACCGCCCTGAAATTATTCGCTTTTTTATTTTATCCAGTCATTACCGTAGCCCGCTGAATTATTCAGATGAATCATTGAATGAGGCTTATAGCGCGTTGACTCGTCTATATACCGCATTACGCGGTGTCGATAGCGTTGATTCAGCCGTAGATACGGATTACAAAACCCGTTTTGAACAGGCAATGGACGATGATTTTAATACCCCCGTCGCCTTAGCCGTATTATTTGATTTAGCGCGGGATTTAAACAAAGCCAAAACCCACGAACCTGAAAAAGTAGCTGCTTTAGCCGCCACTTTAAAACAATTAGCCAGCTTATTAGGCTTATTACAAGATGCCCCCGACGCATTTTTAAAAGGCGATGCAGACGACGACATCGAACAACAAATCCAAGCCCGCATCGACGCAAAAAAAGCCAAAGACTGGGCAACCGCCGATAAAATCCGCAACGATTTAAAAGCCAACGGCATTATTTTAGAAGACTCCCCAGACGGCACAACTAGCTGGCGACGTGAATGATTTATCGGAGTAAAACAGCTTTAGCTGTTTTATAGTTCCCACCGCTCCAGCGTGGGAACTCATCCTGCAACGCTCCAGCGTTGCGTGTACATGAAGACGCTGGAGCGTCAACTGAGGCATTCCAACGCAGAGCATTGGAACGATGCAAGATTGAACTTTAATAATGTGAGAAAAATAATGATAGGTTTGTTTTCAATGGTGGTGAGTTTTGTTTCCTCGTTTGCTGAACGAGCGATGACAGATATTATGCAGCAAGCTTTACCCGATGTGCTTAAAGACGCGCCGCTTTCTGATAATGAAAGAGAATTATCACAACTGCGTAGCGAAATGGAAAGTCGCCAGCAAGATGTTGAGCTGAAAAAACGGGAACTGGAATTACGCGCTAAAATCAGTGCGGATAATTTGCGTTTGATGCAGCAACATCATGTTGAAAACATTGATTTGAAACTCAAAGAAATTCAAGCCAATTATGACGCGCAACATTGGCAAGGTATTTTAAGCCGTGATGAAACCATTGAAGTTTTAAAACAAGGACAGCAAAAAAATCGTTTTTTAATTTTATTATCACCGCCCGATGTCAGCCCAAGTTGTCCTTTAACTTTTCAACATGATTTAGGCAAAACGCTACGCAGCAAAGTGAAAGAATTTGTGGAAATTTACTATCCGCATAATTCTGATTTTCCTGTGCAGTTTTTTGGTAAGTTTTTCAAATCCACTATTTTTGATACCGAAGCCGCGCAGTTAGAAAGTTTATTGTCGCCGATTCCAACCGCAGTGATTTTTAGCGATTTAACCAATAAAGAATTATTACTCCATGTTCATGTGTGGGGAATGATGGGTGGGAAAATCTCGCTATCTTCATCCTTTGAATGGAAATCTGAATATAAAAAGCTGTTAGCGGCGGGCAACGATGAAGAAGACGCACTCGATGAAATTCAAGATGCAATTGTGCAAACGCATAAATTATTAGGCGGTTTTTTGACGGATTTGTATTTTTTACAAATGAATCCTTTTTATGAGCCGCAATTGTTCAAAATGGATAAGGTGGTTTATCCAGCAGAATTAACGGCGCAATTGTTGAGTCAATTACAAAACTTGCAACAACAACGCAGAGTTGAATATGAGCAATTGTTGTTGAATAAAGGACAGCAAAAAACAGTATCAGAATTACCAAAGGATAAACAAATAAACAATCTTGTTTTTAGCGAACATACCGTTATTAAAGAACAATTTGAAGAATTTATAATTATTGAAGGTGAAGACGCAGTCGCTATAGATACAATAACTGGCTTAATTTGGATGCGTCTTGCACTTGGTCAGAATTGGGAAAATAATACAGCAGTTGGATTTCCAGAATCTTATAGTGATATGGAAACAGTTTTTTTGATTATCGAAGAGATAAATAATTTGTGTAATGGGGATTGGCGATTACCTACAATTGATGAATTAAAAACATTAATTGATAAAAATAAAAATAGTGAAGATTATTATATTAATGCAAATGCTTTTCCCAATCATGGGTATTTTACATATTTATCTTCAACTGAACATCATGATGATGAGATTGATTATGAGGCGATGGCGGTGATGGGATTAGAATTAGATATGAGGGCAATACTAACTGTAGACTTTTCCGATGGCAGTGTCGCACCGATATTCCCCGCAATCGCGATGATGAGTTCTGTTCGACTTGTCCGTAGTATTAACTAAAATGTTAAATAGACTTGTTGCACCAGAATAAATAAGAATAGATAATCACTATTATCAATAAAACAGGACTAATAAACGGCTATGAAATTGGGATTATCTGATTTAAAAACAGAAAGGCAGTGTCGGGCGGCGATAGGGATGGATAAA
>JAUYBJ010000259.1 GCA_030693155.1 Methylococcales bacterium
CCCTCCAACATCGCCGATAATCCAGTTGCGGTAGTGAATCCGTTAGTGCATATCAAGTAATCAGTGTATATAGCTAAATTTTCTCTGTTCATCTTTTAATAGTACGCTTTCGGGGCGAGGTGTGCGTAACATCAGTTACTAAGCCATTTATCAAAAATTGCAGTGGTATGAATGAAATATGTCATTGCTTAAATGTAACAAGTAAGCGACACAATAGCAAGTCTTATAACCTCGTAATTTCATTCAGTAATATCATATTGATGACTGGCGGCATTGACACGATCCCTCATGTCTAGGGCAATTGCGCTTAATTTAATCCGAGGATGCGTAGTAATTTCAGCTTTGGTTAAGTCGTCAGAATAAAATGGACTGACTACTGGCTATTTATCAAAATAATTAACCACCATTTTGCCGCCTGACATAACCAGATCTGGGTATTCCAGCAGTTTGAAATTCTGCGTGGCATCCCCGCGCACCGCAATTAAATCAGCGGGAGCACCAACTTGCAACGTGCCGAGCAAGGGGATGTTCAAATACTGCCCTGCTTTTGAAGTGACCGTGCGTAATACCTCAAGCGGTTTCATATTTGCCAAGTGCATCATGAGATTCAATTCCTGCGCATCTATGCCCCACGGAATATCAGGGTGGGCGATTTCCGCGCCGTATAAAAACTCACCGCCTAACGCGCTCCAGATATGCGCATTATGTGCTGCGCCTGAACATTTTGATAAGGTATCGAAAGTCGTCACGATTTTTACTCGTTGGGCTGCTGCTTTTTTTAATAACGGCTCAGGAATGGCATCACAGGGAATATGCGCCCATTCATCCACGCCTGCATTAACAGCGAGTTTCACGCCTTTGCTTTCTGCTAAATGCGCAGTGACTTTGCGGCTATGCTGATGCGCTTCATCGACTATCGCTCTAACGATTGCCTCGGATAATAACGGCATAGCGTGAGGGGGTTTTGCGTGAGCATGATGATGACCAGAAGACCACGGAGCACCTGCTTCATTACCCGGTTCTAACGCAATTTTAATGATGACCGCACCGCCGTTAATCAAGTCTCGCACGGTTTGTCGCGCTTGGGCTTCGCTGGCAACAGGAATAGCGATATTATCTGCGCCCATGTTGGGAATCGGATAACCATCGGGCGCGGTGATAATCTGTCCTGAGGTCAATACCCGCAAACTGCCATCACCGCCATAAGGCTGATGCACCGACCCACCGACATCACGCAAAGTGGTAATGCCATGACGCAATACGGTATCAGCAGGAATATGTTGAAAATCGAGATGAGCGTGTAGTTCGATAAAACCTGCCAGTATCGTGGCATCGCCCAAATCTATGACTTTGGAGGCTGTGTTTTTTAATGCGTCGCGGCTGTCAATTCGGGCGATTTTGCCATTGCTGATAAGCACCGAAGTATTGGTGCGCATATTGTTACCATCAAACACCCGCGCCGCATGGAGCAGTAATGGAGTTTCCTCAGCGATAACGAACGTGGAACTGAATAGGCACAGAATAAACAGTAGACGACTTAGTAAATTAAGAGGTATTTTCATGTTGACGGGGTAACTTGAGCAGAGCAACGACTCACGCAGAAAATAATCGTTGTGAGTCGAATACTGAGGGGGTTTGTTAATGCAGGTACAGATAAATCGCTACGGTAATCAGTTAAGCATGAATGACTGTCAGTCCTTTAAAGACTGGCAGTCATAAAAATATCCGTGCCTGCAATAGGTAATGACGCAATGATAGCCTTAAAAAGTAACTTCAACACCACCGAAGAAAGATACGGGTGCGCCAGAATTCAACACCTGAGAATTGGCGGTGCCGCTATCAACCACAGAGTTACTTGAAACATAATTTTTGTCGAGCAGGTTACGACCTTCAAAAAATACTTTGTAATGCTCGTTAGACCAACCTGCACGCACACCTAACAAGGCATAAGCAGGAATTTTGTAGTTATTGGCTAAATCCGCATAACGCTTGCCCACGACATCAACAGTAGGGCCGACGAATACACCGCTGGCATGACGGTATAACACCTCACCTTTTAAGAAATAATCAGGCGCAGCGGCTAAACGGTTGTTGCCGTATACACGATCATTATCAAAGTTAAAATGGTTGTAGGTAATGTTAAACATCGGTGCGATAGAGTGCGTACCTTTGTCATCAAGCGCAAATTGACCGCCGATTAAACCTTCAACGCCTGCGTGGATGGTGTTATCAACGTTTTTAGAAATACTCAGTCCAGGCATAGGTGATACAGAGAGAATTTCATTATTCAACCATGAGTAATACAGCGATAAATCCCATTTCATGGTGTTTAAGGTATTAAACTCATGCGTACCGCGTGTACCAATTTCGACCGATGTACCTTCCATTGCTTTCAAACTGGCATCACTGACATTAGCAACGGTGTTATCAACCAAATTATAGTTAGTGGGTGGTTCGTATAAACGGGTAACGCTACCATAAGCAGTCGCCTCTTTAAGGAAGCGGTAAGATAAACCCAGACTGGGGTTAATGCCTTGGTAGTCTTCATTCGGATGACTATTTTGACCGGTCAACGCGCCAGTGACTGGATTAACGCCGATATTACTGACTTCACGATGCGCGAACACGCCTTGCAAGGCAGGTGTTAATGTCCAGCGTTCATTGATATGCCAATGATCCTGTGCAAATACTTCGATGGTACTGGCATCTTTACGCAATTGACCTGTCATGCCATTGCGATTGCCGCCGTTATTGCGGTAGTTGCCGCCTTTTTCGGAGTTAATGCCGAAATTCATGCCTAACAATATATCGTGTTCGTCGAGGTGTAAGTTATATCTGGCGGATGTTCCCCAGTCTTGCTGCTGAGTATCCACCAGCAAACTGAACACTTCTTGCGCCTGCATAGGGCCAGGGCCGTCAAAATCAACCATCACTTTATCAACGATAGGGTGATAAACTTTTTGATTTTCAAACGACGCACCGATTTCCAGCGAGCTTCTGTTGTCTATTGTCCAAGTGGTTTTGTTAGCGACGCGCTCGGTTTCAGTATTCAACTGATAATTCCCGCCGATAGCTTCTTTACTGGCTTGTTTGGGATTCGCATCAAATTGAGCGCGGGTTAATTGACCAGGTAATTCCTGATTATTATTGATGTAACTTAAGAAAGTATGATTGACGATAGAATCAGTAATCTGCACACCAAAGTTACCGTAAACACCCACACGATCCTGTTTATTATGATTGCGGTAGCCGTCCCAGATTTTGCCTTCTACGGTTAATAAGGCATCGAATTTATCATTAATCACTTTGCTGACCGTGCCGCGACCTAAAAATTCGCCGAAACTGCCGCCGCTTAAGGACAACCGCGCCATCGGGCTATTACGCGCGGTAGGAGTGGTAAAATCAACCGCGCCGCCCAGTGTACTTGCACCGTATTTAAGTGCATTGCCGCCGCGAGCGACGACTGCATATTGTGCTGCCAACGGGTCAATAATACGGTTGTGGTTATTACCATCCGCCGCTGTAACAGGCAAACCATCTTGCAGCAGTTTAACGCCATTGCCGTCAAAATTGGTGGAATCCAAGTTTGAACCACGACTGGAGAAAAATACTTCGTCATTACCGCTTTGACTTGCCGCCCACATACCGGGTACATAACGGAAAAAATCCGCGAGACTGGACACATTGCGATCTTGAAAATCTTCCACGTCTATCAAAGTAACGCCACCTGCTGATTGGTCAACTTCAACCCGCGTTGCCGCCAGTTTTGGATCGGCTTTTTTCTGTTCTTTTTTATCAGTGACCACCATGGTAGCAAGCTGTTTGGTCTTCGCCTGATCTTTGGTTTCTTTTGATGACTCTTCCGCCATAACAGCGGGTGCCGCACTCAAAGCGACTAAGGCAATCAGGATAGATTGACTTAACGGTGAACGTGTTGGAAATAAACTCATGATGCAACAACCTAAGTAATGTCAGTAGGAAACGTCCCTCAATCAATATGATGAGAGCTATTCATTAGTCATTCAAAGTGAAGTGACTTCTTTCCAGTTTACCCAATAAAATGTTTCATGCCGCCGCGCTTTTGTATGCCATAAGTAGTATTTTCTATGCGAAATTTGATTATTGCGTGATATGACGCACTATTTGCATTTAGTGCGTTATATGCCACTCCTTGAGTTTGCCATCATTTCAGAACTGGCACGGCTTACATAAGTAAGTGAATATAACAATCAGGAATATGACTGCCAGTCCTTCAAGGACTGGCAGTCATTTATTACCTAAAAACTTTTTCACAATCACTTACATAGGCATGGTTCATGCTAGACATTAAGAACGACTGCATAAGCTAACGAGGCAAACCCATGAGAACATCATCACGCTGGCGAGTGAAAAACGATGACCTGCCCACCCACTTTCACGCACAAAATCATTGCCTGCACCAAGCATTACCCAAAGAATTAGGCGAAGGTTATTCCGATATATTTCAACTGGATACTGATTTAAGTTACATCGAAACCCACTATACCCCCAGCAAAGATTTGGGCGTGCTGAGTCACATAGATTCCCAAGAGCCGCGCATGGTGGTGACGCTGGGTTTAAAAGGGCAATCGTGTTTTACAGGTCATCACGGTGAAGAACTGGTGTTTAATCAGGGCTATACCTCGATAGCGACTTTCAATAGCAGCATGGGCGAACGCCAATACCAAGCTAATCAACCCGTGACACAACTGCGTTTATCACTTAGCAAAAAATGGCTGGATCGTTATTTTGGTGAGGCGCAAAGCGCGAGATTATTCAATGCCGAAGCCATGCAGTTACTGCGCTGTCAACCCATCTCGACACAAGGCATGGTAGCGGCGCAACAATTATTAACCGCGAATGTCGCCCCTGAAATGCGCCGCGTGGTTATGCACGCTCAGGCAATGTCGTTATTAGCGTCTGAATTAAGCTGCCTGTATCAGGAACAGCCGCAAGGGCAAAAGAAATTTACCGAACGAGATAAAAATATTGCGTTATTAGCACGCGATATTCTCCAGCAAGAATTTCAACAACCACCGTCTGTGGCTGAATTAGCCAGACGCGCAGGCACTAATCAATTCAAATTAAAAAGACTGTTCCAGCATTATTTTAATAATACCCCTTACGGCGTATTGCTGGATATTCGCATGAATAAAGCCTATCAATTACTCAGCACCACACATTGTCACGTCAATGTCGCGGCGGATTTTGTCGGCTACAGTCACGCCAATAATTTCAGCGCGGCATTTGTGAAATACTTTGGCACTGCACCGAAAGTGATTGCTAAACAGTGAGTGATTGGAATACAAACCTAGGTTTGTACTCCGCCGTATCAAGCTATAAAAATCAACCGCTCTTTAGGACTATCCAAGAAACAACTTGAGTGGTTAGATAAGTGAAGTTAGCGTTTTCACCATCTACGAATGGATTTAAAACGATACATCCCATTGCATCCAATATCTCATATTATCTCCTCTGACTATGTTATTAGCTGCGGTCAACCTACTCACCTGAAAATTCACCTTATTCGAATGTCCATTGAAGAAATACGTCATTACCCCACTGGTCTCAGTTTGACTTCCAATCGTAGTGGTTCTACTCGTACTGTATTTATCAACATAGGCATAGCGTCCGGCAAACTCCAGATTCTTGGGAATAATATCAATCAGATTATGGAAGAAATATCCCGCCTGAACATACCCGCCCATCAGGTTGATTTGTCGAAACTGATCGGTTTGTGATCTTAAAGTGTCGGTAATATCTTTCCAGTGAGTTTCTTGCTGAATTGATAAACCCTGCCATTTAAAGCGCGTCTCCTGCATCATCTGATTTACACGATACTGACCAGCTCTCCCCACCGTGAAACCAGTTAAAGCGCGACAGCTATTAGTGTCGGTTTCAAATGCGGTACAAGGACTCTGGTTGGTGTTTGCCGCAAAGGCGAAATTGAGGTTCGGCTCTTTATGAAATTCAATATCGGATTGAGAAAAAGGCATTTCCCCGCCTAATGGATTCCATTGCAGACGACCCGACCACATCATATTATCATCGTCATTAAGACGCTGACCTATACCCTGCCCTGAATAAACACCCGCATAGTAGCTAAAATCGTACCATTCTTTGGGGAACAAATTGCCTTTTATATCAACGCCTTGCTGCCTGTCTACAGTAAAAATGTCATTAACAATCGAACGATTGACAAATTGTTGATTGCCTGAAGAAGTGACCCGCTCGTCGTTGTATTGAACCTTGCCGCGTCCAGCCCGAAATTCAGCCCATTTGAACTTATCCAACGTCAGGTTCGCATCACGCAATACTGGCTGAGACCAGTCATATTGAAGGTAATACTTGAGATAAGGCCAGTATAAATTGCCACTTATTTTGGTACGCGCACGACGTACCATAAAAGAACTCTTATCCTGTTCGAGATCACTAAGGGTTCTTGGGTCAGCATCGAAAGGAGTGGCATAACGAAGTTGTAAACGGTTCTGGATGGCGAGGGAAAATTTTCCATCATCGGTTTTAAACTCAAATCCCCTCTTACCGTAAGTGACACCCGCAGGTAGAATACCTTTTTTTGCCATTGCCGCTTTTTCCTCAGGTTTGTTTACCTGATTATCCAGCGTTTTCAGTTCCTGTGTCTTGTTCTCTAAATCCGCCTTAATAGCGGCTATTTCCGCCTCTATTGACTCTTTTGACTTGGTTTCAGCGGTTACTGATTCCTTAGGCGGAGCTATAGCTGATTCACTGGTCTGTTTTTTGGCTGACTGTTCCTCCTCTTTCACAAAAGACCCCATCAGCACCCTGTTAGGCCCGGGTTTTGCGAAAATCTGCTCAGTTTTGGTATCCACATAAAGATTAATCGCAAACGCACTAGATGATGCGCCTGTCGTTAGTGCAACCGTAATTGCTAATGTCCGTTTAGAGAGTTTCATGTTTTACTATCAATTAGTATCAATTAGTATCAAAAAATTGATTAAGTATAGAACAGGAAAAAATAAAGTCCAACTACACACCCGACGATAGAACAATAGCAATTAAGCTGTGGCTGCTAAGACCTCGAAAGCATTAAAAACTACTGAGTTTTTGTATTGCGTGTCAGGTTATTTTGCAAAAAAAAAGCCGCATCGGAGTGTCCGATGCGGCTTTTTAATCGCCAGTGTTTTAACCTGAATGACAGTGACCCACTCTAACAAACCGAGTGGGTTTTATGTCATTTTAGTAATTCACCTGAAGCTGCATTCTCAGCACATCACCGCGTGCTTGACCCATGTTAGCCACATTGGTTCTATCCATGTATGAGTATGCTAAGGTCAGTTCTAAGGCTTTCATGACTTGGTATTCTACGCCCGCTTCAATTTCATGAGTGTTAATGAAAGGCGAATTAGCCGCCGCTTTCCACGCCCCTTTATATGTTTGCCATTTCACATAAGGAATGACAGTGCCTTCTGTATTAAAGACATTATCAATCTTATACATCGCCTGCACATAACCGCCTCTTAAGCCTTTTTTGCTGATAATGTTGGTTTGTGGGTTTAACGCACCTGAATAGCCCCAGTTCCATTCCGCTTGTAAGCCGAAAGGTTGTGGGAATAGAATGGCGTGAACACCAACGCGACCTTCATCAACGTTATTATTGCCTTCGCCTCTGATAGTTGGTGCAACGGATGCGCCCGCAATAGGTCTGCCTCTGGCATCCAGTCTCGCATCATACGGCGTGTAAGCCGCCGTAGAGGGTGTAAATTGACCGCCCATCGCGTCAGCACCGACTTCTAAGACTTGTCCTTTGAGGAAATCGCCCATGAAACCTAAATCCATCGGGTAAGTGGAGTGAGCCACAACGTACATATTATCGTTGGTTTCGGCTTTATTAAGCGATGAACCGTTATATACGCCCACACCTAACACACCGTAATCACCCGAGGTTTTCAGACCTTTTTTGGTCAGTGATTTCCACAGTTTTTGCGTGTCTTTAGGTGTCCAATAGGCAAATAAACCTAAATCACGTTCACTCGGTACAGCACTGTTTAAGGCATCATTACGATCTGGCGTTAAACGGTTTTGCGAAGATTGTAAGTTTTCCCAACCAAATGGCACTTTAGATTGACCCGCACGAATACGGTATTCATGGGCTTTATCAAAATGTAAATCAAAATAAGCATCGCGTAATTGGGCAAAGTTTAAATCGCCACTGGTGGTAGCAAAATCAGGTTGAATATACATCGACACATAATCATTAATGTCGCCTGAGAACACTAAACGCACACGGCGGAAGGTAAAACCACTGTTGTTTTTAATCCCGCCATCACCGACTGAACGTAATTCAGGGTGGCGATTAGGGTTTGTGACCGCTAAGTTTGAGCTATCGGTTCTATCGCCGGACAAGCCGACGTTATAACGCATTTGGGTATAACCACGAAGACTGATTTTGTTAAACCATTTTTCGTCGTTTTTAGCTGAGCCTTCTCTAGCCTCAATATTTCTTTCTTCTAAGGCTTTGATTTCATTCTGTTTTAATTCTAAATCTTGATGAATCGCGGCGAGTTCTTGACTAACTGCGGGTGTAACAGGTGCAGTTTCGGCTTGTTGTGGTTTATCGCCAACTTTCTCAAACTCACCCATCAACACGCGATGTTTACCAGGTTCTGCGTAAATCTGTTTGGTTTTCGTATCCACATAAAGATTAATAGCAAACGCGCTAGAAGACGCACTTGCGGTTAATGCAACGGCTACTGCCATTGTCAATTTAGAAAATTTCATGCTTTGCTCTCGGTTATTATTAAGAAAAACTTAAGCAAGGATAAGGCGGGAAAATGACGTGTTTATGACGGAATTGTTACGATTGTGTGACAAACAACAAAATGAGGATTGAAAGCAACAAGGATTACATATAAACCTGCGAGGTTTTAAAAACCTCGCAGGTTTGTCTTTAGGAAGGAATAAAAATCGAGGTTTGTACTGCTTTATAATTTAATCCAGTGCTTTGCAGGGATTGGCGTTTTGTGCAGCCAGTTGTTTTTTGTAACGAATAGACGAGTACACCGACAAGCCAATTAACACCGCACCGACCAAACCTGTAACCACTTCAGGAATATGATGAACCATGCTGATTAACATGATAGCCGCCAGTGTGCCGATAGCGTAATGTGCGCCGTGTTCCAAGAATACATACTCATCCAGCGTACCTTGGCGTACTAAATACACGGTCAGACTCCGCACGAACATCGCGCCGATGGCCAAACCCAGCATGATGATAACTACGTCCTGAGTAATGGCAAATGCACCAATTACGCCGTCAAATGAGAACGAAGCATCCAATACTTCAAGGTATAAAAAGCTCATCATGCTGCCTTTTTTCAGCACGTCAGCCATTTCTTCGCCTTCTTCTTCGTCTTCAAATAATGCCGCCATACTACCGACAACAACGTATAACATCACGCCGCCGACACCTGCCATTAACACTTCAAGGCGTTCAGCTTCGGGTAACCAGTGGTTAATGAGCAACAACAAGCCTAATGACAATATGACTTCGATAGATTCCAGTTTACCGAAATCGGATAATTTTTCTTCGATATAACCCAGCCAATGCAATTCTTTTTCATCATTGAATATAAAGGAGAAAAATACCATCAGCAAAAACATACCGCCAAAAGCGGCAATTTCGACGTGGGCACTGTTTAAATGTTCGGCATAAGTGGCGGGACTATGTAATGCCATATCTGCGACACCCACAAATCCCATACCCGTTGCGACAGAAACAATGGCAATCGGGAACACCAGACGCATACCGAATACGGCGACTAAAATACCGTAGGTTAAGAAGTATTGCTGCCAGCGTTCATCCATACGCTTAAGAATAGAGGCGTTTACTACCGCGTTATCAAACGATAAGCTGACCTCTAAAACGCCAAGAATAAGAGCGATAAAACCGCCCACAATGCCGCCCCAATAGAGCGCGGCGGCTAAAGCAATACCTGTAACAATAAAAGAAAGTCGAAAATGCTGCATAAAAATACCTACGAGATTAATATTTTGGTTACGCAACTATAATTTAAAATCAACTTTTAATACATAGCTAATACGGGTAACGAGTTAAACCTGTTGCTCAGGTATTAATGCCTAACAAAAAATCAGCATATATAATGTTTAAGCCAGATCATCGTCATTCCAGGATGGATGCTGGAATCCAGTGCCAAGGATGGTATTACATTGAACACATCCCTGTGACTGGATTCTGGCATCCCTGCCAGAATGACGTGTTTTATACATACAAATTTATTACGATCAACTTACCTAAGATTTAACCCGCTACCAAGGTGCAACTATCAGATTCATATCATAAGCAAGTAGATAGAAGCCGCCATAGTCATTATACTTGTATTAATTTTGCTGATTCCATGTTGAAAGCTACACTACAAATCATGAATAACAACAGCTCATCGTCAGTAAAGTAATGAAACTACCCTGCCCATTTCGGCTGTTTATTTGTGTGTGCCTGCTGCTTTGCTCATTTTTCTTATGGGCTGAGCCACTTGCACAACCACACCCCAATATTTTTAAATACGCTACTGTCGTATTCCTACTGATTATCTCCATCATTTATTGGAATGTATCCTTGCAAGGGGTTATTCAAAAAAGCAAACAGCTGGAGCTGGCATTGCGCAATAACGAAGCCAGATTACACGCGATTATTAATGCCTGCCCTGTTCCTCTGGCATTGAATGATGCTAAAAACATCACCTTTATTAATCCCGAATTCACCAAACGCTTTGGTTATACGCTGGACGATATTCCAACACTCGCCGACTGGTGGCCGAAAGCGTATCCAGACCCTGAGTATCGTTTGTGGGCAGCCGATGCGTGGTTAGCGGCTATGGACAAAGCCAAACGCGAACACGATTATTTTGAACCACTGGAACTGAATATCTGCTGTAAGGATGGTACAACACGCACAGTGATGATAAGTGCTGCACTGCTAGCTGATAATGTTACCGACACCCATTTAGTCATTCTCTATGATGTAACCAACCGCAAAACATCTGAAAACGCGCTGCAACAATCCATTGAATTACTGCAATCGGTGATTGATAACATCCCTGTTCGTGTGTTCTGGAAAGACAAAGAAAGCCGTTATCTGGGCTGCAATAATATCTTTGCCAGAGATGCGGGATTTACCCATGCCGAACAATTGCTGGGTAAAGATGATACGGTGGTGGGATGGAAAGATCAGGCGGAACGGTATCGCGCCGATGATGTTAAGGTAATGAACTCCAACACCCCCCAATTAAGCTTTGAGGAACAGCAAACCACACCTGACGGCAATACAATTTGGCTGCACACGTCTAAAGTCCCGTTGCATGATAATGCAGGTCAGGTCATGGGAATGCTGGGTATTTATGACGATATTACCGAACGCAAACACAACGAGGAGAGTTTGCAGCTGGCGGCAAGTGTATTTGCCAATAGTCAGGAAGTCATTGTCATTACTGACACCGCAGGTCGTATTATTGATGCCAATCAGTCATTCACTGATATTACAGGCTATGAGCGCACAGAAATTCTGGGTAATAGCTTAAAAATGCTAAAGTCAGGTCGTCATGACAGGTCATTTTATAAAACCATGTGGAAGTCGATTAAGCAAAAAGGCTACTGGCGCGGTGAGATTTGGAACCGCCGTAAAAACGGGGATATTTATCCTGAATGGCTAACCATCTCTACAGCCACCAATGCACAAGGTGACGTTATTCGTTATATCGGTAATTTTTCCGATATTAGCCTGCTTAAACAGCGCGAACAGCAATTGGAGCATATTACTCATTACGACCTGCTGACGGCGTTACCGAACCGCCTTTTATTGCTTGATCGGATGAATCTGGCGATTGCGCAAAGCAAACGTAATCAGCGATTAATGGCGGTGTGTTATCTCGATTTAGATGGTTTCGGTGTGGTGAATGACAATTTCAGTCATGCAATGGGCGATAAATTGTTGATTGAAATAACCAAGCGCATTAAAAAAACCCTGCGCGAGGAAGATACCCTTGCGCGTATCGGCGGTGATGAATTTATCTTCTTATTACAAGATTTGGAGTACGTTGAAGATTGTGAACATACCTTGCATCGCTTACTCAGTGCGATTAGCGTCCCTGTGATTTTACAAAACCAAACGACTGCCAGTATCGGCATCAGTATTTTCCCAGACGATAACTGCCCGCCAGAGATATTGATACGCCACGCCGACCAAGCCATGTATCAGGCTAAACAAGAGGGTAAGAACGCGTTTCGTATCTATGACATCGCTTTGAATCAACAACTGCATAAACACCGAATCGCACTGAACCGCATTGAACAAGCCTTTGAAAATAATGAGTTTGAACTGTACTTTCAACCGAAAGTGGATATGCAAAAAGGCATCGTATTCGGTGCAGAAGCCTTGATTCGCTGGCAGCAACCTGAACGTGGTCTGGTCACACCCAACGAATTTTTACCGCTGCTTGAACACAATGACCTTGCCAGGCGACTGGATGCGTGGGTCATAAACCAAGCCTTACAACACGCTGAACAATGGCATACACAAGGTCTGGATATTAAAATCAGCGTTAATATATCGGCAAGAACCTTGCAATCGGCTGATTTTTTTACCGAACTATGCAATGCTTTTGTACATCATCCACTGGCTAATCGACATCATTTTGAGCTGGAAATACTTGAGACCGAAGTGCTGCACGATTTAGAAAAAACAGCAGGCATTATTAAAGACTGTCAGGCTTTAGGCGTAAGTTTCGCGCTGGACGACTTCGGCACAGGCTATTCTTCACTGAGTTATTTACGGCATTTACCCATACAAACGCTGAAAATAGATCAATCTTTTGTGCGCGATATGCTGGAAGATGACAACGACTTGACAATTGTCCGCAGCGTCATCGGCTTGGCTCAGTCATTCAATCGGCACGTTATCGCTGAGGGTGTGGAATCGGTCAAACACGGTAGCGCGTTACTGGCGATGGGTTGCCATCAAGCTCAGGGCTACGCAATTGCCAAGCCCATGCCTGCGGCTGATTTTGCAGTTTGGCTACAGAATTGGGAAATGCCGAATGAGTGGAAAAAGTTTAATGAAAATGTTACCGATTAACCGCACACGATAGATACCGAAGCAAAAAAATCGTATGATTACCCCATAAACCTATCACTCCTCACCTACTTTAATCAGCATGACTTATAACGACGACTTTTATAACCTCGCCAATCAACTTATCGAAGCAGGCAAACTTATTGATAGCAGAGGCTGGGTTCCTGCGACCAGCGGCAACTTTTCCGCGCGTTTACCCGATGGTACAATTGCCATTACTGTATCGGGCAAGCACAAAGGTCATTTACAGTTGGAAGACATTATGCTGATTGATGCCGATGCCAACTCATTAGACGGCAAAAAACCCTCCGCAGAAACCCTGCTGCATACCTCATTGTACAAACGTTTTCCTGACGTGCAATGTGTATTACATCCGCATTCACTCAATGCCACACTGATTTCAAAAGTCTTTAAAGTAGCGTGTGTACTGGAAAATTATGAGCTGTTAAAAGGGCTATGCGGCATTACCACCCATGAAACCCGCGTTATCGTGCCTATTTTTGCCAACGATCAAAATATCGCCCGTTTAGCGGCAGAAGTAGAGCAGCATTGGAATCAAGGCGCACGCGGCTATGCCTATCTTATTGGAGGACACGGGCTTTATACCTGGGGTGCATCCGTACCTGAAACCCTGCGCCATCTTGAAGTGCTGGACTTTTTATTTGAATGTGAACTACGACTACACGGAGTCAAAAATTAATGAGTGTACTAACCATTTACCCAGAACATCAACCCGAACACGGCGTTCGCTATACCGATTTAGAGACTATTCAAAATCATTTGGACAGTTTAGGCGTGCAGTTTGAACAATGGGAAGCCGATTATCAATTAGCCACCGATGCCGATCAAAACACGGTACTGATTGCCTACCGCGAGCCTATCGACGCATTGAAAAAAACCCATTCTTTTCAATCCATAGACGTGATTCGAGTCAAACCGGATCAGCCTGAAATAGACGTAATTAGAAAAAAGTTTCTGTCTGAACACATTCACGATGATTTTGAAATACGCTTTTTTATCGAAGGCTGCGGCTTATTTTTTCTTCATGTAGGCGACAAAATTTACGCCGTACTGTGTGAACGCGGCGATTTAATCAGCGTTCCTGCGGGTACTAAACACTGGTTTGATATGGGCGAACACCCCAACTTTACCTGTATTCGTTTCTTTACCTCGCCCTATGGCTGGGTTGCCAATTTCACCGACAGTCCGATTTCAGAATCGTTTCCTACGCTGGATCAATTTGTTGCGAAAGCCCATGATTAAAGCCATCATCACCGATATTGAAGGCACAACTTCCTCATTATCTTTTGTTAAAGAGGTGTTGTTTCCCTACGCCCGCGCCCATATCGCTGATTTTGTGCGCAGTCATGCCGACGAAACAGCGGTCAAAGCCTTACTGGAAGACGTGTGCCAAGTGGTAGGTGAGCAACTGGATACTGAACAAATCATTACCCAGCTCATCGACTGGATAGTCACCGATAAAAAAGTCACGCCCTTAAAATCACTGCAAGGCTTCATCTGGGAAGCGGGTTATCAACAAGGCGATTTTAACGGGCATATCTACAGCGACGCGACCGACAATCTGCAAAAATGGCACGCGCAAGGCATGGCCTTATACGTCTATTCATCAGGGTCAGTGTATGCGCAAAAACTACTGTTTGCCCATACCGAACAAGGTGATTTAACGCCGTTGTTTTCAGGTTATTTTGATACTCACATCGGCGGCAAACAACAAGTCGAATCCTATCAGCGTATCGCCGAAACGATAGGCTTACCCGCCGAACAACTGTTATTTTTATCCGATATAAAAGAAGAACTGGATGCCGCCAAAGCCGCCGATTTTGCCACCGTACAACTGACCAGAGACGGCGAATTTGACACCCAAACCGACCATCCGCAAGTGCGTAGTTTTGATGAAATTAGCCTTTAAATCGTAGGTTGGGCTGGCGATAAGCCAACCCAACAAAATATGCTAGTTGGGTTGCCAAAAAGCGGCAGCCCAACCTACATTTTATCTAGCTATCCGCACCAAACACCGCTCCGCTTCCACCTCAGGCACATTAATTTTTATCAGCGTTGTTTGCGCATCAATCTCAGCCAATTCCGCCTCTGGAATCTGCCCTTTCATCGCCAATAACACCCCGTTAGCACTGAGCAAATGCGCGGTCAGTTTCATAATATCAGGCAAGCTGGCAAACGCCCGCATGGTCACGGTATCAAAACCCAATTCAGGCTGATAATCCTCTACACGAGTGTGCAGCACACTGACGTTTTTCAGTTTTAATTCCAGAATAACCTGCTGCACAAAACGGGTTTTTTTCGCATTACTGTCCAGCAATACAGACTCCACCTCAGGCATGAAAATCGCCAACGGAATGCCGGGAAGTCCCGCACCCGTGCCGATGTCAATCACGCGCTTGCCTTCGATATGCGGCAAAATCGCCAAGCTATCGAGAATATGCAGCCGCGCCATATCCTCATTATTACGCACCGCAGTCAGGTTATAGGCTTTATTCCACTTCGCAATCAGCTTGATAAAAGCCAGCAATTGCTCGGTTTGTTCAGGGGTGTGCGGCAGGTTTAACGCGCTTAAACCCGATTCTAAAATATTACGACAGGCTTCCATCAGGCAGATTTCTTCTTCAAATAAACTAACAATAAGGAAATAGCGGCAGGAGTCATACCCTGCATCCGTGAGGCTTGCCCTAGCGTTTCAGGGCGTTGGCGGTTCAATTTTTCCACCAATTCATTCGATAAACCCGACACTTCGCCATACATAAAATCGTCGGGTAATTTCAAATGGTCATATTTCAGGGCTTTATCAATATCGGTTTGTTGTCTGACCAGATAACCTGCGTATTTCGATTGAATTTCCACCTGTTCCGCAACCGCATCATCTACCGTGTCGCTGTCTTCCAAAAACGATAACAAATGCTGAATATCCACTTCTGGACGGCGCAATAATTCCGTCAAACTGGCTTCTTTCAACAGCGGTTTGCCCCAATAATGCTCCACCTGCTGGGCTTCATGCGTGCCCGCGCGTATCCATTTTTTCTTGAGCGTGTCTTGTAATTCACCAATAGCCGCGCGTTTAGTTTCAAACGACTGCCAGCGTTCATCATCGACTAAACCTAGTTCACGCCCTTTTTCGGTCAGACGCAAATCGGCATTATCTTCGCGTAACAACAAACGGTATTCCGCACGGCTGGTAAACATTCGATACGGCTCTTGCGTACCGCGCGTGATTAAATCATCAATCATCACGCCGATATAGGCTTCATCCCGCGCAGGACACCAGCTCTCTAAACCCTGCACCAAACGCGAAGCATTCAAACCCGCAATCAACCCTTGCGCCGCCGCTTCTTCATAACCTGTCGTGCCGTTGATTTGTCCCGCAAAAAATAAACCGTCTAAATGCTTGGTTTCCAGCGACATTTTTAAATCACGCGGATCAAAAAAATCATATTCAATCGCATAACCTGGGCGCAAAATTTCTGCATTTTCAAAGCCTTCCATCGAGCGCACGAGGTTATATTGCACATCAAACGGCAAACTGGTGGAAATACCATTCGGATAAATTTCGTGCGTGTTCAAGCCTTCGGGTTCGATAAAAATCTGATGCGAATCACGGTCGGCAAAACGCACAATTTTATCTTCAATCGACGGACAATAACGCGGGCCAATGCCTTCAATCATCCCAGAATACAACGGCGACCGATCCAAACCTGCACGAATAATATCGTGCGTTCTTTCATTGGTGCGTGTGATATGGCAAGGAATCTGCCGTGGATGCTGAGCGCGATTGCCCATAAAAGAAAACACAGGCACAGGCGTATCGCCGTGCTGTTCTGCCAAACGGCTAAAATCAATCGTGCGTCCATCAATACGCGGCGGCGTACCTGTTTTTAAACGGTCGATACGAAACGGCAATTCACGCAAACGTTCAGCCAAGGCAACCGAAGCCGAATCCCCTGCTCGACCGCCGCTGTAATTTTCCAGACCGATATGAATTTTACCCGCCAAAAACGTCCCAGCGGTCAACACCACCGCTCGCGCCGAAAAATCCAAGCCCATTTGCGTTTTCACGCCGACAATTTTCGTGCCTTCAACAATCAAATCGCTCACTGTTTGCTGAAACAATGACAAATTAGGCTGATTTTCCAACGTCCATCTAACCGCCTGTTTATAAAGCTGTCTATCGGCTTGCGCACGCGTCGCGCGTACCGCTGGGCCTTTACTGGCATTCAAGGTGCGAAACTGAATCCCGCCCACATCAATCGCCTTTGCCATGACACCGCCCAAGGCATCAATCTCTTTCACCAAATGCCCTTTGCCGATACCGCCTATCGCAGGGTTACAACTCATTTGCCCCAAGGTGTCGATATTCTGCGTCAACAACAAGGTCTTCGCGCCACTACGCGCCGCCGCCAATGCCGCTTCCGTACCCGCATGACCGCCACCCACCACAATCACATCAAAATCTTTTTTAAATTTCACAAGTTTTTCTACTCTAAGCCAGTGCTATAATTACCGCGTGTTAATCACACCATGATTGCCAGTTTTTCAAAGCACTGACAATCATCACACAACATTCCACTCCTATTATAAGAGCTAACCATGAAAAAACGTAAAAATCCGCAGTTGCCCGAACCAGCAACCCTGCAAAACCCCGTCGCCAAATTCGCACGGCAATTTAACAAAGCCTGCGTATTTGCTGATAAAAACCACTACCGCCGCAACGCAAAACACAGGAAGCAGGAGGCTTCTTTAATCATTCTAGCCAGAGTGATTAAAGCAGCTTTTTGCTTCCCTGCTGTTCAACACGCCCACAGTTAAGAAATCAGCTTAATTAAAACCTGCGAGGTTTTAAACACCGCGCAGATTTATACCATCCGCATAAAGTCCTCGTGGCGCAACTGGATAGCGCAGCCCCCTCCTAAGGGGCAGGTTGTAGGTTCGATTCCTATCGGGGACACCATATAAGGTTCTAGCAAGTTCTAAAGAGCATTTAAAACCCGCAAGTTATATGACTTAGCGGGTTTTTTATTGTCTAGTGAGTTCTCATAAGAACTATTGACTATCGGGGTATCTAGGGGGTATAAACGGGGGTATATTCCATAAGCCAAATAGAGATACCCCCAATGCCACTAACAGACACCGCCATAAAGAACGCAAAACCACAAAACAAGCCTTACAAAATAACCGATGAAAAGAGTATGTACTTACTGGTTAATACTAACGGCTCTAAATACTTTCGTCTCAAATATCGCTTTGCTGGTAAGGAAAAATTACTGCCTATTGGCGTTTATCCTGATACCTCATTAAAAATGGCGCGTGAAGACAGGGATAATGCGAGAACGTTGTTAGCCAAAGGCATTGATCCTATGCTTGACCGTAAGATTAAGAAAATAGCGAATACTGAGAATTGTTTTAAAGCGATAGCCTTAGAGTGGTATGGCAAGCATTTAGCCAGCAAATCAGAAAACTATAAAAATCGCGTTATCAATATGCTAGAGCGTGATTTATTCCCGTGGTTAGGTGATAGGGTTATCAGTGAAATTAAACCATCGGAATTATTGATAGCACTTAGGCGTATAGAATCGCGTTCCATACAGACAGCGCACAAAGCCTTACAAACCTGTGGGCAGATATTCAGATATGCAGTCGCTACGGATAGGGCTGAATTGGATATTACACCCTCACTAAAAGGTGCATTATCACCTATCAACGGTGGACACTTTGCCGCTATCACTGAACCCTTGGAAGCAGCTAAACTTCTACGCGCCATTGATAACTATAGCGGTTCATTTGTTGTTAAATCAGCTCTACAGCTTGCCCATTTAGTCTTTGTCCGTCCCAGTGAGTTATATAATGCAGAATGGGAACACATAAGCCTTGAAACTAAAGAATGGCGGTATTTAGTGACTAAGACTAACACCCAGCATATTGTCCCCTTATCCACACAAGCCATTGAGATATTAACCAACTTGTACCCACTGACAGGTAAAGGGCGTTTTGTGTTTCCTAATGAGCGAACGCCTAACGGTTCACGCGCCATTAGTGATATGGCTTTGTTGGTGGCATTGCGTAGCATGGGATTTAGTAAGGAAGTGATGACAATACACGGCTTTAGAGCAATGGCTAGAACCATGATTGAAGAGCGGCTTAAAATCGAATACAAGTTTTTTGAACATCAATTGGCACACGCGGTAAGGGATGCAAACGGACGCGCCTATAATCGCACGACACACCTAGACGACCGCCATAACATGATGCAAACATGGGCTGATTATCTGGATAGCTTGAAAGCGGGCGCGGTGATTATCCCGTTTGGTAAAAGTGCCTAAGTTGTTATCAGTGCGATTAAGCGCATAATTATTGATAGGCGTATAACACACGGCTACGCGCCACCCACTAACCAAACAGGAATAACATCATGACCACCTATCAAGACATTATCACCATAGAAGCGGGAAAAAGAGGTGGCAAGCCCTGTATAAGAGGCTTGCGTATCACTGTTTATGACATTCTCGAATATTTTGCTTCTGGGATGACACAAGACGAAATACTCGAAGACTTTGATTATCTGACTAAGGAGGATATTCAAGCCTGTTTTGCCTATGCCGCTGATCGTGAGAAACACTCTAGGATTATTAGCGCATGAAGTTGTTATTTGATGAAAACCTATCGCCTAAGTTAGCCGTAAATCTCAATGACGTTTTTCCCGATTCAAAGCACGTTGACCGTATTGGCTTAGGTGGCGAATCTGATAACGTTGTCTGGGAATACGCAAAAGCAAACGGCTATGTATTGATTAGTAAAGATTCTGACTTTTACGATAAAAGCGCGTTGTTTGGGCACCCACCTAAAGTTATCTGGATAAGGCGCGGCAATTGCTCAAACAAAACCATTGAATTAATACTTAGAAACAAGGTTGATGCAATTCAAGCGTTCAATAATGACGCAGAACTTTCGTTTATGCAGATACTGTAATCAAAGTACACGCATTTAACTGGATAGCTTTAACGGGTGATAAGCGGTAGTCATTACACCGTTTCCAGTTATTCCCTTTCGTAATGATTATATTTTAATGGAGTATTTTTAATGCCTGAACCAAGTAATTACTGGAAATTAGCCGATAACCTTACAGTTATTCAAGCAGCTTTGCTGATTATTAATGAAGACCCGACAGAACTACAATACGCTTTATCTGATACGGAAACGAAAAAACCAGAGCATTTTGAGGCTGTTTTTCATTCAATCATTAACAGCATAGGCAACAATAAACTTAAATCAAATATGAGCTATTACCCTTTATGCGTTGATGAAATCGAGTTTGGTGGTCGAACTGAGCCACTTCCAAACTGGGATGAAACCACTATTGATACTGATGATTTAAAAGCATGGTTATTCAGTCGAAATTTTAAGGAGAATTTTTTCTTTGCAGAAACATCAAGTGATCCAGATTACCTAAATAAAGACCATCCTAGATATTCTGCAAAGTTAGCGGCGGCGGTTAATGTATGGCTGGCAATGGAAGATAGTAATTTGTTGGCGGGTAAGTCCGTAAAGAGCGCAATAGAAAGCTGGCTCGAAAGTCGATATTTAGAGTTAGGCTTAATTCATGAGGGGAAAATTAACAAGACTGGCATTAATGAATGTTTTAAGGTAGCCAATTGGAACGATAAAGGCGGCGCAACTAAGACACCATAAGTAACCCCACCCACCATTGAAAGCCTTGTTATTACTGGCTTTGATGAATAACCACCCGATAACCCTACCCCCTGTTAGTCGTTTTATGTGGGTAGGTTTTCTGTAACCCACCCCGCTGTTATCCGCGCCACAATTGCGGCAATCTGTAGTCACTTTTACACAGAGACTCAGACAATGACATCAACATCTAATAAAGGTTTTTTCAAGAAAACCCTGCAAAAACCCCGTAACTCTCTAGCGTACTCTTTACGTCTTACTAACAACAAAGAGTTCTGCTAATGAATAAAGTAACGCCCATAGGCGTAAAATCCACCGCGTTAAAAATCAATCTACCACCTATTCACCAATTGCCATCCGCTGGTTTTATGCGGCTTGTTGACATTGTAGGTGATAAGAAAAAAGGCATTCCCGCAATAATTCCTATCGGCAAATCTACGTTTTTAAAACGTGTGCATGATGGTGTGTTTCCTGCCCCATATAGGTTGGGCGAACGTACCGTTGCATGGCGCGTTGATGACATTATGGAACTCATTGCTAAGCTAGGCGGCACACAATGATTATGCTTAATTTAGATGGTCAAAAATTCGACCATGTGAGCAATGGCGCGTTAGCAAATAACCGCTTGACCGCTAAGACGTTGGTGATTATCCTGTCCGCACTGTTACCTCATGTAGCAGTACGGTTTGACAGCCGTCAAAAACACAAGATGCCAGTTAAAGCGCGTCTACTCATGGATTGCGTTCTCAAATGCAAAAATAATCTATGGTGCGCGTTATTTTCGGGGAGCTTCTGCTCGCATGGTTCTTGTGCCGTGTCTGTCAACCCGACTATAACGTTCACCGCCCGATTTTTGAGAGAATCAAGCGGTGTCCCTTCAAATTCACAAGGAACACACCATGCCGCAGAATAATTCCGCCCAACAACTCAACACCCCAGCTCAAATCGAGCAAAACCAATAACTCACACACTTACAAAATTAAGTCGTGCGGCGTTTCTGTGGTTGATTAACAGGCAAGTCACGGCTTATTCCTTAAGGAATAGCCATGTGTACAGAAGAATTTAAAGACGCAATGAGAGCGGCTGGACTTGTTCCACCCGACACCATCACCACAGGCAAGATAATACATTTTGCTGGACTCAATAAGCCCAAAACCAACAAGGCGGCGCGGTGTCTGTTATTTGAAGACGGGCGCGGCGGCTGGTTCATGGATTACAGCACAGGACTTTATGAAGTCTGGCAAGCTGAACGCGCCACCCCTTACAGCGCAGAAGAACGCAAAGCCTTTGCCGAACAATGCGAACGTGACCGTGCAGTGCGTGAACGTGACAAAGTAGAAGCACAGGCGAAAGCGGCACGAAAAGCGCGTAGGTTCATGGATAACGCTATTTGTGCCGATACTGTTTACGCCTGTATGACTTACTTAATCCGTAAGAATATCAAGGCACACGGCACGAAAACAGGCGGTTCTACTGGCTTAACAGGTGTTCTGATTCTACCGCTTTATAACGAAGATGGACTGCTGGTAAACGTGCAGTTCATAGCCCCCGATGGTGAAAAACGGTTTTTATCAGGTGGACAGAAAAAGGCGTGTTTTTGGTGGATTGGCAAGAAAACCAGCACGATATTAATCGCTGAGGGTTTCGCTACCGCCGCTAGTCTCTATGAATCGACAGGCAATCAAGTATTCATTGCCTACGATGCGGGTAACTTAATCCATGTGGCGCGTATTGTCAGGGCAAAGAACCCAACGGCTGAGATTATTATCGCGGGTGATAATGACGTATCAGGTACAGGGCAAACAGCGGCACGGGCGGCGGCATTGGCAATCAATGGCAAATACATTTTACCCCCGACTGTTGGGCATGATTGGAACGACCATATCAATACAAGGGGTGCGCTATGAATCGCCCATTAATTAACTCTGACCTGTTCGAGAGTGATTTACCTACGGATAATCCTAAAATGGATGATGTGAATTCACGCGCCACCGATAGTAGTACACCTAAAAAATCAGGTAAGCAAACTACGCCTAAAACTCATGACCCGCAAAATGAAACACCTAAAAAACGCGGTAAACCTAAAAAGGTTAAAGATGGCTTAGATTCCAGTCATGTTGAAATTCCAGAAACCAATACCGTCATTGTCGAAAGTGGCGCGGCTATCAATCCCGATGTGGACGTGAACACCAACAACGAACTTGAAAAACCAAAGCCAAGTATTGACTTATCAACTGCCATAGATCCAACTCAAGACGGCATAAAGACACGCATTGACCTATTCGACAACAACGGCAAACGTAAATCACAAGCCACCTTGTTAATTGAAATCGGACAATTAAACGCGCTCTTTCATTGCCAAAACAAAAACGGTTATACCTGCATTGTTGGAAAGGCGGTTATGGCATTAAAGTCGAGTGGCTATAAAGAGTATTTGAGTCATGAGCTATTCAAACTCACTGGGATAGGTTGCAATCGAAACGCCATTACTGACGCGCTTGATACGCTGGAATCCATAGCCAAGTTTAACAATCCTATGCACGATGTTTATATGCGTGTGGCTAACCTTGATAAGTAGTTAAACAAAAATAATCAGGTATAACAACATCATTTTCAGCAGAACCGATGGCACGACTAAAATTTGTAAAAACTATATCAGAAGAGATTAAAGAGCAGCTCAATCAGATGTATGCGAGCCATCTGAATTTTAGGGTTCGCCAACGCGCTCATGCTATTTTACTCAGTAGCAAAGGTTACGCGATAGCAAAGTTACAAGACATATTTGAGGTTGATAGAGATACGATCAGTATTTGGCTGGATCGTTTTGAACGTCAAGGTATCGTTGGGTTAGAAGATATGCCACGTTCAGGGCGGACACCTATTTATACGGATGAAGAA
>JAUYBJ010000116.1 GCA_030693155.1 Methylococcales bacterium
CGACTAATCTCCGTATTTTTATGACCTGCATGGGCAAGCAAGACAATCTTCGCTCTTTGAACCAAGCCGTGGCGCATTCAACGACTACGGGTGATTTCTTCCAGATGCTGTTTTTGTTCATCAGTCAGTTTAATAATTGGGATGGTACGAATGATATTCTCTCTCTGTCATTTAGTAAGGCTCTTATTATCCTATCTTTTAAAGGTTTGATGTACTAGTCATCGGATTAGGCTTGGGTTCGCGGCACTATGCAACACATTTACCGCTATTTATTGCCACTTATGCGGGTGATACCCTGTGGGCATTAGAGGTCTTCTTAACAACAGGTTTTCTGTTTCCGAGTTACCCGACTAAAAAAATTGCCGTTATCGCCTTGGCATTTGCATTTTTCATAGAATTCAGCCAACTGTACCGCGCCCCGTGGCTGGATGACATTCGGCACAACCGACTGGCAGGATTAATACTGGGCTACGGATTTTTATGGAGTGATTTATTGTGCTACAGCGTAGGTATCGTAGTCGGAGCTGGTGTAGAACTTAAAACCAGACAACAATAATGCTGCATTTTGTACGCCTGATTATTGCCACTTTAAAAGTGAGACCTGCGAGGTTTTTAAAATCTCGCAGGTCTTGTAATACAGGTTATCGCACTTAAAACCTAGCGCGTAGGCGGTGGCGGAGCAAAACCCTCTTCCTGCCACATTCGATTACCGCTATTGCCTTTGTTATAAGCGCAATCTCGCACAATGCCCTTACGGCACAAAGTCTGACGCCATTCATACTTGAAAACTAGCTTTTCCATCGGCTCAGCATTCGGTTCAAACGACACGGTGGTACTGGGATAATAAGTGCTTTCGCCAAACCCCGTACCCGCAGCAGGTGCAGGCGCGGCTTCTGATTCAGCCGCAGAACGACTACTCATCACATCCTGTTTATTCAGCATGACAGGACGCGGACGCTCAGCATACACCGCCATCGCAATCACTCCCATTGCCGAATTATCGCCCCACGCGGCGGCGTAAGAATTGACTGCCTTAGTAAAATAAAAGCGATTAGTTTGATTTGTACCTGTCCGCCAGCCTTCATAATCGCCGCTATCGTGCGGATTCAACACATACATTCGCTCATTATTAGCCAGCCATGATTGCTGACCGCTGACAATATTACGCCCATCAACCGCAATCACTAGACCGACCCGCTGGTTACTGTTATTCACCACCCGCAAGCGATAACGGTCATTCTGCGTCGCCTGAATGTAGGCGCGGTAATGCAAAGAATCCGTATTCAGCGGAAATTCGGGTAACTTACCCTGATTATCACTGACTACACTCAATGTAACGGGTAAATAAGGCGGCGCGACTATCTGCTCCGCGCTGACCACAGGATTACTCGCACACGCTGTCATACCTGCAATGGCAATAAGCATTGCAAAAAATTGTCGCCGTTTCATTATCCACCTCTCACATTGCTGAATTCAAAAGACAAGACCAACACAAAGCAAACAATCTAAATGCCAGCCGACAACAAAATTCTACTCCGTAGAAATAGATTGTTGCTCATTTTTTAACGCCGCATCCAACGTATGCCAAGCCAAAGTCGCACATTTCACCCGCGCAGGATACTCACGCACCCCCGCCAACACGGCAAGTTTACCCACCGCTTCCAGATTAATATGCTCTTCTTTGCCCGTAGTCATTTCATGAAATAGCTTAAATAACGCCTCCGCTTCCGCTTCAGTTTTACCTTTCACAATCTCCGTCATCAACGACACCGAAGCGGTAGAAATAGCACACCCAGAACCCTGAAAACTGGCATCTTCAATCATATCGCCATTCATTTTTAAAAACAGCGTCAAACGGTCGCCGCATAAAGGATTAAAACCCTCCACTTGTCGGTCAGCACACTCCATCACCCGAAAATTGCGCGGGTTACGGTTGTGGTCAAAAATCACCTCTTGATAGAGGTCGCGTAAATCTTCAAACATAGCTTATTCCTGATTAATAAATTGAATATCTTGCATTAGGTAATGTTTCATATTATTTGTCGATAAATAAAATCGCCATAGGACGGGCTGACGTAAGGAAGCCCATCCTATCGTACTGTAAGCTCAACCCGCTATCACCCTGACATAAAGCCCAATATGAACAACTAACCAAGAAAGATAAAGTAAAATACCCTCACTCTGCGCAGCTACGCGCAATCTGGTACAGATTTGTTTTGGTGTTTTTAAACACCAACGAGCATCTCGAAATACCACCTAAATAATTTAAACGCTTGCTGATGGTAGTAAATCGGCACGAAAAATCTTAATTATTTGTGTTTTACTCTCGTAAGAGAGCTTTTTTACCTAAAATTACTTTTTCAGGTGATTTCAGGTGGATCTTGGCCGCTAAAAGGCGAGGATTTCACACGTTTTCAAACTGCATTAGCGTCGCAGATTATAGGTGGCTGCCTTCCAGTTAAGTTGCAAGGTGGCTCGCTCCAGACGGATACAGCGCAAGCTCTTGCCGCATTATCCCATGACTATGGGTTTTTCGAGATGCCCTATAAACAACTATCAAAAATACTGAGAAACGCCTTTTTCAGCGACCATAAAATCGGTATCCGCCAAGCGTTCCATTAAACGGGCATAATTGGCATCGTGTTGACTGCGGTCATTATGACTATGCCAGCAATGCAACACAGGCACGGCAAATCGCCCTTCTTTACGGCGCACACCTTTATGAATCAAGCGGATAACCAAATCGGAATCTTCATAACCCCAGCCTTCAAACAGTTCATCAAAGCCATTAACCTGCAAAAAATCCTCGCGCCAGATGGCTAGATTACAGGTCATGGCTTTTTGCCATTTGTGCGGCTGGATTTTTCTTAACCCGCCTAACGGCAGTTTTAAAAATGGCAGGGTACGGTTAATTTTGCTCTGTAAACGCAATTTAAGAAAATAACACGCGGGTTTTTTATGCAGTAACAGCGATTGTGCCATTACTTCCTGCGTAAAATCTTGGCTTAATAACACTCGATTACCTGCGACAAAATACCCTGCTTCGGCTAACCGTCGATGCGTAGCGATAAAATCAGGGCGGGTAATGCAGTCGCCATCCAGAAATAATAAATACTCGCCCTGACTTTTAGCGACCGCTTTATTGCGTATTGTACCTGCACGAAACCCTTGATCTTCATGATAGACGTAATGCACAGGCACAGGCACAGGCACAGGACTATTTTGCGTGTAACTTTGCGTTAATGCCAGATTATCAGCGCGAGAACCATCATCGGCAATGATAATTTCAAACTGGGTGTCTGTTTGTGCGTAGAGACCGAGCAAGCACAAGCGCAAGGCGTCCGCCCAATTGTAAGTGGTGACGATAACCGAGATTAATTTCATTTTTCGTATGTTGACACTTTATAGCCCCCAACGCTCCAGCGTTGCGACTCTAAAACTCATGAAGACGCTGGAGCGTCTACGGCGGCATTCCAACGCTGGAGCATTGGAACGATACCTGTTAATTTCATTTTAAATGCTGCAATGCCCACAATTTAACATATTTATAATACGCGCCTTCGGCATTGGAAATGGCTAACATCAAACCTTGCTGCCCATCCAGAAACGCCGCTTTTAAAAAATAGGTGCGAATAAACGTCCACACGCCTTTCATGATCGCTTTAGGCAAGGAAGACCGCACACCTCTTTCATACAAGACAGTCGCGCCCAAGGTGGAATAATTATTCACCTTGTGCAGCACTTCTTCAAAATCGACAAAGGCATCATGTAGAAACGGCGTATGTAATCGCCCGATATGACCGTCCACCAACACGCGCTCATGCACTACATGATTAGTAAATTCCCCAAACTCACGGCGAAACAAACGCAATACATAATCAGGAAACCATCCACCATGCCGCATCGCTCGCCCACAATAATTCGATAAGCGTGGAATTTCAAAACCGTTCATGTCGCTGGCCTGCATGGCTTGTTGAATTTCTGCTTTTAATTCAGGCGTGACGATCTCATCGGCATCAATGGATAACACCCAATCGCCTGTCGCCTTGTCTAACGCGCGTTGCTTTTGAATGCCAAAGCCCTGCCAGTCGGTGCTGTAGACTTTATCGGTCACAACGCGGCACAAGTCTACTGTGTTATCAACGCTGCCCGAATCCAGAACAATAATTTCATCCGCCCACGCGACCGATTGCAAACAGCCGCCGATATGGGTTGATTCATTTTTGGTGATAATAATGACACTGAGCGTCATGTTGCACTCAGCCACGCTTGCGCCTTGTCCAGTTCGGCGGTTTCAAAATACGCGACAGGAAAACTCCGAAACCCCGCACTAACCAACATCAATGCCAGTTCGCGCCATTGTTCTGCGCCCACTATCGCCATTTTGTTGATGTACGGATCGCTTTTTTCCTGAAACGACACATCTTCCCATCTGTCGTCATGACTCCAGCCCTCAAAATCTTCATAAATAGTAAGAATACTGAGTTTATTGGGTATTGAAACCACATTAACCATTTCGTTTTGCAAGGCAATCTGGTCTGGATAGCTGAATATTCCTGAAATTCTGACAGTCACAATACCGTCACTGTTGCTTATAATTTCCGCGCTCATGATATTTTTTCCTGTTAATAACGGTAAAGTGCATTACTGACCGCTTGCAAATCCCACGCTTGCGGTTCGACAGATGCTTCTAATCGGTCTTCAATCACATCGTCTAAATCACTGAAAAAATCCAAGCCCGTTTGCGCTTCGATAGTATCAATACTGGTGACAAACTGGCTTAACGATTCATTGCCTTTAATAGTTTGCGGCACGATAAACGCCAGCACTTTAGAGGGTTGATTGGGCTTGGCTTCGGTAATATACATTTTATAAAACGCATCGGGAATTTCTACCCGCCACGAACTGGATAAACGTTCCGTTGAACCCGTAAACACAGGCCCTGTAATTACCCAGACTTTATCCGCCAATTTGGTGAAATTTTTAATTTCCGTTTCTTCCAGTCGCCGCCAGAATTGCTGGTTTAAACGCGGTTTTTGCGGGCTGATATTGGTCATTAAAAAGCTGTCACTCTGCCCGTCTTTGCCATAAAGATGACTCATCGCATAGTTGGGTGCATTATGACCGCGATCATAACCGCTTTTGGTGTAGCTGTTATGGTCAATACGGTTAATCGCCCGCCAATCTTTGGTAAATTTACTGGGGCGAGGCAATGAAGCAACGCTTTCATCAACAGGATGCAGCGCGTATTCCACCCACAACGGATTACCGCGTACATCGGAATAACCAACAATAAAACCGTGATTGCGCAAGGTACGAAACCAGGTATTCATACTCCAGCTGGTTGCTTTTGGTTCGCCTTGGTACAGTAAATTATTGCGCGATTGAAAAATGTACCCACTGACGGAGATGATTAATATCAGTAGCGATAACAGCGGAAAACGACGCATTAAGCGGAATAACGATAATAAGTTTTTCATTTAGGCATTGATGTTAATAATTTCTCGCAATACCGCCGTCGCATAACTGCCCACTGGCAAAGTAAAGCTAAGGCTTAACATCGTATCATCAACAAACTGCCACGCTAAATCAGAGACATTAATGCGCAAGGCGCGTCGGTTCTGCTCTAAACCACAGGCAAGCAAACCATCGGCAAGCGCTTGATGTTCAGCAATCACTGCTTGCTCAACAGATGATAATTCCGCATTGCCTTTGCCCCATAACAGTCCCGTAGGATGAATTTCTTTCGAGGCAAGACGGCGGATAATGTCCTCATCAATCTGTTCGGTTTTAAAAAAACTATGCCCTAAATCAAACACATAATAATCACCGGCTTGTGCCTGATTCCACGTTTTGTCGGTGACCCGCGCGGCAAGAATCTGATTGAACACATACGAACGCGCGGCAGATAAATAGATACTGCGTTGTTCACGCCCGACTTTTGCGCCTGCAAATAACGCCAAGGCTTTATTGATATTATGCCCCGCATGACCGAACCGCTGTTCACCGTAATAATTGGCGATACCGCCCTCTTTTATCGCGTTAAGTTGCTGTTCGGTTTGTTCTCTGTCGCCTTGCCAATCACGAATAAGCAATTTAAAACTGTTGCCCGACAACACACCGCGTTTTAATTTTCGCGCATGACGCACCGTGTGCAACACTTTGATATTGTCGGTTTCAACTTCACGCCAGTCGGGATCTGCCTTTCCAGGCAACCACACACTGAACCATTGCGTGGTCACTGCGTGGCGGTCTTTTAAGCCCGCATAGCTGACATCACGCTGTCTGACACCCGCAAATTTAGCCAGTTGCCGTGCCACATAATCGGTATTTTCACCCGTTTTTTCGATACATAAAAAAGCGTGTTCACCCGCGCCCGATGGCTCAAATGCCAGATTTTCGATAACCATAAAATCGTCGGGAACGGTGCGAATTTTACCTTGTCCAGACGGCGCACCATAAACAGTAGCCCATACAGGCAGCTCTATATTACTCATTTTTCAAGCAACACAATCGCCTGTACCGCAATGCCTTCTTTGCGTCCTTCAAAACCCAGTTTTTCGGTGGTGGTGGCTTTGACATTAATACAATCCAGCGCGACTTTTAAATCAGTCGCAATATGAAAACACATTGCATCAGTGTGTGGCGACATTTTCGGGGCTTGCGCAATGATGGTTATATCGGCATTCACCAGCTTATAACCTTTCTCCTGCACCACTTTATACACATGACGTAATAACACTCGACTGTCCGCCCCTTTAAACGCAGGATCAGTATCAGGAAAATGCTTGCCTATATCGCCTAATGCTGCCGCACCTAACAGCGCGTCACTCAACGCGTGCAACACCACATCGCCATCGGAATGGGCTTCCAAACCTTGTTGATAGGGGATTTTAACGCCGCCTAAAATAATAAAATCCCCGTCACAAAAACGGTGGACATCGTAACCCTGACCTACTCTAATCATTGTTGCTCCATAAAAAAATGTGCTAATGCCAAGTCTTCGGGGCGCGTGATTTTAATATTATCAGGACGACCTTCGACAATTTTTGGTTGCTTGCCTTGTAGTTCCAAGGCACTGGCTTCATCGGTAATCGCAGGATTACCCACAGCCTGTTCCAACGCCGTTTTTAAACTGGCATAACGGAACATTTGCGGCGTTAATGCCCGCCAGATATGACTGCGATCCAGTGTACCGAGAATATTATGACCCTTCAGACTTTTCAAAGTATCCGCGCACGGTAACGCCAGAATACCGCCCACATCATCATCGACTAGCGAATCAATCAAATGGTGAATATCACTAGGCGTAATACACGGTCTCGCCGCATCATGCACCAACACCCAATCATCATCATGCGCATGGTCGCGTATCGAATGTAAGCCAGACAACACCGAATCAGCGCGTTCTTTACCGCCTTTAGCGCGAATAATCTGTTCATGACGGGCAACGTCCAGCTCTGCCCAATACGGATCTTCTTCCGAAATAGCCACCGCAACGGCGGTAAACACCTCGGCTTGCAACAAGCGCAATAAAGTATGTTCAATCACGGTTTTACCCGCTAAATCAAGGTATTGCTTTGGGCGGTCGGCATTCATGCGTTTACCGACTCCAGCGGCAGGTACGACTGCCCAAAATTTTATGGTGTGTGTCATTGTTTTTTATCAAGTAGTTGTTTTTCCAAGCTGTCCATACGCTCATGCAGTCTGGCTAATTCACGCAGTATTTTATCGTCATCGGCTTCAATACGGTTGGTTTCCTGCTCAAGCTGGCGCACATTACTCCCCAGAAAATCCATATTTTTACCTATCAACGAGGCGGACAATATAGCAGTGCATAAAGAAAATATCGCCAGTCAACACAAAATTAATCCCGCTGAAAACAAACGCCCCAAAAACGAGGTCGGCACCACATCACCAAAACCCACATGAGTCATCGTCACCCATGCCGACCAGATAGCATCGGTCAGTGAGTGAGTGAACATTAGGGTCAATAATATAAAGTATAAAACCTGCACCTAATGACACAGCAAAAGCCAATACCAGCAAAGACACTAAACTACGCTTGCCACTTAAATCACTGAGCAGTTTTTTGAACAAACTCAATGCTTCAGTCAATGTTTGTATGATATTCATGATATTTCCTCATAAAAATAGGCAATTATACGCCGTTTTTCCTTGCTGATTTGTTTGTAAGCAGATTGGTAAACGTTAGTAGCTATTTTCTTTATCCCGCTCTTTAACAAAAACCTGCGTAGGAAAATCCTTATGATTTTTAACTTTCAATTAGAAGTTACGCATTGACAGGCAACGTCAAATAAGGATTATTATGATAATCACTGATGTTACGCAGCCCTTAATTTTTGCAATTCTTCATAAGCCAACTGGTTTGCCTTGATGAAGAGCCTGATACGCAATGCAAAATGATTGGTTTTGTGTTTTATCTTCAAGCATTCCAGCTTGAATACCGCATAAATAG